>CAYTZS010000055.1:0-27064 GCA_964442355.1 uncultured Saprospiraceae bacterium | reverse complement strand
TCCGTTTTTGCACACGGATGACACGGATTGGACACGGATTTTCAGTTACAAAACTCCTTTCGTCGTCGGCAGCGCATTCCCCTCCTTCCGCACCGCCATTTTCAGCGCTTTCGCAAACGCCTTGAAAATCGCTTCGATTTTGTGGTGCTCGTTCTGCCCCTCGGCCTTGATGTTCAGGTTGCACTTCGCCGTGTCACTGAAGGATTTGAAAAAATGGAAGAACATTTCCGTGGGCATGTCCCCAACTTTTTCCCGCTTGAACTCAGCCTCCCAGACCAGCCACGGGCGACCTCCAAAATCCAGCGCTACCTGCGCCAAACAGTCGTCCATGGGCAAGCAGAAGCCGTAGCGTTCGATGCCCCGCTTGTCGCCGAGTGCTTGGAGGAAAGCCTCGCCAAGTGCCAGCCCAGTATCTTCGATGGTGTGGTGTTCGTCAATATGCAAGTCACCTAAAACCTTGATTTTCAAGCCAATAGCACCATGTCGAGCTATCTGCTCCAGCATATGGTCGAAGAAGCCGAGGCCGGTGGAGATGTCAGCTCGCCCCGTACCGTCGAACTCCAGTTCGACGAGCACATCCGTCTCCTTCGTCTTGCGGTGGACAGTTGCCTGACGCTTTGACCGCAGCAAGTACTCGCCGATTTCATCCCAAGTATCCACAATCAACTCCGCTTGCTGCTCCCACTCCCCGAAGGGCAAGAGACCCCGAATGCCGATGGCTCGTGCGCCGAGGTTTTTGGCCAGCATGATGTCCGTTTTTCTGTCGCCGACGACGTAGCTGTTGGCGAGGTCGTAGCTGCCGTTCAGGTACTCGGTGAGCATGGCCGTGCCGGGCTTTCGGGTGGGTAAGTTTTCGTGCTCAAAGCTCTTATCCACGTGAATTGCATCGAACACAATCCCCTCGTTTTCAAGTATTTGTAGCAGTTTTCCTTGCACCCGGTCGAAGTTTTCCTGTGGGTAAACATCGGTGCCTAGACCGTCTTGGTTCGTCACCATCACGAGCAGATAGTCAGTCTGCGTCCTGATTTTGTGCAGGTTTCGGATGAGGCCGGGGAGCAGCACCATTTGCTCCAAGGTGTCAATCTGGAAAGTTTCGGGTACTTCGTTGATGAGCACGCCGTCACGGTCGAGAAAAAGGATTTTTTTCATAAAATCAGTTCAAATCCGTGTCAAATCCGTGCCATCTGTGTTTCAAAAAGCACACGGATGACACGGATTGGACCGGATTATTTTTTGCTTTTTAAAAGGGTAATCAGGTGGTCGTTTTCCGAAGGAGTGCCGACTGTAATTCGCAGGCACCCCTCACAAAGCGGCTCTCGTGACCTGTCCCGCACCACCACACTATTTTGCTTTAAGTAATTGAAAATCAAGCTACTATCCCGCATTTTTACCAAAAGGAAATTGGCGTCGCTGGGGTAAATGCGCTCCACAAAATCCAGATTGGCCAGTTCCGATTCGAGTCTTTTTCGCTCCGCAATGATGGCCTCAACTGTGCCATCCAGCCCAGTTTCCAGCACCGACAAAACGGCCCGTTGTGTGGGCAAACCGACATTGTACGGGTATTTCACAGCGTTTAGGTAGTGAATGATTTTGGGGTTGGCGAAGGCCATACCCAGCCTCGCACCTGCCAGTGCCCAAGCCTTCGAGAGGGTTTGCAGCACAACAAGGTTGGGGAACTCAGCCAGCCGCTGCGACCATGAGGTGGCACCTTCGGCGAAGTCAATATATGCCTCATCCACCACGACGATTCCCCGGAAATTGTTGAGCAAAAACTCCACGGCGGCTGGGTCAAGAAGGTTGCCCGTGGGGTTATTTGGCGAACACAAAAACAGCAATTTGCATTTCGGCGAAACGGCTTCCAATATTGCTTCCGGTCGAAGTTGGAAATTTTCATCCAGCAAAACCGTACGAATCGGCGCCCCGTGGATGTCCGCCTGCACACGGTACATGCCGTAGGTAGGCGGGCAGGTAATGACCTCGTCCACACCCGGCTCGCAAAATATGCGGAACAGCAGGTCAATCGCCTCGTCGCTGCCATTGCCGAGGAAAATGGACTCGACAGGAACGCCTTTCAGCTTCGCAATGCACTGTTTTACAGCCAGTTGCAGCGGGTCGGGGTAGCGGTTCAGCCCGTCCCCGAACAGGTCGTGGCCGTTCTCGTTGGCATCCAAAAACACGGAGGCCGTGCCGCTGAACTCGCTGCGGGCAGAGGAGTAGGGCTTGAGGTTGAGGATGTTTTTCCTGACGAGATTTTGAATTTGCATGATTTCACTTTGGCGTGATGGGACACAGATTTTACTGATTCAACAGATTTGAACTAATTACTAATCTGTGTAAATCAGTCAAATCAGTTAAATCTGTGTCCTATCCAATCTAAGTTTGACAGCTTGTGCATGTGCCTCCAATTCCTCCTCCCTCGCCAGCGTGACGATGGCCGGGCCGATGCCAGCCATGCCTTCCTGACTGATGCGCTGGAACGTGATTTTTTTCATAAAACTGTCCAACGAAACACCGGAATAGCTGCGAGCAAAGCCGCTCGTGGGCAGCGTGTGGTTAGTACCGCTGGCGTAGTCGCCCGCCGCTTCGGGGGTGAAGTTGCCGAGGAAAACAGATCCAGCGTTGACCACTTTTTCGGCAATTTCCTCGGCGTTTTCACAGGCTAAAATCAGGTGCTCAGGAGCATAAAGATTGATAGCCTCCAGCGCAACTTGCTGATTTTCAAGCAACAAGAAAACGCTGTGTTCAAGGGCATCACGGAGCATTTTTTGACGAGGAAGGGTTGCTACTTGCTTTTCGACTTCGTCAATCACCTGCTGTAAAATGCTTTCAGAGGTCGTTAAAAACACCACCTGCGAGTCCACGTCGTGCTCGGCTTGGGAGAGCAGGTCAGCAGCGACGAAGGAAGGAACGCAGCTTTCGTCCGCAAAAACTAGCACCTCGCTCGGCCCGGCGGGCATGTCAATCGGGATGCCGGACTGCTGCACGAGGAGCTTGGCGGCGGTCACGTAACGGTTGCCGGGGCCGAAGATTTTATAGACCTGCGGGATGGTTTCCGTGCCGTATGCCAGTGCCCCGATGGCCTGCGCCCCCCCGACTTTGAAGATGCGATGAACGCCTGCCACTTGCGCAGCAAACAGGATGGCCGGATGAACGGAGCCGTCTTTCGCCGGAGGCGTACACATCACAACTTCCTGACAGCCAGCCCAATACGCTGGTACGCCGAGCATCAAAACCGTCGAAAATAACGGTGCCGTACCTCCTGGTACGTACAACCCGACCCGCTCGATGGCCACGCTTTTGCGCCAGCAGACAACGCCGGGCATGGTCTCCACGGGTTTGGGCCGCTCTCGTTGTGCAGCGTGGAATTTAGCTATGTTTTTTGCCGCCAAGCGGATGGCCGATTTCAATTCATCGGACAGGCTGCGCTCGGCGGCAGATAGTTCGTCAGGCGTCACTTCCAAGCCAGCGAGGGTGACGCCATCGAAGCGGGCGGTGTACTCCCGCAGGGCAGCGTCGCCCCGGTTTTTTACGCTCCGCAACACCTCGGAGACGGTGGCCGTGAGGTCTTCTTGGTCAATGACCGGGCGCTGGAGGAGTTGCGCAAGTTGTTGATAGTCAGGATGTTTAGCAATTTTCATGTAATTGGTAATTGGTGATTAGTGACTAGTGATTAGTGACTGGGGCTCCCAATCACTAATCACTAGTCACCAATCACTACAAAATCATTTTTTCAATCGGCACCACCAAAATTCCCTGTGCACCATTGGCCTTCAGGTCTTCGATGATGTCCCAAAATCGGTCTTCCTGCACGACGGAATGGACGCTGCTCCAACCCGCATCGGCGAGAGGCAGCACGGTCGGGCTTTTCATGCCGGGCAGGATGCGAATGATGTCGGGTAGACGGTCATTGGGGGCATTCAGGAGGATGTACTTGTGGTTTTTGGATTTTTTTACTGCCCGTATTCGAAAGAGCAGTTTGTCGAGCAGGGCCTGTTTTTCCGAAGGCAGGTTTTGCGAAGCGACCAAAACCGCCTGCGATTCGAGCACAGTCTCGACTTCTCGCAATCCATTGGAAATCAGTGTGCTACCCGTGCTGACGAGGTCGCAGATGCAGTCGGCAAGGCCGATGCTGGGGGCAATTTCGACGCTGCCGCTGATTTCGTGCAGGTCAGCGGTGACGTTGTTTTTCCGAAGGAAATCGCTCAAAATCTGCGGGTACGAGGTGGCGATGCGGGCACCTTGCAGGCTGGCCACGCCATCGTATTTGGCGGACTTAGGCACGGCAAGCGAGAGGCGGCAACGGCCAAAACCGAGCGGTTCGATGACCTCGACCTGTTTGTTTTTTTCAAAAACGACGTTTTCCCCGACGATGCCGCAGTCGGCCACACCGTCCTCGACGTACTGCGGAATGTCGTCGTCACGCAGGAAAAAGACTTCGAGCGGAAAACTGTCGGCAATGGCACGGAGCCTGCCTCCGCCGTTGCTGACGCCGATGGAGCAGGATTTGAGCAGGCCGACCGAGTCTTCGTAGAGGCGACCGGATTTTTGAATAGCAAGGCGAAGCATGGAAATTAGTTGAATTGGTTGAATTTGGTAAAAACAAAAAAGGCTTGCCGGGCGAACCGACAAGCCTTTTCTGAGCATGAAAATTAATTCAAATCACATCAAAAAAAGGTCTGCTCGCCGGTGGCCGGTGAGAAGATATGATGATGATGTGAATGATTGAATTGAATCATAACGGCGGCAAATCTAAGCGGCTTTAAGGATTGTAGCAACTCCAACTCATTTTTTTTGGTCAAATGACCGTTTTATGACCGTGCAACTGTGGGCTAGGAGGATAGAAAGTGACAATGGTTACACAAGTACCTAGCAGATGGCTTTATTTTGCACGATATTTTCATTGTCGTTGATGTACCTTATTTTTTGTGAAAATACGGACTGATCGTGCAGACAGAAATTGCCGAAAAATTACTTCCTCGCATCTTCCCATTCCTGACTTGGTGGCCAGAAGTGAACCGCAGCACGCTGCGGGCTGACTTGATTGCTGGCATCACAGGTGCCATCATCGTGCTGCCGCAAGGCGTCGCCTTTGCGACCATCGCTGGTATGCCACCCATTTATGGCCTCTACACGGCCATGATTACGCCCATCATTGCAGCATTGTTTGGGTCTTCGAGGCACCTAATTTCTGGGCCTACCACGGCAATTTCACTGGTCGTTTTTGCAGCGCTTACCCAACTTGGCGCTGAACCCGGCACTGACGACTTCATCTCCAAAGCCTTGACTATCACGCTGTTAGCTGGCATTTTTCAGCTGGCATTGGGTCTGGGCCGCATGGGTACACTCATCAATTTCGTGTCACACGTGGTGGTGGTGGGCTTCACGGCGGGGGCATCCCTGCTCATCATGGAGAGCCAGATGAAGCATTTGCTGGGGCTAACGGTCCCCCCCGGAATTTCATTTGTTGATACCATTGAAGTCATTGTTGCCAATATCCAGCAGACCAACCTCTACGCCCTCGGCGTAGGAGTTTTTACGCTGTTGCTGGCCATTTTCTCAAAAAAATACTTCCCGAAAATCCCCAACTTGCTGGTGGCGCTCATCGGTGGCAGCTTGTTGACGTTTGGGCTGGGCCATTTTCTCGGCACGGAAACCATTGCACTGAAAATGGTGGGCGAGGTACCAGGCCGCTTGCCAATGCCCTCCGTACCCGACATGAGTTTCGCTTCTCTGACGCAATTGGCCCAAAGCGCTTTTGCCATTGCGCTGCTTGGCCTGATTGAAGCAGTGGCCATTGGCCGCTCCATCGGTGCAAAGTCGCAGCAGCAGATTGACGGCAATCAGGAGTTCATCGGGCAGGGCCTGTCGAACATCGTGGGCAGTTTCTTTTCTTGCTACGCCGGGTCTGGCTCCTTCACCCGCAGCGGCGTGAACTACGAGGCTGGGGCGAAAACGCCGCTGGCCGCCGTTTTTGCTGCCGTCATGCTCATGGTCATCGTGCTGCTGGTAGCGCCGCTCATTTCTTACCTCCCAGTAGCAGCAATGGCGGGTGTGATTTTGATGGTTGCCTACAACTTGATTGATTTTCACTTCGCAAAAACTGTGGCTCGTTCCAGCAAGCGGCAAACCATCGTGATGGTCATCACGTTCGTGGCCACGCTGGTGGCCGACCTCGAAAATGCTGTGTTTATCGGCGTCATTTTCTCCCTGATTTTCTACCTACAAAAAGCCTCGACGCCCAATGTGGCTGTCATGGCTCCCGACCCAGCGGATGCTCATCGGCGGTTCATTTACCTCGAACGCAAGGCGCTGCCCGAATGCCCACAGCTGAAAGTTTTGCGGGTTGACGGTTCCATCTTCTTTGGCTCAGTGATGCACATTTCGGCAGAAATCAGGCGATTGGTGGACGAAGAATCACCGGAGGTAAACAACCTGCTAATCATCTCCCGAGGCATCAATTTCATTGACGTGGCAGGCTCGGAATGGTGTGCCCAAGAGGCCAAACGCTGGAAACAAAAGGACGGCGGGCTGTATTTCACGGGGTTGAAGTTGATTGCTCAGGAAACGCTGATTCGTGGCGGGTTCAGGGAGGAAATTGGCAATGACCATTTCTTTGCTTCGAAGGAAGATGCAGTCAAGAATATTGTGCCCATGTTGGACGACGACATCTGTAGAAACTGCCAAAAACGCATCTTCATGGAATGTGCTGGCAAGGCTGGTGGCAATGGTTTGATGCACCAAATCACCGTCGAGGAGCGACAGGCTGGGTGACTTCCACCTTTCAAATAGCTCCGTTTTTTCCAAAATTCAAGTACAGTAATCAACTGCCTGGTAGCCTGCCACCGAGCGTGTCCGGTAATTTTTTTTGTCAATCTGCGATAAACTGCACACTTTTGACCCCATTTTTAAATAACGATGGCAAAAAACAGGGAAGGCACCGAGACCAGTTCGTTTGGCACCAGCGGCAGGGTGAACCATGACGCATCAAAATTTTACAATTCGAGGCTTTACGCTGAATTGAACGGCAACCACGTGCCCGACAACGTCGCCAACGAATTCCCTCAAGCGCTTGAAAACCAAATCATCAACGCCAGCTCCGAGTCCATGCTCGACATCCCCGACGGCTCGGTTCACCTGATGATCACCTCACCACCCTACAACGCCAACAAGGACTACGACGAGGACCTCACCCTGCGAGAGTACCTTGATTTTTTGAGAAATGTCTTCACGGAAACGTACCGAGTGCTTGTGCCTGGTGGCCGTGCCTGCATCAACCTCGCCAACTTGGGCCGCAAGCCCTACATCCCGCTTACCTCGCACATCGCCCTGCTGATGCAGGAAATCGGGTTCATCATGCGGGGCGAAATCATCTGGGACAAGGGCGCTAGTTCCACTTCCAGCACCGCTTGGGGCAGTTGGCAAAGCGCCTCTAATCCCATCCTGCGAGACGTGCACGAGTACATCCTCATTTTCTCAAAAGGCGACTACAAACGGCATTTGACAAAAAAGGAGAAGGCCGAAAAACTCAACACCATCAGCCGTGACGAGTTCCTCGACTGGACCAAGACCATCTGGCAAATGAACGCCGAATCAGCCAGACGGGTGGGTCACCCTGCACCCTTCCCACTCGAATTGCCGCATCGGCTTACCCAACTTTACTCGTTCGAGACGGACGTGGTGCTCGACCCCTTCATGGGAAGCGGCACGACCGCCATTGCTGCGCTGCGCAGTGGCCGCAAGTTCATCGGTTACGAAATCGTGGAGGAGTACGTCGAGCTGGCCAAAAAGCGCATTGCCGCAGTCAAAGTTCCTTCCTGATAAATAGATTTGCCACTGCTACTTCGGGCCTAATGCGGATGAAGCTGTGCAAAAAAAGAAAAGCCGGGCACATCTTTGACATGCCCGGCTCCTCATCGTTCTGGTAATTTACTGAACTACAATCTTGCGCACAAACGTGCCGCCCACCGTTTTTACCTGTACAAAATACAAGCCTGGACGCACGTTGGAAGTGTTCATTTTCATGGTGTCTGTGCCGAGACCGCTTGCCGTTGCAGGCATCATGCGGCCTTGTGCATCAAGCAGTGCGACCGAGATGGCAGCACCTGCATTTTTGCCCAAAACGATGTTTACCTCGTCGGTGGCTGGGTTCGGGTAGAGGAAAAGCTCGCCAGCTTCAACTGGGCCATCCGCAGCACCGATGACGGCATCGGCGTCCATTTTGATGTTGAACCGGGGTGTACCCGTGTAGCCGCCCTCACCATCGTTCACCGAAAAAGTGAAGTAATCGTACGTTGCAGCGGCATTGGTGTTGGAGTAGGTCACTGCACTGGCGTAAACATCGAGCATGGTGAAATGGTCGCCAACGCCAAGCGGCTGGCCATTCAGTTCTACCTGGCCGTGCGCTGTGTTGGTCACGATGGTGAACTGCAATTCGCTCGGTAGGTTGTCCTGGTCAGTGGCGATTAATTTGTTTGAGTAAATCAAATTATACTCACCTGGTGGCACTTCCAGTGTGTCGTTTTTCGTGATGACGGGGTTCGAGGACTGAATCCCAGCGCAGATTTCCAGCCCCCATTCGTCAAAATTTCCACCTTCGCCGTCCGTATCCACCACTTCCAGTTCCAGCGTCCAGTCACCTTGAGAGCTCTTGCCGATGAAATTGGCGAGGGAACCAACCGGCTTGTACTTCAAGCCAGTTTGCGGACAGTTAACCAATGTCAGCGGCGACTGGTCGTCGAAGCCGCAATCGAAGTTGGAACCGTTGCAGGATGGTTGCGAAAGCAACTCCACAGCAGTATTGTCTGGCCCTTTCAGCCTGATTTTTATGTCACGGATGGCAGATTGATTGCCTTTAACCCTGGTCACGTTCACCTCCGATATTTCACCTGCCTGCGCAATATTGATGATGGATTTGATGAGCGGCAATCCGGTTCCCGGAATGTTGATGTCGTTTTGGTCACCAGCACTGGCTTTTTGGATGCAAGTCTGGTTCACGGTGCGGAAACTGAACGGGTCGCCAAAACTGCCCGCACCGCAGAGGTTGTTAGCCCGCACCCGCCAGTAATATACTTGGTCGTCTTCGAGCGTAATGGTGGGTGTGTACTGGTTCGTGGTTAGGCCAACCGCACTGTTTACAATATTGGTGAAGCCCGGGTCGGTTGCGATTTCAATATCGTAGTTGTCGGCATTGGGCAGGTCAGACCAAGCAAAGCTCGGCAGGGTTTCTTGGCCCGATGCACCATCGGCAGGCGAGCTGGCCGTGATGCCACTCAAGTCGGTGTCCACGATGGTGATGGTCAAAACACGGGTCTGGTCGGGCTGACCGGGCGAGCTGGCCACCACCGAAACAACGATGTCACCCGTTTGCGCAGCGCCGCTGGTGTTCAGTGTCAGCGTTGAAGATTGGCCGGGCGTGACGGTAGCTGGCGTAAACGTTGGCACAACACCCGCTGGTGGGTTGCTCAAGCTGAAAGTGATGGGGTCGGCATAACCGAGCAGGGCCTCTGTTTCGAGGGTGACCGTGATTTCGTCGCAAGACAACGCACCGTCACCGGGGTCGGTGGTGAAAACGAAGCCCGGCTGTGTTGGTGCCTCGATGGTGAAATTCTGGTTCGAAATGTCAAAGAAGATGTTGTCGGCAGCCTCTACCCGGATGCGGGCAGTGGTAGTGGGCAAGTTGGGCAACACCACAGAAGCCGAGCCGTCGTTGGCCGTTTGCGACAGCAACTGAATCGGGTAAGTGAAGCCGCCGTCGGTACTGAGGTGGATGTTCACTTTCTCGCAGTTGATGGGGCCGAGGTTCGTGTTGGCCACGTCCCAAGTCACCTGCACGTACTCGCCCACGCTGAAGGTTTCGGCATTGTTCGGGTAAGTAACCACGAACGGGCCAGCGCTGGCTGCACAGTTGAACTGGATTTCATCGTAGTTGAAAGCTCCTGCATTTGCGTGGTTGTCCCGCACCACGAAACGGAAAGTGAGTACTCGGTCAGTCGTTGGCAGTACCTCCCGGATGTCTGGGGTATTGTTCAGGATGGTCTCGATTCGAGGGAAAGTCCGAGTTGGGTTGTTGGTCGGAGGGTACCAGCGGAACAACGGAGCCGTGCCCATTGGTTGGCCGAGCGTGCTTGGCTCGCCGAGGTCGTACTGCTCCCAAGTGTAAGTCAAGTTTGCAAACGGGTCGTTCACATCGGAGCCAACCCCCGTGAGGGAGAACGGCGTTGATTTTGGGATGTAAAACCCGCCAGTCATCGGAATGTCGGAAACAGGCATTTCATTGCCTTCGGCAACGACCTGCTTGCACTGGTTGCCTCCGCCCGTACGGGTAAATTCCTGCACCCGCAGCATCGAATTGACGTGAAAAAATGGGTCGCTGGTAGGCTGTACGTGGTTGACGGTGCAGACATCGTTGCCGTTGTAGCACATGATGGTGGAGCCGCTGCCCGGTTCGTACGCAGTCCCCGGGGTCTCATTTACGTTGTCGCACTTGTTGAAAGTGTGCGTGGCATTGAACTGGTGGCCCATTTCGTGGCCAGCAATGATGTAGAAAAGCGGACCTGTGTAAGGGCCAAATTTACAGGAGGCTGCCCTTGCTTTCGGGAACTGGGCCAAACCGCCCTCGCCGTTGCAGACGCCAGCCAAGTTGGCCAAGCCACCACCGTTTGTCCCAAAAACATGACCGATGTCGTAACCATCCACCGTGAAGGCGCCGTTGAGCACTGCCGGGTTTTGATTGATCATACTCTCGGTATTGCCGTTCGTGTAGGGGTCGTTGGCGTTGTAATGGAAAACCTGGTCGGTGTTGGCGATGAGCAGCAGGCGCACCGCTGCGTCCCGTTCGAAAACGCTGTTGACGTTGCTCACAACGTTGACCACACCTGCCAGCACGGAAGCGGGCGTGTTGCCCTCGCTCTGCGAGTACTCGCCCGTAGTTGCTACTGCAAGGCGATAGGTGTAGAGGTCAACTGGCACGGCACTGCGGTCGGTCGTCAGTGCAAAATTTTCGGTGAAGGATGCAATCTCCTCCGCCGTGTGGTTCACTTCGCAATGAAACTGCTGCGCTTCGGGGGTGGTCACATCCACGTCCTTCAACCAAAAGCTGAGGTAAACTTGCTCTTCGGGCGAGTTGGGGGCTATGAACGCCGTCTGCGTACCTGTGTGGATGATGGCGTTGAAGCCTTGCGGAGAGTAGTCGAGGCGGAGCGTGGTGCCAGGATTGGTCAGACTTCTGCCCGCAAAGGTTTTTATCATTGGATACTGCTCGGCGAGCGCTGGCTCCATAATGGGCGACTCCCAGACTGCGAACGCCTGCATCGAACCATCGGGCATGGGCAGTTCCAGTTGCAAAGGGGCGTTTTGCGCAGCAGCCGTGAACTCCATTGGCGCTTGTCGAAGGTAGTTCCTCATGCCATCGAAGTCGAGCGAAAGTGCCTGCCACGCTTGCGGCATGAAAGCTGGCCGTGCGAAATCGGAACGAGTAGATGCGCTCCAAAAACCCGCCGACGACTGTGCAAACAGTGCCAGCACGGCAAAAAATGCAGTACAAGTAGTCAATAATTTTTTCATGCTAAATAAGGATGTGTTATTGGAAATAGGCGAACCCGGCCAACCGAAGCATTGCAGGATTTGCGCTGCCGCAAAGCTAATCAACCAGCTGCGCAAATGATAACAGTCTAAAAACTATGGTTGCTTGGCTGACAAATAGAAGCGGCTGCCTTGTCTGCGAAATGACCAAAAGGAGGGCTACGGGCGGCTGCCCCCCGATTTTCAATGTTTGTGCTCCCCCGTCCATTCCATTTCCCCAGCGGGAATGGCGACATCTAGTGAATTCTCAATGGGTGGAATGGGGCAATTATACCCATCGGAGTAGTGGCACCAAGGATTGTAGCATTTGTTGAAATCCAGCACGGGAGATTCAGCCTCCACATCTGAGATGGTGAGGTCGAGGTAGCGACCGCCGCCGTAAGTCGTCAGGTCGTTGGTGGCATCCCGGAACGGTAAGAAAAGGTGCTGGGCGTAAATGGGATTCCGAAGCGTAAGATTCTGATAAACAGCCAATTGCAGCTTATTTCCATCCAACTCAAAATGCAGGGCACCGTACTTCACGAAGGTTTTGGTGATGCCGCTGGAGGTCGGCAGTTCAAACGGTTTCTCGTCGGGTGTGCGTTGAAAGGTGCAGGCAACCCGGTATTTTTCGTTGGGCTCAAAAAAGCGGAGTTTGGCCAAGTCCGTGGAGTCAAGCGGGGAGCGGGGATTTTCCAAGAAACCCTGCTTGTACTCCATCCGGTGCTCCTCGATTTGCGCAGCAAAACTAGCTTCGGCAGGTTGACCAAAGGCTATTACGCAACTGATTATCAAGCAAATAAGTGGCAGAACAGATTTCATCTTGCTAGCAATTTATGGCGTCAAAACTCAAAAATTCTCGTCCTCATCGTCGTCATCTTCGTTCAGCATATCGGCCAGCGAATCATTGAACGTGAGCGTGGCCTCCACGAAGCTTTTGTTGATGACGTTGCATTCCGCCAAGCCGTGCAGCACCAGTTCCATGTAGGTGTAAACTTGGTCTTTGGGCAATTCCTTCGATTCCACCAGCCGTCGCAAGCCAGCCACCCGGTCGAGTTCCTTCCGATATTCCTGCTCAGAGGAGTCGTTGAGTATATTCACGGCATTACCTCCTGAAAACCAAGCTTTTATGATGCCGTAGGGGTCGCTCTCACGGCCTTTGCGCAGCTTGTCCGGGTCTGGAAAATGTTTCATAAAAACATCTTTGATGGAATCGCCGATGAGTTCGAGCGCAACGGCGTAGGGGCCTTCCTGCTCGCCCTCGTACACCAGCTCCACTTTGCCGGTGATGGCTGGGATGACGCCCCAAAAATCGGTAATGCGGGCAGTAGCCGTTTTTTCACCGTTCATCAACATGCGGCGCTCGGCGGTACTCACGAGGTTTTCGTAGCCGGAAATACTGAGGCGGGCAGACACCCCACTTTTTTCGTCCACCAACTCGCTTTCACGGGCGGTGAAGCTGATTTGCTCCAGCAAAACCTGCACAACTTCCGGCACTTGAATGGCCTTGAGTTGCTCAGGAGCCAATTTTGCCTCCTGCTGCGTGATGCGCTGCGCCACCTCGATGGTGCGAGGGTAGTGTGTCAAAATCTGGCTCTCGATGCGGTCTTTCAACGGAGTGATGATGCTACCCCGGTTGGTATAATCCTCTGGGTTAGCAGTGAAGACGAACTGGATTTCGAGCGGCAAACGCAGCTTGAAGCCCCGAATTTGCATGTCGCCTTCCTGCAAAATGTTGAACAGCGCCACTTGGATGCGGGCTTGCAAGTCCGGCAATTCGTTGATGACGAAGATGCTGCGGTGCGAGCGAGGGATAAGGCCAAAGTGGATGACCCGTTCGTCGGAGTACGGCAGTTTCAGCGAAGCGGCCTTGATGGGATCCACGTCTCCCACGAGGTCGGCGATGCTAACGTCAGGGGTGGCCAGTTTTTCCACGTAGCGGTCGTTGCGATGCACCCACTCGATGGGGGTATCGTCGCCCATTTCAGCAATTAAGTCGAAAGCAAAACGTGAGATGGGTGCCAGTGGATCGTCGTTTAGTTCGCTACCTGCCACGATGGGCATCCACTCGTCCAGCAGCTGCACCAACATGCGTGCGATGCGGGTTTTTGCCTGGCCACGCAGACCGAGCAGTACGATGTTGTGCCGACTTAACACAGCCCGCTCGATGTCGGGCAGTACCGTATCCTCGAAGCCGTAAATGCCTTCGAAAACGGTTTGTTTTTTCTTCAGTTTTTGAATAAGGTTTTGGCGAAGCTCATCTTTGACTGAGCGTGGACGATAGCCTGCGGCTTTGAGTTCGCCAAGTGTTTTTACTTTTTTCATAAATTATTTTGAGTGTTGCGGGGCAAAATTGCGGACTTTGGGGGAAACACGAGGGATGGGAGAAGGTTTAGTTTGAAATTAAACCAAATGGGTTAGCCTCACCTCGCCCCAAACAACAGCGTCCCAACCCTCACCATCGTGCTGCCCTCGGCCACTGCCAGCAAATAATCGCCGCTCATGCCCATCGAGATTTCTTTGAAGCTGGGTTGCTTCGGAAAAAAATCGGCTTTCAGTTTTTCAAAAATGCTCCGCAAATGCCGGAACTCCCGCCGCACCTGTACTTGGTCGTCGGTAAAGGTAGCCATGCCCATCACCCCAGTGATGCGCACGTTTTTAAATGATTGAAAATCAGGCGATTGCAAGAGCTCCACAGCTTCCGCTTCGTCCAGTCCGAACTTGGTCTCCTCCTCAGCAATGTGGAATTGGAGCAGGCAGTCAATCACCCGGCAGTGTTTGGCGGCTTGGCGGTCAATTTCGGCGAGCAGCTTCAAGCTGTCCACCGACTGGATGCATGCCACAAATGGGGCAATGTACTTGACCTTGTTGGTTTGCAGGTGCCCGATGAGGTGCCATTCGATATCCTTTGGCAGTGCCTCGTACTTGTCCGTCAGCTCCTGCACCCGGTTTTCCCCGAAAATGCGCTGGCCTCGGTTGTACAATTCCAGCACCCGTTCCGGTGGGTGAGTTTTCGAAACGGCGATGAGTTTGGTTTGGGTAGGGGCGAGTTGGGCTTTGATGGTTTCCAACATTTGAAAAGGTTTAGGAAGGTTTAGGAAGGTTTAGGAGGTTTAGGCAGGTTCAAATTAAACCTTCTAAATCTCCTAAACTTTCTAAACCTTAATTTTAAACACCGCCGTCCGAACCCGCTTGCTCACTCCCCCACCCTCGGTTTTTTCTTCCAAAATCAAGTCTTGGGCAGCAGGCAAATCGAACACTTCTTGCAAATTACGGATTGGAGCGACGGGCACTTGGGCGGCATGGCATTTCTCCAAAATCGTTTCAGCAGGGAAACAGCGGAAGGCGGCTTGCAGTTGCGAAGCCAGTTCATCACGGTACTCAAGGCGCAGGGCGTTGGTTGCAAAGCGCTCATCCTCAGCGATTTGCGAAGCACCCAACAAATGGCAAAGCGCCCGAAACTGCTGCTCCGTGCCTGCGGAAACGATGAGCGGTCGGTCGTCTTGGGCGTAAAAAATCTCGCCGTACGGCGCAATATTCGGGTGACGGCTTCCGATGCGCTGTGGCAAATGGCCGAGATTGAGCCAATTGGTGGCTTGGTTGGCCAGCGAAGCAACCCCCGCATCGAAGAGCGAGACCGTGACCTCGCTGCCAAGGCCCGTGCGCTCCCGTTGGAGCAGCGCAACGAGGACGCCTTCCTTGAGTTGGTGCGCAGCGAGCAAATCCATCAGCGCCACTGGCATCTTGACCGGAGGGCCACCCGACTCGCCGTTCATGTGCATCCAGCCCGTTTCTGCTTGGATGGCCACATCGAAACCAGGGCGCAGGTCGTCTTCGCCGTAGGCACTGATGCTGGCGTAGATGAGGCGTGGATTCAGTTGCGACAGCGAAACACAGTCGAGGCCGAGCTTTTCCGCACCACCCTTTTTAAAGTTGGAAATGACGATGTCAGCTTCTTTCAGCCACGCCATCAATTGCTGGCGGTCAGCGGATTGCGTGAGGTCAAGAAAAACGTGGCGTTTTCCCCAGTTAACCGAGTAGAAATAGGCGGAATCAGGATTCTTGGGGTCTTCGCTGGGCATTTTCCAGTGCCGAGTGGTATCGCCGCCCGTGGTTTTGTTCTCGACCTTAAGCACCTCGGCCCCCAACTCGGCGAAGAACATGCCGACAGCCGGCCCAGCGAGCACGCTGGCCAGTTCGACAACCTTCAGATTTTGGAAAATAGGTAGCTGCATTTGCTAATTTTGAGGGGCAAAGGTAGGCAGCCGTTCGCTGTGTAATCTGGGTCACTCAGCAAAAAACACCAAGGGGGTAGCTTTGCAAAAATTTTAGGAACAACTATTTATAAAGCCATTTTCATCATGTTCAACATTAAATCTTACATACCTGCCCTCGATTGGCTGCCTAATTATAAAAAGGAGTGGCTCTCCGGCGACCTTTCGGCAGGACTCACAGTGGGCGTCATGCTCATCCCACAGGGCATGGCCTACGCCATGTTGGCTGGACTTCCGCCCATCCACGGCCTCTACGCCGTCACGGTTCCGCTTGTGCTCTACGCCCTGTTCGGCACCTCCCGGCAATTGGCCGTTGGCCCCGTAGCGATGGTAGCATTGCTCACGGCATCGGGCATCGGAGCGCTGAAGCCAGAAACACCGGAAGCCTACCTGCTGCTGGCGCTCACGTTGGCATTGATTGTTGGGGCCATTCAGTTTTTGATGGGTGTTTTTCGGTTGGGCTTTTTGGTCAACTTTCTCTCGCACCCCGTCATCAGCGGGTTCACGTCGGCAGCGGCCATCATCATCGGATTGAGCCAGTTGAAACACCTACTCGGCATCAAAATACCGAACAGCGAACATGCCCACGAAATCGTCATCGCTGCGGCGCAACACATCGGGGAGACCAACCTGATGGCGCTTGGCATCGGCATCGCCGCCATTTTTGTCATCAAATTTTCAAAGAAAATCCACAAAGCACTACCGGGTGCATTGGTTGCCGTGGTGCTTGGAATCTTGGCAGTGACAGTTTTTGGGCTGGAGTCGCAGGGCCTGAAAATCGTCGGGGAAGTGCCTTCCGGCTTGCCGGGTTTGTCGCTGCCGTCGTTTGACCCCGCCAACTGGCAGTTGCTTTTGCCCGCCGCACTGACCATCTCACTGGTGGGTTTCATGGAGAGTTTTGCGGTAGCAAAAGCCATCCAAAGCAAGCACAAGGACTACCAAGTGGACGCCAACCAAGAGCTAGTCGGGCTTGGCGTGGCCAATTTCGGTGCTGCATTTTTTCAGGGAATGCCCGTCACTGGCGGCTTTTCCCGCACTGCCGTGAACGACCAAGCTGGCGCAAAATCGGGGCTGGCGAGCATCATCAGCGCTGTGCTCATCGTGCTGACGCTGCTATTTTTGACGCCACTTTTTTACAACTTGCCAAACGCCGTGCTGGCTGCGGTCATCCTCGTGGCGGTGGCAGGTTTGATTGATTACAAAGAAGCCAAACACCTCTGGCACAACGACCGCTCAGACTTCTGGATGCTGGCCGCCACCTTCCTTGTGACCTTGTCACTGGGCATCGAGACGGGCATCGGGGCTGGCGTGGTGCTGTCGCTAGGCATGGTCATCTACCGCTCGACGAGGCCACACGTGGCCGTACTGGGCAGGGTGCCAGGCTCCATGTTTTTCCGCAACGTTCAGCGCTTCGACAACTTGGAGCAGCGCCCCGATGTGCTGGTGGTGCGCTTCGATGGGCCGCTTTTCTTCTCCAACATCAATTATTTCAAGGATAAAATGTCAGAGTTGATTGCCCAAAAAGGCGAGGCCCTCCGCCTCGTAGTACTCAACGCCGATAGCATCAGCCACTTGGACAGCAGCGCCATCCATGCCCTCGAAGAATGGGTGACGGAAAACCGAAACCGAGGCGTCCGGGTGCATTTTACCAGCGTCATCGGCCCGGTGCGGGACACCCTGAGCCGCTGGCAACTGACCGATTCCATCGGAGAGGACAGCTTCTTCATGAGCAACCAGCAGGCAATTGACGCCTTCGATGGCAGGCCGAGCAACGGGGCCGTGAAGGATTACAAGGAGTATGTTTTGCAGTCGAATTGATGATGTTCTTCGAAACTTATCGCTTGCTTTGCAGTTGAATTTTGCGACCAATTTGTTCAACTTAAAAAATAGCGAGCATGGAATTATCTGAAATCCTCCGTCAACCCAGCCTCACGCTGGTGGACGTCCGAGAATCATACGTCTTTGAAGAGGGCCACCTGCCCAATGCCATCAACATCCCGTTGGGCGACGTGTTTGCCCGGCTGCCAGAATTTGCGCTGATGACCAAGCCCATCGTTGCGTACTGCAAAACCGGCGACCATGCCGGACAGGCCAAACTGCTGCTCGAAATGAACGGCATCGGCGAAGTGTACAACGGCGGGGGCATGGAGGCAGTGGCACAACTGCTGGCGCAAACAGCCTGACCCACAAGTCATCATCAAGCTACCCTGACGATGGGCAGCTCCGCAAATGTGGAGCTGCCCATCGCTTTTTTCAGGCACCTGCCGCCGAAAAGAATGCCCGGTGTATCTTTGCCGACGATGAACCTTTTCGCACAAATACTGCACCTGTTGCACAAGGAATTCACGCTGGAGTGGCGGCAGAAATACGCCCTGAGCGGCATCTTGTTGTACGTGCTCAGCACGGTTTTCATCGTGTATATTTCGTTTCAGCACATTGGCCCGCAGGTTTGGAATGTGCTTTTTTGGGTCATCATGCTTTTCGCATCAGTGAATGCCGTGGTGAAGAGTTTCGTGCAGGAAAGCGGCTATCGGCAGCTGTACTACTTCCAATTGCTGCACCCGATTGCCATTTTGTTGTCAAAAATGATTTACAACGCCAGCCTTTTGCTGGTGCTGGGTGCATTGACCTTCGGGGCATTGAGCTTCGTGGCGGGGAATCCCGTCAAGGAGTCGGGCGAGTTTGCACTGGCACTGTTTCTGGGCAGCACGGGATTTTCCATTACGTTCACTTTCGTTTCGGCCATTGCAGCCAAGGCCGACAACAGCAGCACCCTGATGGCCATCCTGAGTTTTCCGGTAGTGATCCCGGTACTGCTGCTGCTGGTCAACCTCTCGGCGCACAGCATCGGGTTGCTCGGCGGCACGGGCATTGGCGACAAAATCATGATGCTGGCCGCCGTGGACTTGATTTTGGTGGCGATGGGACTGGTGCTATTCCCGTTCTTGTGGCGGGACTGACAATGACAACAACAGTTGCCCATCAATTTAGCAATGCAACCCTGCGGCGATTCAACAACGTAACAATTCAACAACCATGAAAAAAAATTGGTGGAAAATACTCGGTGTACTCTTGATGCTGTACGCCTTCACGGCTGGCCTGCTGATTCCCCTGAAGCCGGGCTTGATTGGGGTGGAACCCTCGATTTTGGAAGCTGGCAAACAAGCGACCTTGAACGTGGAGGGCTACAACACATTTTTGCTCACGCAAAAAGCCAATCTGAATGCCTGGCTCGTCCGCAAGGACGGTAAAATGTTGAAGCCAACTTCGATAGATGTGCAGAGCGAAACCCACATGACGCTCAACTTCCAGCTACCAGCAAAAGAAACCCCGGCTAATAAAATTGACACACTACAATTGGTAGTGGACAACCCAACCGACGGCCATTTCATCAGAAACGTTTTCGTGCGGCAAGGCAGCGACACGATGGCAGCGGCGGCAGGGGCGTGGTTGGATGAAAAAGTCGAACTGCACGAAAACCACGGATTTTCCTATCCGTTCATGGTCAACAATTACGAAAGCTCCCGCAACCTTTTTTACCATGTCCCGATGTGGTTTTCCATGTTCATTCTGGCCATCACGGCTGCCGTCATCAGCGGCCTGTACCTGTACGGTCGCCAAGCCAAGCACGACCAAATGGCCGAAGCCCTGACCAAAATCTCCATGCTGCTGGGCGTTTTGGGCTTGGTGACGGGTGCGGTTTGGGCAAAACACACTTGGGGCGAATACTGGAGCAACGACCCCAAGCAGGTTTACACGGTCATCGGCTTGCTGATTTATGGCGGCTACTTCGTGCTGCGGTCGTCGTTTGAAGACCCAGAAAAAAAGGCGAGGGTATCGGCGGCATACAATATTTTCGCCATTTCCACCCTGTTCCCACTGCTTTACATCTTGCCCAAATTTGCCGCCGAATCGTCGCACCCAGGCGCTGGCGGCACCAGCACTTTCGGCTCCCAGGACGTGGACAACACCATGCGCATGGTGTTCTACCCGGCCATTTTAGGCTGGACGCTGATGGGGCTTTGGATGGCCAACGTCACCTTCCGGGTGGCACGGTTGAAGGAAAAATTGTTGGATAGTTGATGGTTTTGGGTTTCAGGGGCCAAACTTGCCTCAAAGCCAAAACCTGAAACCGTATTATTTGCCCGAACAGAAAATTTCACAGACCTTAGCGCCCGTTTATCGGACAGGTTAAAAAGTTAAATATCAAAACCATGTTGATAGCTTCAAAAAAGGCAATTGCCACACTTCCGTTGCTTGTTCTCCCCCTCACGTTTTTATTGGCACAGGAAGACACGGATTTCATGCGGAGCATGGGAAAAATGTACGTGGTGGTTGCAGTGATTGTGACTATTTTCCTTGGGATTGTTATTTACCTAATTCGCCTGGACAGGAAGCTCACCAAATTGGAGGACCAAATTAATAATCATGAGTAAAGCAAATCAACCAGCCAATTTCTACGAAACCGTAGATAGCTTTTTCCAAAAAGCAGCGCCCTACACCGGCCTTGACGCCGGTTTGCTGCACCAAATCAAAGTCTGCAACTCCATCTACGCCATTCAATTTCCAGTCGAAATCACAAACAAAACGACGGGAAAAACCGAGGTGAAGGTGATTGAAGCCTATCGGGTGCAACACAGCCACCACCGCCTACCGACAAAAGGCGGTATCCGCTACGCCAACAATGTTGACCAGCACGAGGTAATGGCCTTGGCCACGCTGATGTCGTACAAGTGCGCCATCGTCCACGTGCCTTTCGGCGGTGCAAAGGGCGGCGTAAAAATCAACCCGAAAGACTACACAGAGGAAGAACTCGAGCGCATCACCCGCCGCTACACCTACGAGCTGGTGCGCCGCAACTTCATCGGGCCCAGCATTGACGTGCCAGCCCCCGACTACGGAACAGGTGGCCGTGAGATGGCCTGGATTTACGACACTTACCGCACCCTTCGTGAAAACGAAATTGATGCCGCTGGCTGCGTAACGGGCAAGCCCGTTGCACTTTACGGCATCCAGGGCCGCACCGAAGCCACTGGCAGGGGCGTGTTCTACGGCCTGCGTGAAGCTTGCGACAATGCTGAGGACATGAAGCGCCTTGGCCTTCAGCAAGGTCTCGGTGGAAAGACCATGATTATCCAGGGTATGGGCAACGTGGGTTCTTACAGCGGCACCATTTGTACCCATGAAGGGGGTGTGAAAGTCATTGGCGTGGGCGAGTACGAAGGTGCCATCTACCTCGAAAGCGGCATTGACATTGACAAGTTGCTTGAAATCCGCAAGGAAACCGGCTCTATCCTCAACTACCCCGGTGCTAAGGTTTTCTCACAGGCAGAGCGCAACAATGTGCTCGAAATGCCTTGCGACATCCTCGTGCCAGCTGCGTTGGAGAACCAAATTACGATTGATAACGCCAAGAACATCAAGGCGAAAATCATCGGCGAAGCAGCCAACGGCCCCATCACTTCGGATGCGGAAGAGATACTGCTGAAAAAAGGCATCCTCATCATTCCCGACGTATTCCTCAATGCTGGTGGTGTGACGGTGTCCTACTTCGAGTGGTTGAAAAACCTCTCGCACATGCGCTTCGGCCGCATGGAAAAACGGTTCAACCAGACTTCGCAAGAGCGGTTGCTCCACGTGATGCAAGACCTCACCGGAAGAACGATTGACCCAGAACTGCTCCGCAAAGTAGCTCGTGGTGCCGACGAAGTTGACCTCGTGCGCTCCGGTTTGGAGGAGACCATGAGCCGTTCCTACAACTTCATCAACGAGTTCCGCCAAAGGCACAACATTGACATGCGTACGGCGGCATTCGCCTACGCCATCAAGCTCATCGGCGACGACTACAACTCATTGGGTATTTTCCCTTAGTGGTTGTTTACAAAAAGAAGCACGGATTGCCGTCCGTGCTGCAACTCGGGGCACGGACTTGGTTCGTGCCCCGTTTTTTTTCAAAAAAACCAACTACGAGGTTAAACCCCACAAGCATCCGAGGGTCTATGGCTTTCGTAACTAAAACAATTTGCGAATTTGAATTGAGACTTTACCCGACGACGGCGCTGACTAACGCATCAGACCGTCCCGATTTCAACCATTACTTTTTAACAAAAAAATCTACAGACATGAAAATCATGAAATGGCTCTTTGCAACTACCCTACTCTTGGGCATATTTTTCACAGCTTGCAAAAAAGACGATGACAACTCCATCCAAAGCGAACAAATCGTAGCCGCCGAAGACCAAACCGCTGCCACCGACCTCTACGAAGACGTGGACGAGCAGGTTGATTTGGCCATCGAAACCCGTGGTGGTGGTTCGGAGGATTGCCCAACTGTCACCATTGAACCCGCCGATGGCAGCTACCCCCGCACCATGACCGTTGACTTTGGTACCGACGGCTGCACGGGCATTGATGGCCGTGTTCGAAAAGGCCAAATCGTGGTGACCCTCACCGATACCCTCTCCAATGTTGGCGCAGTCCGCACCGCAACTTTCGTTGATTTTTACGTGGACGATGCCAAACTGGAAGGCACCCGCACCCTGACCAATCTTGGGCCGAATGCTGATGGCAATCCCACCTTTTCCCGCACAGTTGTCGGCGGAAAAATCACCTTCCCGGATGGCGACGTGTCCACTTGGGAGGCAGACCACGTGATTACCGTGATAGAAGGCGGCAACACTCCCGCTCGTCTTGACAATGTTTGGGAAGTAACGGGCGGCGGTTCGGGTGTAAACCGCAACGGCAAGGCGTTCACCACTTTAATCGTCACGCCTTTGGTTCACAAAAGAATTTGCCCATGGACGGTTTCAGGCGTGAAAAACCTGACAGTGGACGACAAGACCGTAACGGTTGACTACGGCAACGGCGACTGCGACCGCAAGGCCATCGTCACTGGCCCAAACGGCAACACTAGGCAAATTTTGATTCGCTGGTGGATGTGATAATGGAAAATTGAAAATGGAGAATTGAAAGAGGCGTGACCGAGTACTCGGCCACGCCTCTTTTCATTCGTAAATCGCTAAATCGTAAATTCTTTACCCCTTCGCTTTTGCCCAAGCATCCTTCAGCGTCACCGTTCTGTTGAATACGGGTTTGTCGGGCGCACTGTCTGGGTCGGGCGTGAAGTAGCCGAGGCGAATGAACTGAAACTTCTCGCCCGGTTTTGCATCGGCGAGGCTCGGCTCCAGCATGGCATTTGGCACTACCTTCAGTGAGTCTGGGTTAAGCAGTTCGAGGAAATCCCGCTCGTCGTTGGCGGGGTCTTCGACGGTGAACAGGCGGTCGTACAACCTCACCTCGGCGGGGATGGCATGTTCGGCACTCACCCAGTGGATGGTCGTTTTTGGCTTGAGGCCACTCGTATCACTGCCACTTTTTGAATCCGGGAAGTAGGTGCAGCGCAACTCGACAGGCTTGCCATCGGCGTCCTTCACCACCTCGTCGCACTGCATGATGTAGGCACTTTTCAGCCTCGCCATCGCTCCGACTGACAGACGGAAGAACTTCGGTGGCGGGTTTTCCATGAAATCCTCTTGCTCAATCCAAAGCTCCCGACCGAACGGCAATTGGCGGGTGCCGCCGTTGGGGTCTTCGGGATTGTTTTCTGTCTCGAGGAACTCGGTTTTGCCCTCCGGATAGTTCGTGATGACCACCTTCAACGGGTCGAGCACGGCCATCGCACGGATGGCGAGTTTGTTCAAATCCTCCCGAACGCAGAACTCCAGCAGGCTCAACTCCACGAGGATTTCCCGCTTCGCGATGCCCACCCGCTTGGCCCACTCTCGGATGGCGGCGGCGGTGTAGCCCCTGCGTCGCATGGCCGAGATGGTCGGCATCCGGGGGTCGTCCCAACTGCGTACATGTCCTTCGTTCACCAGTTTCAGCAGTTTTCTTTTTGAAACAATGGTGTAACTCAGGTTACGGCGAGCAAATTCGTACTGCTTCGACGGCCAGATGCCCAGTTTTTCGATACACCAGTCGTAGAGTTCCCGGTGAGGAATGAACTCCATCGTACATATAGAATGCGTAATGCCCTCAATGCTGTCGCTTTGGCCGTGCGCCATGTCGTACATCGGGTAGATGCACCAGTCGTCGCCCGTACGGTGGTGGTGTGCGAACTTGATGCGGTACAACAACGGGTCACGCATAATCATGTTCGGCGAAGCCATGTCAGCCTTGGCCCGCAGTACCCGGCTACCTTCGGCAAACTCTCCCGCCTTCATCCGCTGGAACAGGTCGAGGTTCTCCTCCACACTGCGGTCACGGTAAGGACTTGGCTTACCCGGCTCGGTCGGCGTGCCTTTCAGCGCTGCGATTTCCTCCGAGGTGCTGTCGTCCACATAGGCAAACCCTTTTTTGATGAGGTCAATGGCGTATTCGTACAGCTTGGGGAAGTAGTCGGAAGCATAATAAATGCCCGCCGGCTCGAAGCCCAACCAGCGCACGTCGTTGATGATGCTGTCCACGTACTCCGTCTCCTCTGTCACCGGATTGGTGTCGTCGAAGCGGAGGTTGCACTTGCCGCCGTACTTGACCGCCAGCCCAAAGTTCAGGCAGATGCTGGTGGCATGACCCACGTGCAGGTAGCCGTTCGGCTCCGGCGGGAAGCGTGTTAGGATTCCGTCCGGGTAGCGCCCCTCGGCGATGTGCCCCTCGATGATTTCTTCGAGGAAGTTGGAGGTTTCGGTTTTTTCTTTGTCGGTGGTTTCAATACTCATTGATAATATTCTTTTAAAAAGGGACGCAAATTTCAACGAAAAACCCCAACTAATGATTCCTATTAGAAAAAATCATCAAAAATCTACTACTTCCCCACCTGCGCAGGCCTTACCTCCACCTTGCTCGGCAGCGTTCGGGGGTGCATCTGCAGCAAGTCAACGGTCATCTGGCCGATGTCTTCCGGCTGTATTTTCCAAGCGTCGGCATCGTTGGGCGTGTGGTTGTTGAAGTGGGTAGCGACCGAACCGGGCATGATGGTCGTCACTTTGATGCCCCGGTCCCGCACGTCGAGCATGACGGCCTGCGTGAAGCCGACGAGGCCAAACTTGCTGGCATTGTACGCCGATGCGGTGGCGAAAAAATTGGTGCCAGCGAGGCTGGCGATGGTGATGATGTAGCCCTGCGAGGCCGTGAGCGCATCGAGCGAGGCTTTGATAGAGTAAAAAACACCCGTCAGGTTGGTGTCAATCGTCTCGTGCCACTCCTCAGGTGTCAGGTCGGCGATGTTGGCGAAATGGCCGACGCCTGCATTGGCCACCATTACATCGAGGCTGCCGAATGTGGCCAGCACCTTCGAAACGGCGGATTGCTGCGAAGCAAAATCACGCACATCGGCGACGATGGGCAGCACTTTGCCATATTTGGAGAGTTCGGCGGCGGCGGCTTCCACGGCTTCTGGGCTGCGGCCCGTGATGGCTACGTTCATTCCTTCCTTGAGTAGGCTCTCGGCGATGCCGTATCCGATGCCCTTGCTGCCCCCGGTGATGAGGGCTGTTTTTCCAGTGATGTTCTGCATTTTTAAAAAGTAAAGGTGAAATGTTTAATGGAAACAGTAGCGGCTGCTACATTTGCCAGAACACCTTGAAGTTTAGAAGGTTTAGCGGGTTTAGAAGGTTTAATCAGCCACCACAATCTAACCCTCCTAAACCCACTAAACCTTCTAAACCCTTATTATGAAACAGCTCATTTTCCAAAACAACGACACCATGCCTGCCCTCGGCCTCGGTACTTGGCAAGCACCTCGTGGCGAGGTAGGACAGGCGGTGAGAGAGGCCATCCGTATCGGGTACCGGCACATTGACTGTGCTGCGATTTACGGCAACGAAAAGGAGATCGGGGAGGCATTGCAAGGCGCCTTCGAAGCTGGCGAGGTACGCCGGGAGGAGCTTTGGATTACCTCCAAGCTCTGGAACACGAAGCACGAAAAGGCCAAGGTGCGCCCCGCTCTGGAGAAAACGCTGGCCGACCTGCGGCTCGACTACCTCGACCTTTACCTCATCCACTGGCCAGTGGTGCTGAAGGACATCGTACCGCATGTGCCCAACCAGTTCGTCCCGTTGGATGAGATGCCCATCGCCGATACTTGGGTGGGCATGGAAGACTGCCTCGAAGCTGGACTGACTCGACACATCGGCGTATCGAATTTCAGCATTAAAAAGCTGAAAAAGCTGCTGGAAACTGCCCACTACTGCCCAGCGATGAACCAAGTAGAAATGCATCCGCTGCTGGCACAAAACGAGCTGCTCGCTTTTTGCGAAGCGGAAAAAATCCATGTGACCGCCTACTGCCCACTCGGGCGGCCAGGCTCTGCCGATGTTCCAGCGAATGCGCCCGATTTGCTCGGCGATCCGTCTGTCATGGCCATTGCGGAGCGGCTCAACTGCACTCCTGCGCAGGTAGTACTCGCCTGGGCGATGGAGCGTAGTACGGCGCCCATCCCGAAGTCAACGAACCAACGGCGTTTGGCGGAGAACTTTGCATCTCAGAACGTCGTGCTCACAGCTACCGACATGGCCAGTCTCAATGCCCTCGACCGCCATTTTCGCTTTGTGGATGGTTCATTCTGGACGTTGCCTGGTGGGCCTTATACACTCGCCAATTTGTGGGACGAAGAGGAAAGTTGAGTAGGAAACTTGCAGGGATTTTACTCGCAGAATTGGCGATTTTACCTTTCAAAAAGTGGCATCTCCAGCCCACATTCCAGTAACGTGGACGGAGACACCCCTGGTAAAAGCCTGTTAGGTTGAAAAAATATTCTTCAATTGCGTGCTTACTATTTGAACTAGTAGGCAGCAGCGATTATTGTCAATGCTTTGAATTTTTGGAGTTGCAAGATTTTGCGCTAAATTCTGCCTTTATAGCATCACGACTTCGACCAAAAGTACTTTTGTCCTGAAATTGTCATTTAAACCACGGGGGATACTCAATAAATGCTTTCCATTACAACAAAGTTGACCTCCATTTGGAGCCGTAGTTTGATCGGCATCATGTACGGCAACTTCAGACTCGTCTCGCCCAGTACCCGCTCACGTCGTCCAAGTTTTTCTGGAAAAACAGTTCACGGTTAGTCATGTCAAAGGCACAGAGGTAACCTTTGCCGGGTACTCGATTGTCAGCAAAGCAGCCTGTATCAATGTCCAAAACTTGTTGATTATCAAGGTTTTCCAGTAAAGTCTCGGTTTGTTGCACGGTCACGGGCGTGTGGCCATGCACGATGCAACGGCTGCCCAGCC
>CAYTZS010000054.1:0-27153 GCA_964442355.1 uncultured Saprospiraceae bacterium | reverse complement strand
AAAGTCGAAATGTGTCAAAATTGCAGCCTAAATTAATCCAAACCTCACGTTAATTTATTGATACTGATGGCACTGAGCAAAGAATGCAAAAACCTGAAAACCAAGGAGTTCAAAAGCTCTGCAGCAGCAAAAAAAATGTCACACCGTAAAGACGCTTGTCATTTCGAGTGCGTTGAGGGTCATCCTTTATATTCGCCGATCATATGAGGGACAGGCCCGCGATTATTCGCTGCTCAAAATGGAGTTTCCGCCCCACTTGGATTGGTTCGCCGAATTTGAGGTGAAACTGGACTTGGGTTTTCAAGGGTTTAAGGACGCCTATAAGTACCTTCTTCTTAATATTCCCAACAAGAAGCCAAGGGGCGAACCCTGACGGAGGAGCTAAAAGCCGAGTACAAAGAGATTGCTAAAAAACGAATCAGAGTCGAGCACAGTCTTTCGGGGTTAAAGCGATTTAGAATTTTATCAGACAGGCTGAGAATGCACGATTTAGACCAATATCATGAAATCATCGGACTGTGTGCTGGCTTATAGAATCAAAGCATTATTTACGCAATTGATTGATTTTCGTGGAAAAATAACTCAAATAGACAAAGAATTTACCAATAGCAGCTAATGTGCTGTCTGCTGTCTATTGTCTAAAGTCTTTTTCCATTAGTACAATGAAAAAGCCGCCTTCTCGCGTTGGGAAGGCGGCTTTTTTTATTAAAAAAACATTAGGCTACAACAGCTTTGCTTGCTTTCTTTTTTGCCAGTGTTTCCCCAGTGCGAGGTGCAGGCGACTTTTTAGCGGTAGCTGCCAATATTGTGGCAGCTTCTACTTTTTTGGATTTGGATGCTTTGTTTTTTAATTGCTTCTTCAAGGCTTTATTGGCAAGCTTAAGCTCCGCTTTTGCAATGTCCTTTTGGGCCTTGAGTGCTTCTAATGCAGCCTCCTTGGCTTGAACATCCTTGATGAAGGCCACCAGCTCTGGCCGTCCCTTTATCGCCTTCTTTTCGATAGAAGCGAGTAATTTTCTCATAAACTGTTGATTTTGAACTTTTTGTGTAAAAATAATTTCGGCTCAAAATTATAGGAATTTACAATTGTTTAACATTAAATTTTCATTTAGAGCAAAAATTTAACATTGGGATACAAAAAAATGACAGCCGCCCTTCATCCTTGGGGGCGGCTGTCTCTATAAAACTGTTAATATATTCTCACTAAACTTTATGAAACGAACTTCATCCAAATTACTGCTTTTAGCATAAACAACAGATGAGGCGGCGATTAATTTTAAGAGAACATATTCTGCGGAAATCCTATTTATTTCACGATTTATTTATGCAGTTTTTACACCTAAATTGCATGCCAGCCCGAACATTGACTCCGATATTTCAACATACTTAACAACTAAAATCTTTTCTGAAAATGGAAGAAATGAACACCGCCGTTGCCAACGACCTGACCAAAATCGAAGGAATTAGCCCAGCTGTTGCGGAAGTACTCAACATTGCAGGCATCCAATCCTACACCGACCTTGCCAACCTATCACCAGCGGCACTTAAGGAAATGATGAACGAAGCTGGTGATGATTTCTCTTTCCGGGACACCGCAACCTGGCCCCAACAGGCTAGCTTTGCCGCTGAAGGCAAATGGGACGAATTGAAGACCTGGCAAGACGAACTTCAGGGCGGCAGTGTATTAGTTGCCGAAACAAGTGAAGAAGAATAAGCGATGAAGCTGCACTACCTGCTCTTTGTATGCGTGGCGGCGACCTATTTTGGCGGTGATTTTTTCACGCCCATGCAAGCCAATCCGTCGGCCAATGCGGGCGGCTTGTTCAATTATGCCCAACCTAATGAAACCTACAATGGTACCGCCATGCATCCGATCGACGGGGAGTGCAGCCCCTTCTCCGAACCCCAAAAAACCAAATCACCCAACAGCGCTTCATTGTTGCCGACCCAACCGCTCATCAATGCTCATGCCCACAACGACTACGCCCACGAGCGCCCGCTTTTCGATGCACTATCGCAGGGCTTCTTGCAAATAGAAGTGGATGTTCATTTGGTGGGCAGCGAGCTTTATGTGTCGCATTGGCCACCGCTGAACTTGTCGGCTGACAAAACGCTTCGCAACCTTTATTTGGAACCACTCAAACAAATCATCGAAAGCAACGGTGGAACCGTTTTTCCCATGAACGACCTGCCGCTCCAACTCATGGTTGACATCAAAACCGACGCCACGGAGACCTATGCAGCCCTGAAAACCTATTTAGCGCCTTACCGCTGCTTGCTCACCAGTTTTGAAGATGGGGTGAAAACTGAGCGGGCAGTCACCATTTTCCTTTCCGGTAACCGCCCAGTTGAGCAAATCTTGACTGAAAAAAACACCCTGACGGCCCTCGACGGTCGAATCGAGGACCTTGGCAAGGGTATACCGCCAGACCTGATGCCCATGGTCAGCGAGCGGTTCTCGAATATTTTCGGATGGGAAATACTGGGCCAGGAACGCACCGAAAACCAATGGTTGACTCTGCACCGCCTAGCTCGGTTGGCTCATGCAGAAGGTAAAAAGCTGCGACTCTGGGCAAGCCCAGAAGAGGAAGCGGTTTGGGAAAAACTGCTGACTGCAGGCTGCGATGTCATCAATACAGACCAATTGGAACGGTTGCGGCTTTACCTTGAACGACGAGGCATTTCCCGTTTTGCAACTCGTTGATTTACAATAACTTAAAATATAATTAAGCTAGGATTTGCAGATTGTTCGGACTGCCAACCCGTCCTTTGCCAGCCATTGTAAATAGATATGGTAGCCTATACCGATATGTTTGGAACTCATGTACCGACGCAACAACCTGCCGAGGTTGTTGCCACTGGCCAACTTTCACGGCTTCACTGGCGCATTGCGCTTTTGTTGCTGGCGCTCCAGTTTTTGCCCTATTTGTTGCTCTGGAACGAGTCCTATATCCGCATACACGATACCCTTGAGGGCATTGACTACCAAAACCTTTTTCGGGCGGGCATGGCCTTCGATTATTCGCCAGGGGCCAAGCTGGAACAAGTGATGAACGGCTTACCCCGTGCTGCCGTCAAGACCGGATGGTCGTTCATAGCGCTTTGGCACTGGGTTTTCGGGCTCTACGGGGGCTATATTTTCAATTACCTCTTGGTGCATATCACCGCTTTTGGGGGGATGTTACTGCTGCTGCGGAACCATTTTACAAAAACAAAAGACAAAGAATGGCTGGCCGTGGGCGTGGCTTTATGCTTTTCATGGGTGCCATTTTTTACGATGCTCGGCATGTCGGTGGCGGGGCTGCCCTTGGTGGCATGGGCATTGTGCCTTCCAAAACATCGTCTGGGCGCTAAGCTGGCCGTACTCACCCTTTTCCCGTTCTATTCCGACATCGTTTGGGCGGGCGTCCCCGTGCTGGCCTTTGGCGGGGCGTTTTTTTTGTTACAAAAATGGAATACTGGCCGTTGGGACTGGCCGCTTTTCCTTGCGATCGCATGGATGGCAGTGCTCTATATTGCCATCAATTGGCAATTGTTTCAAATAACCTTCGCCCCCGGCGGATTTTTGTCCCACCGGGTCGAGTATGATTATTTTTACAATAAGGCACTAAGCCCGTGGCATAGCTTGAAGGAAACTGCAATGGTATTTTTCTTGTGCCACCACCATATTGGGGTTTTCGTGAGCGTGCCAGTCATGCTGGCTACTGGCTCGGCTTGGAAGTGGTTTGGCTTCGATAAAACCGTGGCAAGGCTTGCAGCCGCCATACTTGTGGCAAGCATTTTTTATGGGTTTTACAATTATATAGTATGGGTTGGCAGCAGTTATTTTGAGCTGCTGAAATCGTTCAAGTTCGAGCGGGCCATCGTGATGCTGCCCGTGCTTTGGTTGGTACTGTTCACGCTTGTTTTGGAAAAAATCGCAAAGCGGAACCGGCAACTGGCCTTGTGGTTCCTAACCGCCCAACTGGCCATCTGCATGGTGGCCAACGACGAATTTTCCCAAAACCTGCGGCAACTGGCCAACCAGCCCCGCAAACCCAATTTCAAGGCTTTTTTTGATGAGAAACTTTTCACGGAAATTGACCAGTTCATCGATTTGCCAAAGGAAAGCTACCGGGTCGTTTCCTTAGGTATGCATCCGTCTGTGGCACAATACAATGGCTTTTACACCCTCGACCGCCATGCTTCGCTCTACGACCTGCGGTACAAGCACCAGTTCCGCTGCATCATGGCGAACGAGCTGAAAAAAAGCGCCCCCTTGCTAAAAGAGTTCGACCATTTCGGCAACCGTTGCTACCTCTACTCTGCTGAACTGGGCAAGGACTACGACGCTTTTTTGTGCGGAAAAAATACGGGCCGTTCCATTTGCCAACTTGACCTGAACATCGAGAGCCTCTGCGCAATGGGCGGTTGCTACCTGTTCTCTGCTGTGGAAATTGGAAATGCCGCAGACGTAGGGCTAAGGTTGAAAAAGGTTTTCGAAGGACGGTTTTGGCAGGTTCACTTGTACAAAGTGGAAGCCGATTTGCTGGCACAAGGATGTTAAATAAACAAAGTTTATGACAATAAACAACCTTACGAAAAAAAGAAAACCCGAGCAGGCCTTGCCCTACCTCCTTTCACTGTTGGTATTAGTGGCCGGGCTTTTCTTCCTGTTGGGTGGCATGGTGATTCCGGCCATCGGATCTTATTATTAGACAGCTAGAATTTAGACGGCTCGCAGATGATTGTTTGCCAGTGCATTGTCCAAAGTCTAAGGTCTATTGTCTTTCTGAGTACTATTATGGAATTATTTTCACTTAAAAACAAAGTCGCCGTCGTGACTGGGGCGACGGGCCTGCTCGGCAAACAGCATTGCTGGGCATTGGCCGAGGCGGGTGCCGCCGTCGTGGTTGCCGACCTAGACTTGGAAGGCTGCCGCGCCCTCGCCGCCGAATTGCCTGGCGAAAACCACCTCCCGCTCGCCCTGGACGTTACCAAGTCGCATTCGTTGCGCATGGGTGGGAACGCCATTCTGAAAAAATACGACCGCCTCGACGTGCTGGTGAACAACGCGGCAGTGAACGATAAATTTGAATCGCCAGCACTGGCTGCGGAACAGTCGAAGTTTGAAAACTACCCGCTCGAAATGTGGCAAAATTCGATGGAAGTAAACGTCACGGGCGTTTTCTTGGCTTCGCAAATCTTTGGCACTGCAATGGTGGAGCAAGGCAGGGGAGGCAGCATCATCAATATGGCCAGCACTTATGGCATGGTTGGCCCAGACCAATCGCTGTACCGCAAGCCGGATGGCGAGCAGGCATTTTTCAAAAGTCCTGCCTACCCGGCCACAAAGGGGGCAGTGCTCAATTTTACCCGTTATTTGGCGGCGTATTGGGGCAAAGAAGGAGTTCGGGTCAATGCACTTTCGCCCGGTGGGGTGGAGAATGGACAAGAAACCTGGTTTGTGGAAAACTACAGCCGCCGCACCCCCATGGGGCGAATGGCACTGCCCAATGACTACAAAGGGGCATTGGTCTTTCTGGCCAGTGATGCATCGGCTTATATGACTGGTGCCAACCTCGTGGTGGATGGTGGTTGGACGACGGTGTAAATGCTTTGTAAACCCTCGTTTTTAATTTTTAAACCAAAAATAACCCGTACTTAACCGCCTACTTACGGCTATCCGATAATCTTGCATCGTTTTCATTCGCAGCTTTACCACAAGTCTTTCGACTGATTTATCTTAATACTAACTGGGGCATGACTGCTATCCAAATGCTTTGCATTTGAATATATGGTTATTTTTTGCCCAAAACGAAACATGACAACCATCGAGAAAAAAGCCACCAAAATTCAGCTCTTGCTCACCGACTGCGACGGCGTACTCACCGACGCTGGCGTGTACTATAACGCGCACGGCGAGGAAATGAAGCGGTTCTCGATGCGCGACGGCATGGGCGTGGAGCGCCTGCGCAAATTGGTAAAAGTGGAGGTCGGCATTGTGACCGGGGAAAACTCCCTGTCCGTTGCCCGCAGGGCTACCAAGCTCCAAATCAATGAACTGCACCTCGGCTGTAAAGATAAAGCTAGAGCAATAGCAAACATCGCTGAAAGCCGCAACCTCAGCCTTGACCAAATCGCCTATATCGGCGATGACCTGAACGACGAGGCTGTCCTGCAAATGGTTGGCCTAAGCGCTTGTCCTGCCGACGCCATGCAGGAAATCAAAGACTTGGTTCATTACCGTTGCCGCAATTATGGTGGGCACGGCGCTTTCCGGGAGTTCGCCGAACTTATCATCAAAGCAAAAACGACTTTCGGGCATACGCTATTGGCCATTCAAGAACCGCTAATGGCAGCTATGACCAATGGTGGATAGAAAGAAACTGTCTCAAAACATGATCAATGAAAACTGTTAAACTGCACACGGGTACCTGCATTGGTGCCAATGCCCCTGCCTATATCATCGCCGAAATCGGAATCAACCACAACGGCTCGCTCGACATAGCCAAGCACCTGATCCGGGAGGCTGCCGATGCAGGCTGCAATGCCGTAAAGTTCCAAAAACGCACCCCAGCCTTGTGCGTCCCACGAGAGCAGCGTAACCAAAAACGGGACACGCCCTGGGGCCGTATCACTTATATGGACTACCGCTACAAAGTGGAGTTTGACGAAGCCGAGTATGCCGAAATTGACCGCTACTGCCGTGAAGTTGACATTGAATGGTTCGCCTCCTGCTGGGACGAGGAGGCCGTGGCATTTATCGAAAAATTCAACCCACCTATTTACAAGGCCGCCTCTGCCTCACTTACCGATTTGCCGCTTTTACGGGCAATGAAGGATACAGGCAAGCCGCTCATGCTCAGCACGGGCATGTCCACCATGCACGAAATATTCGATGCTGCCGATGCGCTCGGTTTGGACGATATACTCATTGCGCACTCGACTTCTGCGTATCCATGCCCGCTTCACGAATTGAACCTGAAGATGATACATACGCTCAAAGAATGGTTCCCAAATACGCCAATCGGCTATTCTGGCCATGAAACAGGGCTGGCAACGACCATGTCAGCAGTGGCGATGGGTGCCTGTTTTGTGGAGCGCCATTTTACCCTCGACAGGGCCATGTGGGGCAGCGACCAAGCCGCCAGCGTAGAACCAACCGGCATGAAACGGCTCGTAAAGGATATTCGGGCCATTGAGGAAGCGATGGGCGATGGCATCAAACAAGTTTATGAAAGCGAGCTGGGGCCTAGGGCCAAACTGCGGAGGGTGAAGGAGGTAGATAGCGTCGAGGTTTGATGTTTTACAATTTCGAACATCCTTTGCAATCTGTAAGACACCTTTGCAAACAATTGATAATGAGGCTTTTGGTAAAAATAATCGGTCAGTTGGTTGGGCTGCTCCTGCTGCCAAACCTTGGCTGGGCACAATCCGAGCACCGGATATTGTGCGATGGCCTGACCGTTCCCTGGGACATCGAATACCTTCCCAACGACCAGCTTATTTTCACAGAAATCAATGGGCGAATCGGCAGGGTGAGCCTAGCTACTGGCGAGGTGAAGACCCTGCTGCAAGTCCCCGAAGTAGCAAGGGAAATGCAAGCGGGGCTGCTTGGCTTGGCACTGCACCCCGATTTTTTAAACACCAAGAAGGTTTATATAGCCTTTACATCTTACAAGGGCGATGCGCTAATGCTGCGCATCGCGGAGCTTACCTATCTTACTGAAAACGAATCGCTCTCCTTTTCTAAAATCCTATTCGACAACATACCCGCAGGCCCCACCGACATCGGCGGGCGGTTGCTGGTGACGCAGGACGGCCACCTGTTCCTGACCGTCGGCGACTTGGAACAAACTGAAAGGGCGCAGGATTTGAGCTCGCTGAACGGCAAGATACTGCGGCTTAACTTGGACGGCAGCATTCCTGCGGACAACCCGTTTCCTGGCAGCCCCGTGTGGGCGTTGGGGCTGCGCAATTCGCAAGGCTTGGCAGCTGCCTACGGTTCCGTATTTTGCACGGAACACGGGACGATGGACAACGACGAACTGAACATGGTCATCCGTCGTCAAAACATGGGCTGGCCATTGATTGCTGGAAAGGTAAAAAACATGGAAGAAGTGCGGATTGCCAGGGATATCAAGCACAATTCGCCGCTAAAAACTTGGACACCCACCATTGCACCGTGCGGGTTGGCTTTTTATGACCATGACCGTTATCCGCATTTGAAGAGCTGTTTTTTGATGGCCAATTTGTTTGACCAGAGCCTAAAAGCCGTGCGATACGACAGCAGTATTGTAGAAGCAACAGAGGAGTTTGATTTATTGAATGAATCAGCGGGAAGGTTGCGGGATGTGGCCATTTCGCCTGATGGGAGAATTTTCGTAACCACCTCCAATTCAGACAAATACGGCGCACAGCCACCGGGCAGCGACCGAATTTTGGAGGTGATGCCGCCATTGGCACTGACGGAAGCGAGGGTAGCTGAAGTAGCTGAAGTGACCGTCGAAAACCCTATTGTGCAAGCAATGCAACTTGAATCCACGGCACTGGTTGTAAGTGTCGTGGCGACGGGCCTCGTCCACCCCTGGGACATGACCTGGGGCTTCGACAACCGCATCTGGTTCACCGAAAACGGCGGCTGGGTGAAGCGCCTCGACCCTGCCACGGGCCAGCTCGACACCTTGCTGAAATTGGACGACTGCCATAGTTCTTGGGGCAATCCGGGCATCTACTCGTTGGCTTTTCACCCCGATTTTCCGAAGGAACCTTTCCTATTTGTGCACTATACCAATTCCCCGACGAACTCGAAACTGGTGCGCTTTCGCTATGATTTTGCCAAGGACGAGCTGGTGGACAGCCTTTCCATCATCCCTAAAATAAGGGCCAACGAAAGCCATAACGGCAGCCGCATGGTTTTCACGCCAGATAAAAAAATGTTCTTCGCCATGGGCGAAGCCTACACACCAGAGCTGGCACAAGACCTGAGCGGCATCAACGGCAAAATCCTCCGGCTGAACCTCGACGGCTCAGTGCCAGACGACAACCCCTTCCCCAACTCCCTCATCTGGAGCTATGGCCACCGCAACCCGCAGGGGCTGGCACTGCTGCCCAACGGCGTGCTCTGGAGCAGCGAGCACGGGGCCAACAACGACGACGAACTGAACATCATCCAAAAAGGCCGGAACTATGGCTGGCCAAAGGTGCAAGGGCTGTGCGACCTGCGCTCCGAGCGGCGGTTTTGCGCAGAAAACCAAGTGGTGGAACCCATCATCGTTTGGACGCCGACCGTGGCTCCCTGCGCCCTCGAATACTACGACCACCCGGCCATCCCGGAATGGCGCAACTCGCTGATGCAGGTTTTTTTGAAAAAAGGAAAGGGGAAAATCGGTCAGCGGATGACTGTTTTCAAATTGAACGAGGCTGGCACGGGCATCGTGGACCAACAGGATTTTTTCAACAACACCTTCGGGCGGCTGCGGGACGTGCTCATTGCGCCGGACGGGCGCATTTTCCTCTGCACTTCCAACATGGAAATCAGCGGGAACGGGAAGAAGGCGATAAGGCCGGGGGATGATAAGATAATCGAGGTGCGGGCCATGGGGAATTAACCTTGCCTCAAATTGCTGCACCCTAAGACCCCGAAGATTAACCTACGATGTCGAAGGGCCTTGCATCTACCCGACCACCGACAGCAAAGGCTACCTCTTGGCTTCTTTGCAGGGCACCAACAGCTATGCGTATTTGAGCGGCAGGGTGCCAACCGCTACCTCCGCAGCTTCGTCATCGGCGATGGCGAGATTGATGGCACATACGAAACCGACGGCATTGAAATAAGTGCTGCTAATTTTGGCGGTGCGCTTTTACAGCGGCTTTTCGTGGCACAGGATGGGGCGAACATGGACAAAGAAGTCAAAGCACAGCCACAAAACTTCAAATTGGTGCCCGGCAAGGAGGTGATAAAGGCCATTGAGGCAAAGCGCCATCGATTCCGTGCTGTTTCTTTCACAAAAAGGTAAACGCCTGTTCACGCCGGGTTGTCATTGCGGGGCTTCCTTTGTAGCGTTTCAATAACGCTTGAAAATATACCCAGTCAATGAAACGCCTATTTTTTTGGATACTCCTGGTCGCATGTTCAGTTGAAACAAATGCACAGGCACCAAGCTCAGCGCCCAATTTCACAAAAGATGGCACTTCCATCTATCATAACCCCGATAAAGAGCCCTTCTACCACGGCGTCGCATCGGGCGATCCATTGCCCGATGCGGTCATTATCTGGACGAGGGTGACGCCAGAGGTGGAAACGGATTCGGTACTGGTAAAATGGGAGGTTGCGCTGGATGAATATTTTACGCATATCGAAGCATCGGGCGAAGCAGTGGCAAGTGCCGAAATGGACTTTACCCTAAAAATTGATGCCCAAGGACTGCTACCAGATGCTTTCCATTTCTACCGCTTCGAGGCTTTGGGCAAAAAATCGCTCGTTGGAAGGACCAAGACCACAGGTGGCGAGCGCCGTCAAAACCAAGCATTTTTCACCAGTATATCCGCCCGAAAAAATCAACCCCGTTCCTACCCATCACCCAATAAACAAGTGCGGCTGGCGGTCGTGAGCTGCAACAACTACGAGGCCGGCTATTTCAACGGCTTTGCCAGGATAGCCGAGATCGAAGACTTGGATGCAGTGGTCCACTTGGGCGATTATATCTACGAATATGGCGCCCATGAGTACGGTGACACCTCGGTACATAACCGGAGTCATTTGCCAACCCATGAAATCGTCAGCTTGCAGGACTACCGCACCCGCTATTCGCAGTACCGCCTCGACCCCGACCTGCAAGCAGCGCACCAGCGTCACCCTTTCATCTGCGTTTGGGACGACCACGAGATTGCCAACAACGCCAATGCCACTGGCGCAGAAAACCACCAGCCCGAGGAGGGCGATTTTAGCCAACGAAAGTACGCTGCTGTAAAAGCATATTATGAATGGCTGCCGGTACGTGAAGGGACTTCGATGTATCGGCAGTTTTCTTTTGGCAACCTGGCTGATTTGGTCATGCTCGACGAACGGGTGAGTGGACGGGAGGCAGCACCAACAAACAGGCGGCAACGAAAGCACGACAAACGCAGTATGTTGGGCGAGGAACAACTCAAATGGTTGGAAAACCAACTGAAACATTCGGACTCGACCTGGAAAGTAATTGGCAACCAAGTGCTATTCGCTGAATTCAGCGTGATGCCCGTGCTGTCTAAAATCTTCGTCAACTACGATGCCTGGGATGGCTACCCCACCGAGCGGCAGGCCATCAAAGATTTTCTGGCGGCGGGCGAAATCCCCAATGTCATTTTTGCCACCGGCGACACCCATGCTGCTTGGTGCTTTGATATTCCGCTGGATTTCAAACAGTACAAAAAGAAGAAATCGGGTAAAATAGTGGCACACGAGTTTGCCACGCCAAGCGTTACCAGCGCCAATTTCGATGAGCACAGAAACGATAAAACAGTTGATTTTATGGAAAAAACTTTTATTTCCCCTAAGGTAAACCCGCATTTACGCTACCTTAATTTGCGCAACCACGGGTATATGCTTATTTCGCTCACCCCCTACGATGCAGTGGTGGAATGGCGTTTCGTAGCGAGCATCAAGCACCGTGAAGCAGGGGAGTTTGTGGGCGAAAAACGGGTGCTAAAAGCAGTGGTGCTGCCCGAAATGGCGACGACCAGTGGAGCAAGCTTGGGCGGTTCAAAATGATATAAACCAGACAGGTATTAGAGACCTGTCCGGTCTTACCCCCCACCTTATTTTTTAAATATTGCCATCATTTTGCCGTATATATCACTATTCTGGTAAACGCCCATGAACTGTGCTGCCCCCGGCCCATAAGCAAAGACCGGGATAAGCGATGCCGTATGCCCCAACGTTGAGAACGTGGGCACGATATGGGCATAGTCGCCCCGGCCAAAAACCACAGGGGCTGACAGCGCAAAGCCGCCTGTTTCATGGTCGGCAGTGACAACCACCAGCGTGTTGCCGTCCATTTCCGCAAAATCGAGGGCTGTATTCACGGCCTTGTTGAAATCCTTGACCTCGTTGATTGTATACTGCGCATTGTTGTTGTGCCCTCCCCAGTCAATCTGCGAACCCTCCACCATGAGGAAGAACCCGTCCTGATCCTGCGAAAGGAAATCAAGGGCTAGGCCAGTTGCTTTGGGCAGGAAGTCGCCGCGCCCGCCCCAAATGCTGTGGAGGCTGTCGGGTTCCAACAAATAGGCATAGCGGTTGCCAGCTACGTGCTTGCTGCCGAGTTGGACGGTGTCCACTTTCACGCCTTTTGCCGTCAAGCTTTCCTGCAGGTTTTTACCGTCTTTTCGCTGATTAAAAAACTTGTAGCCGCCCGCTGCCGCAAAGTCAACCGTCGAATTGACGAAATCAGCGGCAATTTCCTCGTGCATTTCCCGATGGGCCACATGGGCATAAAACGCAGCCGGCGTTGCATGGGTAATGGAGGAAGTGGCCACTAGTCCCGTACTTTTTCCCCTTTTGGAAGCCCATTCAAGTATCGTTTCGCGGGCAGTAGTGTCCTTGTCCACCCCGATGGCGGCATTGTAGGATTTGTAGCCCGTGGAAAAGGCCGTTGCACCGGAGGCAGAATCGGTTATCAGTTCGCCGATGGGGGTGTTCTGGTGCAGTCCTATTTGCTTGAACCTTGAAAATGCAGGCTTGTCGTCCGAGAAATAGTAGGCCGCCGACACCTGCGCCAACCCCATTCCATCGCCGATGAGAAGGATGATATTCTTGGCTTTTTTGGGGGTTGAAAACTGCAGTGTGGACTTGTTGCAGGAAATGGCCGTTACAGCAAATAAGACTAGTGAAAAAAGGAGGTTTGTTCTGTTCATGTATCTGATTTTTTTTACGCAAAAGTAAGGTATTGGTACAAGGGTGAGCCCTTCCAATATTAAGTCAAAGTGAAGTTATTGCGCCTTACAATTTGTTCACTCAAACATAACCTAGGCTTTCGGGAGCGGTAAGAATATGGCATTAACTTCGTTAAGAATTATCAACTTTTAGAAAAGCTGGCATGCCAAAAAAGGTGTTATTCATCGGCGGTTCCCCCAACCAGACCACCATGGTCCACCACATCGCCGAGGCAATGCCTGAATGCGAGTGCTGGTTCACGCCTTACTACGGTGACGGGCTGCTGCAATGGCTGGCAGAGCAGGGCTTGGCCGAGTTTACCATTCTGGGTAGGGCATCCCGGCAGACGGCGGAGGCCTATTTTGAAAAGCACAAACTGATGCTAGATTTCAAAGGCATCAAAAACCACTACGACCTCGTAGTGACGACGAATGATACCGTTTTGCCCCGCAACGTTCGTTCAAAAAAGTTCATCCTTGTCCAAGAAGGCATGATGACCCCAGAGAACCTAGGTTATTACCTAGTACGCGGGCTGTGGCTCCCTCGCTACCTCGGCAATACCTCCATGACCGGGCTTAGCCATGCCTACCAGCGGTTTTGCGTTGCTTCCGAGGGCTTCAAGGAAATCTATGTACGCAAAGGCATTGAGGCATCGAAAATCGCCGTGACGGGCATCCCCAATTTTGACGACCTTGACAAATACCGGGAGAACGACTTTCCCTTTCAGCGCTACGTGCTCGGCGCCACCTCGTGGCTGCGCGAGAGCTTGCAGTACGAAGACCGCAAAGCATTCATTCTCAAAACCTTGACGATAGCGGATGGCCGACAGGTCATGTTCAAGCTGCACCCAAGAGAAAACCACGAGCGCGCTCGCGGCGAAATCGAGCGATTTGCACCGGAAGCACTGATATTCCAATCCGGCAACACCAACCATATGATAGCGAACTGCGAGGCCATGGTCACCAAATATTCCTCCGTATTGCTCACGGCACTTGGCCTTGGCAAGCCGGTGTACAGCGATATTGAACCAAGCCTGATGGAGCGGCTCCGGCCCGTGCAGAACGGCGGGAGGTCGGCTGCCCGGATCGCAGACATTTGCAGGGATTACCTATAACGCATTCTTCATGAAGATACTCATCGTCGGGCTTGGCTCCATTGGAAAGCGGCACTTGAAAAACCTCGCCGCACTCGGCTATTCAGATTTTGTAGTGCTGACAAGCCAAGACCAGACAGGTTTTGAAAACTTGTCTGGTCTGACCATCCAAAAGGAAACCAGCCTCACAGCAGCCCTTTCGCACCAACCCGATGTCGTTTTTGTCTGCAACCCTACGGCCCTGCACCTCGAAACAGCGCTGGCCGCCGTTGAGACTGGCTGCCATGTATTTTTGGAAAAACCCGTGTCACATAGCCTCCAAGGGCTTGAAAAGCTTGCGGCCATTGCCAATGCCGCTGCGCTGAAAGTACAGGTCGGCTTCCAATGGCGCTACCAGGGCGTGCTGCGGGAGCTGCGGGAAAAAATTGCCGAAGGCCGCATTGGCAGTCCCGTTTCGGCCCATGTCATTTGGGGCGAATGGCTACCAGGCTGGCACCCGTGGGAAGATTACCGCCAGGGCTATGCGGCGCGTTCCGAACTTGGCGGCGGGGTCATTCTTACGCTCTGCCACCCCTTCGACTACCTGCGCTGGATGCTAGGCGAGGCTGAACTGCTTTTTGCCACAGGTGGCAAACTATCCAATCTCGAACTGGACACAGAGGACACGGCGCTCGCTACCCTGCAGTTTCAATCGGGGGCTGTCGGTTCTGTTTACCTCGATTATGTGGCTCAGCCACCCATGCACCGCCTACAAATCATCGGCATGGAAGGGCGCATCGAATGGGATGCTGTTGATGGAGTTGCCCAACTTTATACCCAAGGCGGCAAGTCGGTTGAAACGGTGAAGCCCGGACGATTTGCCGACCGGAACGAAATGTTCTTGGCGCAAACTGCCGATTTCATGGATTGCATCAAAAACGACCGGGTTCCTGAATGCACCCTCTACGATGGGGTGCGGGCGCTGGAACTTTGCCTTTCCGCAAAAAAACAGCTTAACGCATTCAACACAGCAACTCCGGGGCTTGGGTTTTCCCAACAGGCCGGCGTGCTTGTTTAAAATAGCAACATGAAAAGTCAAAACATCATTGCCATAATCCCGGCCCGCGGTGGCTCGAAGAGCATCCCTCGGAAAAACATCCGCTACCTAAATGGCATTCCGCTATTGGCATACAGCATTGCGGCGGCCCAGCAATCGAAACTGGTGGATCGCTTCATCGTCAGTACCGACGACGAGGTGATAGCCGACCTTGCAAGGGAATGGGGGGCCGAGGTGCCGTTCCTACGGCCAAAGGAACTGGCCGAGGACTTGACCACCGACTTCCCGGTCATTGAACATGCCGTGCGGTGGCTGGAAATCAGCGAGGATTACCGCTCCGACATCGTGGTACAGCTGCGCCCAACATCGCCCCTTCGCCCGCCGGGGCTGGTGGACGAGGCCGTTCGCAGCCTCCTAGCCAATCCTGAAGCCGACAGCGTCCGGGCGGTGGCCCCAGCTGGGGAGAACCCTTACAAAATGTGGTGCATCGAGGAGGAGGTACTCCAGCCTCTCCTCCACAGCAATTTCCACGAAGCCTACAACATGCCCCGGCAGGCGCTACCTGTCACTTTTTGGCAAACCGGGCACGTGGAAGCCATCCGTTTCCAAACCATCATGCGGAAACAAAGCCTTACGGGTGATATAATACTGCCCTGTGTGGTGCCGCACGACTACGCTGTCGACTTGGACAACCTCCAACAGTGGTCTTTTGCCGAATACCTACTGTTGGAAGGCAACCTTGATGTTGTAAGGCCACAACGGAGCGACTGGTTTGGCCACAAGTTTGATCCACAAGAAGGTACCTTCAATTTTTTCCAATCCCTCAACCAACGGCCGCATGCCTGATGGACTTAAACGGACAGAGCATTGCCCATGCGCCGCCCCCGCATGATATTCAACCCGCCAGGGCAAGGGCAATTGCCAAAGCGCTTTAGCCTCGATAAGCTGCTCCATAGGCTGCTGCCTCTTATTTGTATTGGGGTAATTGCCAATTTGACCTATGCTTGGTTCAGCACCGACCATGAGGCTATTGATTTTTCCAAGTTTTCGGTAGGGTGGCTGTTGGTTGCCATGTTCTTGGCATTACTTCCCTGGGCTTGGCATGCCCTACGCCTCGCCATCTGGGGCAATTTTTTTGGGGTGGAAATTGCCTGGAAAAACCTTTTCCGCATTGCCGTCGCCACCGACGTGGGCGGCGTGGTGACGCCGTCCGCAATAGGCGGTGCCCCACTCAAGATGACCATGTTGGTGCAGCATGGCTATAGCCCCGGACATGCAGCTACCTTGACGCTTTGGGGCAGTATCGAGGATGCACTATTTTATTTGCTTGCAATCCCAATTTCCTTGTTTTTGACCCAAAACTGGGACAACCCCATTTTGTTGTCAACGGCCCAATTCTTCAAGGAGCACAAATGGAAGGCCGTCGGTGTAGTGGCTGGTAGCCTTCTTGTTGGCTATCTGCTAAAAACATTGTCACCAAAAAAAATAAGTACGACCAATTGGGGCAAAAGCATCCAAAATCTTTGGGCAGAATGCAGCATGGCTTTTTCGCTTATTTTCTCAAAAGGGAGAAAGCCGTTTATTTGGAGCTTGCTGGCTATTTCGGCCCAATGGTTGACCCGGTTCAGCATTTTGCTGGCTGTGGTGCGCATGTTTGGGATTGAGGCTGACTTTACAAAGCTGCTTTTGCTACAATGGATGGTGTTTGTCGCCATGCTGTTTACGCCTACTCCTGGTGCTACTGGGGGAGCGGAGGCTTCTTTCCTGCTTGTTTTCGCGGGAAGTTTGCCAGATGGCATGGCAAGCATGGCCATGCTGGGCTGGCGGTTGTTGACCTATTATTTCATTTTGGTGGTCGGTGTTGTTTTCTTGAATGGCTCAAACTGGTTTTGCAGTAGAAGTCATTCTTGATGGATTAGCATTCATCAATCCTTACTGGATAATTCATGCCTACCTACCTGTCGTCCGCATTAAAGTTTACCTAACTTGCTCCGAACAAAAGATTACCGAAAGTTCATTGATATTTGAGGCAAAGCGAAGACTATGAGGGCACACAGCTTATCCATCCGTCACCGAGCCGTCGAACTATACAAACAAGGCATTGCCAGGAAACAAATCGCCGCTGAGCTTGCTGCAGACTATGACGTGGTCTGCGATTGGGTTAAGCGCTACCTAGCAGAGGGCGAAAAAGGGCTTTCCAGCCGGTACCACTGTTGTGGCAGGAAGCCTGTGCTGGCGCCAGAGGTGCGCAGGGCGGCAAACTGGCTCAAGCGTTTGCACCCGGTATGGGGCGCAGGCTTCATCCGGGTTGTCCTGCAGGAACGCTACCCCTCGCTTCGCATCCCGTGCGAGCGGCAGTTGCAGTCATGGTTCCGCAGTGCGGGGCTACAGACCCGATTGCCGAAAAGCGATGTGCGCTGGGCCAAAGGGCCTTTGGAGGTGGTTCAGGTCGATGCGAAGGAGTGCATGCAGACGGCGGACAAAGCCGATTGCTGCTACCTTAAGTTCACGGACGAACATACCGGGAGCATCCTCGATGCCCACTTTTTCCCCCTATCCAAGGATTGACCAAGTGCCACTTGAGGACGTGCGACAGGCCGTCTTGGAAGTTCTGCGGAAGTGGGGCTTCATAGGAGGGTTCAGGGTCGACAATGGCCGGCCGTTCGGAGACCCTACCCGTCAGTCGCTGACACCGCTGACGCTTTGGCTGATGGCACATGGCATATCCGTCCGCCACAATCCGGCAAGGGGCCCCAAGTCCAACGCAAAGGTGGAGCGCTCGCAGGGCACCACCGGAAGGTGGGTTGACCCGCCATCCTGCAAGGATATCGGGGAACTGAAGAAACGGTTGAAGTACGCAGTGCTCGTGCAACGAGAGAAGCTGCCGACAAAGGCCTGCAATGGGCGCACCAGGGCCGCCGCACACCCTGGCCTTTATGAAAACAGTAGGAAGTTCGACCCTACAGACTTTGACATGAAAAGGGTGTTCGACCACCTCGAGGGTGGGAAATGGCACCGAAGGGTCAGCGTCGGCGGCCACACGGCCATGTTCGGCAAGACCTGCCAGGTCGGATTTAGGCACAGGAGAAAGGACGTTATAGTCAAGTTCAACAAGGAATCCATATCATGGGATTTTTATGACGAAGGCTTGTCATTGTTGGATTCAATAAAGGCTGATAATTTAAATGCTGATAATATACAACGCCTTGATTATTGCCAATGAACTTTCGGTAATCTTTTATTCGCAAACGGTTAGGTAAACTTTAACGCGGACGACAGTCTGTCAGCGTTGCGAATGGAAGGTGGTACTGGAACATCCCTAGCAAGCGGTGCCGCAAAGACTGGTTGTGCTATGACAGCCACAGGTTGTTTTGCTCTTTTTTCAAGGCAACCCCAAAATTCGGGATGCCTCATGTTTGTTGGCTAATTTCATTCCACCACCAATTTCATTAATGCCGAGCCGTCGGCTGATTTGAGTTGCACCAAGTACAGACCTGGTGGCCAATTGGTCGCATCAACCAACAAGTTGTGGTCGCCAGAACTGTAAAGCTCCATTTGGGCAAAATCTTGATTAATCTCACGACCAAGCATGTCCTTGATACTAAGGCTAATTGTTCTAGGGTGTGGCAAATTAAACTGAACGCTGAACATTCCATCGGTTGGGTTGGGTGACACTTTAATGCCCCACTGCTCGACTTCTGAATGTGTGGTGTTGGGCAAAATGGTGAACGTAGTTATCACCGTGCTATCACAGCCATAAACATTCAAGAAATGTTCCTCCAGCACCGTATCGGCGACGATGGTAGTACCGTTGTGGTCGTATCCTTGCAAAACTTCCAAAGCAACCTCTGTGATAGAGCTAGACGGCAAAGCTGTTAGCGTAAGCGTCACGATGCTGTCGCAACCATTTGATGCGATGTATGTGGCCGTGTAAATACCAGGTGCATCCAGTAACATTCCATCAAAAATATAGGTCCCACCTTCGCAGAAACTATCCTGCAAAGCCGAACTGCTATTGGGTAAAAGTTCAACTGTGAGCGTAACGATGCTGTCGCAACCTTGCCCATTGGTCAATACTTCGACAAAGATTCCTGCCTGCGAGGGGTCGCAGGTATAGACCGTTAGGGAACTGCTGGATGAAGGTAACAGCGTTACTATCTTGACCACGATGCTGTCGCAACCTTGCCCATTGGTCAGGGTTTGGGTAAAAATGCCCGCCTCCATTGGGTCGCAAGTAGTAGCTGTGAGCCAAGTGGAGTCAGGGGCAGCTAACTGAACGGTGGTAATCACCACACTGTCGCAGCCTTCCGCTGTTGTTAAGTTTTGTTCGAAACTGCCCACTTGAGTCGGGTCGCAGGTCGAGGATACAAGTAGTGTAGTGTCACTCAGAGAATAAGTGATTGAGGTGATAACGGTACTGTCACATCCATTTTGACCAGTTAAATCTTGAACAAATACCCCAACATTGGCGGTAATGCACGAGGTTTCAAAAAAATAAGCGGTGTCTGGAATCGTGAAGCTGATGGTGGTAATTACCACACTGTCGCAGCCATTCGAATTGGTGAAAAACTCCTCAAATAATCCCGCTTCACTAGGGTCGCAGGTGTTTGCGAATAGCTCCGTTGTGTCTGATACAGCAAAGGCGATAGTGGTGATGATGATACTATCACAGCCATTTTGATTCGTCAGGATTTCTTGAAAAACCCCTGCTTGGCTGCTATCACAAGTTGTTTCAAAAAACGTTGTTGTATCCGAATTGACAAAGCTAATCGTAGTGATGACCAAACTATCACAACCGTTGGCATTGGTGAAGACCTCCTCGAAAACTCCCACTTGGCTACTGTCGCAGGATGTTCCAAAAATCGATGTCGTATCAGACGCCAACAAACTGATGGTTGTTACCACCACGCTGTCGCAACCATTGGCATTCGTCAGGTTTTGAATAAACACACCAACATCTTCCACATCGCAAGACGTGCCAAACAAACTCGTCGTATCCGAGCCGACATAAGTGATGGTGGTGATGACGAGACTGTCGCAACCAAACTGGTTGGTCAAATTTTGCTCAAAAATGCCCTCCTCGCTTATTTCACAGGTATTGCCAAAAATCGTAGTGGTATCCGTGGGTGCCAAGCTAATGGTCTTGATGACGAGGCTATCACAACCATCTTGCCCCGTCAGTAGTGTTTCAAAAATGCCAACCTCTGTTGAGTCGCATGAAATTCCACCGAGGTAAGTAGTATCCACGCCAGTGTTATTGTTCAATACGATGGCTGTTGAGTTAGCTATGCACCCATCTGCCGTAGTCACTGTCACAGAGTAATTGCCAGCAGGCACCGAAGGCAAATCCTGAGTGTTGGCGCCGTTGCTCCATTGGTAATTAAAAGGTCCGTTGCCACCAGTAACACTCAGGTCTACACTGCCCGGCCCTTGACAATCCTCCGCCGTTGTGGCAAAGGAAAGTGCTGGAACTTGCGTGCCATTACCCACAAAATTGGTAGCACTCGCAGAGCAGGTGCTTCCTAATGAAACAGTGACAACATAATTTCCCGAAACCAATCCTGAAATGTTGGGAGTGTTCTGTCCATTGGACCAGGCATAACTATAGCTCAATCCTGCAGGTGGTGAATTGGGCTGAACATTCGTTGCAATGCTCCCATTGGGGTTGGTGCAGGAGGTGTTGGGGGACACAGTGGCAGTGATGTTGGGCGTGATGTTCAAATTGGACAGGCTGACGCTAGAGGTGAAAGTGCATCCATTGGCACCTGACACCGTCACCGAATAGTCGTCTGAGGCAATATTGGAAATGTCTTCGGTGGTAGCATTGAAAATGCCATCGTCATTGGTCCAGACATACGAGTAGGGCGAAGCTCCAGCAGTCACCGTCAAGTTAATCATGCCATTCGCCTCACCACAGAAGGCATCAACCGGAGCGATGGCCACAGTTGGATTATTTGGTACATTAAAAATGGTGATGTTCGGATTCCAGTTTTGCGCACAACCGCCATACGTCACGGTGGCCGTGTAATTCCCTCCAGAAAGATTGAGATTGGCAGGAGTTGTGACACCATTGCTCCAACTCCAGTTAAAAGCCGTGGATGTAAGTGGGGTGAACACAATCTCGCCATCTGAAGGCAAACTACAAGTGGTGTTGTCGGAGGTCGCTAGCGAATAAAAATTGCTGATGTCCTGCGTGAAGAAGTTGTAATTGCCGACGAAAAAATTAAGGAACTGAATCGCACCAAGGCCATCGGTTACTGTCACGGAATAGGAGTTTATACCAGTTAGCCCAAGTAGGTCTTCCGTTTGTGCACCGTTGTTCCAATTGAAGTTAAAAGGCGGATTGCCTGCCCAAATCGTAAGGTTGATAGCGCCAACTCCCATAGAGCAGGTGTCCGAAAATACTGTTCCAGTCACGGCAAGTGGTCCTGGATTCAAGGCTGGCACAAAGAATTCTGCTGTGCCTGTACAATTACTGGTTAGGGTGACGGTTACCGTATAAATACCAGCCTCCAAGTCCGTGATGTCCTCCGTCGTTGCTCCGTTTGACCAAGCAAAGGTGTAATTGTCAGGGGGAGTAACAGTAAGGTTCACCACTCCATTAGGTGGGTTGGCTGTGCAGGGGGTGATAAACCCGGAAATGGTGAAATTATTACTTATTTCGTCTGAAACCAAATGGTATGGGCATTTCGAATCTGCATGATTGCAAATCAAAAACACGAATAATGTGAGGAGTAATAAAAGTTTATTCATGCGCCAAAGAGATTTCCTCAAAAATACTCTTAATCACCAGCTGTCCAAAAATTCTTGTTTTTTAATCATGGCTTGATGTCGAAGCACGACATTTATCAAGTCATATCGGCACCCCCTCACCTCACGAGCGTCACGTCACCCACGAACAGCAACACCTTATTGGTCAGGAACAAAATCCCGAAAGCCAATTCCACAAATGGGTAAACGTATCCCAAGCCAACACCTTGCCACGAGGTCGTAGCTATTGTACGAAATAGCAAAAGCCGGCACGTCGAGCAGTTTGAAAAATGAAAACACAAGGAAGAATCCAGCCATGAAATGCCTAATCCAGCACATTCCGTCGAAGCTGACGGCAGCAAACTCCACCAGCAGTGTCGTTTTTCAATTGACAGGTCGTGCGCCAGCGGTTTAACTATAAGTATAAAATGTACCCCAACGTAATTTGCCATCCTTTTGAACAGCTTGAGCTATTTTTCGTAAATTATCTTTGTATTTTAATTTACTTGAAAAATCAAAAACTTTAATGTCCTCAATGTCCTCAATGTAAAAACCAAACTCATTCAGTTTTTCCAAAACAATTCTTTCATATTCTTTAGGTTCAGCAGCCCAGCATAGTACATTAACTGTAGCACCTATTGAACCATTTAAGTCGTTATTCCCTTCATGAGGAATAACCGAAACCATTCCAATCCAAACACTTTTATTATTGCCCATTCTTAGGATAATTATAATGTACGTTATTGCTTACTTTGCCTGGTTTACTACCATAATCCTTTGTATCTTTTCCTTTGCCTTGAACCCCTGAGCCATTGTGATAGTGATTGCCCCCCTTTTCATCTTTAGTGTGTTTAACTGGTGTCCCTTTTGAGCAATTAGCGACGTCATTTCGTGCCGCATCTTTAGCTTCTTTTTTTGAAGATTTTTCGACAGTATGAACCATTGGTTTACCACTTGGCCCGAGTTTTTGTCCTGTCTTTGTGTCAACCTTGGCACCTGATGTTGATGAAATTGTCGAATTTTTATCTCCCGCCTTTGCCAACTTATTTGCATCCGCAGCTTTGTCCGCAGCTTTACCAGTGTCAATAGCTTTATCTGCTGCTTTTAGCGCCTTGGAAGCTCCCGCAGGCACATAAGGTATCAATGTTGCCGCTAGGTCTGATGCAGCGTCGACCCAGCTTGATTTTGCTTGGTCATGTTCGCCTTTTGCATGGTGGTATATTGCTTTACCAGTATCATAAATTAGATTACCTACATCCCAAATAGTTTCAATTGGAAATTGTCCATCTGGGTCAATCTTATTCAATGGATTGCCTAAAACATAATTGTATGGTGACCACCCAACTAGCTTATCATCATCAGCCATCGGATCCACGCTCCACCACCTTCCCACACCCCCATCATACCATCTCGCCCCATAATCATTCAGGTTCAGCCCAAAGTCATCGTTCCACTCCTTCCCGTTGTACTGGTACTTGTTGTCCAGCACAGCGTCGTTCATCCAAGGCCCTTCCGTGTTCAGTCCGAAGGGGTAGTAGTGGTTCTCCTGCAGCACCTCGTTTGTGGACTGTACGTTTGTGAGGTTCACCACACCGTTGCCGTTTAGGTCAGAGAAGGAGATGCGGGCATTGCCGAGGTAGTCCTTGATGGTGTACTCGTAGCGAGTCGTACTTGGTGTTGGGTACTTAATCCGGCCCTCTGCGGTGTAGATGGCCTCCCGCACACCGTCCCTGTACTCGATGCCACCGATATAGTCCTGTGTGTAGTTGGTGGTGGAGCCGGTCTTTACCGTCTTGCGGAGCTTGGAGCCCGCCGCATCGTAGAGTATTTCAATGCTGTTGCCGTTGAAGCTGCCGCCCGTCCATGTGAACAACTTTGGCAAATTTAGGTGGTTGGCTAGCGGGTAAAAATTAAAAATGAATGAAAAATGAATCAGTTTTTTCACCATCATCAATCATATCGACCTCAATTGAACATAACTGATTAATAGCTTTTCTAGCTTCTTCTTCTAGCCAATTAGCATCAGTTAGTTGTGCCACCAAATCTTCTTCTGAAATTATAAAACGATCACCATTGACAAGGTGCTTGCTGTTCAAAAAATCACATAATAATATAGTAGTAATTAATTTTGAATCTTCATTTTCAAAATTCCAACTAAAGGTTTGCTTATCTTCCTCATTTTCCCACCCAACTGTACCATATACAGTATTATTATCAATACTGTATTTTTCTATTTTGGCTTTGAATAATTGAAAAAAAGAAGCCAAAAACTTCATCAAAGATTTATTTTTCATGTTGTGATTTATTTGACTTTATTTCAATTATTTAACCAAATGTGTCTGCTTCCAACCGAATTGCCTAATCCTTCAACCTGAACATGCGGATGCAAATTTTTCCCTTTAATTGGGTTCAAATCATATCGTAATTTTCCTCCAAATTTATTAGTCAATTTTTCAAATTGTTGTAATTCTTGTTTAGTAAGTTGGGAACCTGGCTTGGATAGTTGATTGACAAGCGATTTAAATTCCTTTAATGTCCCTGCTTGAATTCTACTTACTCCACTTGCTGCTGCAATCGAAGCCACCCTCCTAAATGCAAACCCCTTAACACCCACAAAAACCCTCCCTGAAAAACCAGACCCCGGAAGGACATATGCCACATCCTCTAAGGCTTTAAAGTAGCTCAGAAAGAACAACATTTTCTCACGTGCGATCCGCTCTCGCTCCAACCTGTCGCGATCTTGTACATCTTGGTCAAAATCCCGGCTATGCACCTGATTGTAAAAATTGTTGATGTTCTCGTATGACCATCCAACGTACCCATACTGCTGCCTATACTCCTCAAAAGTACCGCTATACCCGTAACGAATGTAAGAATTGTCGTATTGAGAGCCTGACCTTTTTGCAGTGACCACCACAGTGGGCAAATTGACCTGTTGCATGGTATCAGCACCGAGCCAGTCAAAGTAAGCAACTGGATTGTTCGAAAAAGCAGCAAACGGACTTTCGGGATGCTTGGTAACCGGGTCCACCTGCCACCACCTCCCAATCGCCGGGTCGTTTGCCCGGAAGAACGCCAAGTCAAGGTTCACCCCAAGCTCGCCCACCCTTTCAATACCGTTGAACTGGTACCGTTCGTCTGCGGCACCGCTGTCGTTCATCCAAGGCCCGTCAAAGTTAAGGCCAAATGGGTAATAATGGTTCTCTTGCAGGATTTCATTCGTGGAAGAATTTGTCACATCAATAACACCATTCCCATTTTTATCGGTAAAAGTAAGCCTTGTGTTGCCCAAGTGGTCACCAATCGCATACTCGTACCTGTATGTTCCACTGTTGTTGAATGCCCTGCCTTCAATGTGGTAGATTGATTCAATGGTGTTGCCGTTGTATTCTATTCCATCAAAATAATCCCTCGTCGTGATGGTGCCATTGTTGTTGACGGTCATCCTCAATTTGACGCCATCCGCATCATAAAGGTTGGTCACGGTTTTGTTCCCGCCCATGTCAACCAGCGCCGGGAGGTTCAGGTGATTGTAGTTGATGTTGACGATACCTTTGTAGGGGTCGGTTTTTAAGCTACCGTTTGCATCGAAAGTGTAAGTACCAGTTCCACTTCCAGGATTGAACCCCCTCGCCTTGTAGGTGGCCGAGGCTGCATCGGTGATGGTGCTTATCTTGTTGGTGCCGGAGGTGTAGGTATAAGTCAGGTTGTCTATCTGCGCAAAGTTCCAGCAGGAACCGGAGATTTGGCCACCTACCCGTTTTAGGTTCGAAATATTCCCACGTGCATCGGCGTAGGTGAGGCTTTCGTTGTAGCGGCTGTTGGTGGTCACGGTTCCAGCATCGTTTACGTCCGCATAAACTGCGCTGCGCAGGTGGTCGAGGTAGTCGTAGCTGAAATTGTAGGCCTGCCGCTCCCTGCCACGGGTGCGCCACATCATCTGGTTGATATTGCCGTTCTTTTGGATGGTGTCGCCCGTCATGCCCGTGAACTGGCCGTCGTATTTCAGTTCGAGGTAGAATAGGTCGTTCTCGCCCGTGACTGCCGGGTTCGGGGCAGTCGGGTTGGTGGGGCAGGCGGCGAGCGCCACGTTGGTGCCGCCGAGCGTGACCTGGTTGATGGTGGTCAGCCAGCCCTGTGGGTTGTAGGCGTAGTCGATGCTCTGGAGCCAGCAGTCGCCTGGAGCGAACGAGGCGCAGGCCACTTTTCCAAGGTTTTTTTCGAGCAGTTCATCCTTGAAGTTGTAGTTCAGCTCGCTAAGGGTCACCTCGGCGGCGGTGTTGAGCTTGTGCTTGTTTAGCGTAGCGCGCCCTGCATGGTCGTAGGTAGTGGTTTCGAGGATGGTGGTGGTGGCATCCGTGCTGAGGCGCTTGTGGGTGCGTGTGCTGGTGAGGCGGTTGTCCGCCCAGTCGTAGGCAAAAGCGTAGTTGTCGGAGCCGCCCGTGAAGTTGTTGGCGGTGGTGGCACTTACCCTGCCGTGAGCGTCGTAAGTGTAATTGGTAGTGATAAAGGCGTTGTTGGCGGCGTCCATTACCTTGACTTGGCTCTGCTTTACCTTGCCCTTGTAGATGGCCTGGCCACCGCTCACGTCGTCGTAGGTGGTCTCGGTCAGCTTGTTGGCGGTGGTGAAGGTGAATGGGCCTGCGGGGCTTGGGTTTGAATTGTTGACGATGAAGCCAGTGCTGGTGGGCCTGCCATAGATGTCGTAGTTGGTGGCCAGCCAATTGTTGGGGGCGGCCAGCAGATTGCCGTCCTGCATCAGTGTCATCAGGTTGCGTGCGTCATATTTCATGGTCATGGCGGCGGCGTCTGGCACATCCTTGCTAATCATGTTGTCCGCAGCATCATGGTACTTGAAGATGAGGTTGGTGTTGGTGATGAGGGCATCAGGTGGTATCACAGTAGTAAGGCGGTCTTTGTTGTCGTAGAGATTGTAGGTATTGGCCTCCAGCGTGCCATTGTTGTTCCTGCGCCGGCTGAGGATGAGCCTGCCCTTTTTGTCCTTGAAACTGGTGGAGCGGTTGCCGTTAGGGTCTTCTACCGTTGTGCTGTAAAGACTGTTGGCGGCATACCAGGTGTTGGTGGTATGGTTCAGTTTTACGTTATTGGCGAGGTTGGTGCCGTAGGTATAAATGCTGGGATACCAGGATGGCGGCGTGACTTTCCAAGTGCGGTTGAGTGGGTCTGCATAGTATACCGTCAATGTGAAAAAGGTATTGGCAGGTGATGGGACGGTGGCCACAAAGGCACCTGTGGCGAGTGCACTTTCAAAAGGTTCGTAGACCTTGGACACTCGGCTTCGGTTTGTGGTACACATCTCCGCTGGCTGCGCTGCGCTGATGGGCGCATTGGTGCTCAAGCGCCGCCAAGCCCACT
>CAYTZS010000053.1:0-27198 GCA_964442355.1 uncultured Saprospiraceae bacterium | reverse complement strand
GTCATATGATATGGTTTGCCCGTAAGCCTTGATATATTTGTTTCACGAATATCAACCCAGAAGTCGTAGGATTTTTCTATACCTGCATTTTGCCTGATGGTACGTTGGTTACAGGTCAAACTAGTACCAACGATACGATTTGCATTCCCGTCACGCAGTCAGGTACGTTTTGCTGTTCCATTGAATCTTTGGATGGTTGTGTTTCAAGCCTAGCTTGCACAGATGTGTTTTTTGAGCCTAGCGCTGTGCTTTCAGTTACCTCCAACTCACCGGTTTGCTCCAACGACACTTTGGTTCTGATTGGCACCAACTCGTTGCCATGTTCAGGCACCATCGCATACGCTTGGAACGGCCCGAACGGCTTTACTTTTGTGGGGACTGCACCTTGTGGTGGCCCATTTACAATTGAGATACCGAATCCAGTCTCTGGTGAGTACTGCCTGATTGCACCACTTTCGAGCAACTGCCCCGATACTGCTTGCGTAACGGTTGTCGTAAATCCGGTTCCTGTTGTTGTAAATAATGTAATCAACGGCGGTGGCGAGTTCTGTGAGAATGAAGAAGTCGTTCTGTCGGCGGTTGTTTCCATTTCAGACAATACGCCAATCACCTATACATGGACTCAGAATGGAACCCCTGTACCTGGTCAAACAGGCACAGTCCCAAGCGGCTCGACCGTCACGCTTGACCTCGGTCAAGTTGACCAAAATGACGAAGGTGAATACTGCCTCGAGCTTCAATCCATCAATGGTTGTGTCAACGAGCCACCGACTTGCGTGCAAGTTGAAATTAATCCAACACCTGAAATCCTGACGACCACGGGTGGTGGCACCTACTGTGAAGGTGTTGACGTATCCCTGAACGGTACCGGAGAACCCGGCCTCGGCACAGTTAACTACACCTGGACTGGGCCGAATGGCTTTACGTTCAGCGGTACTGCTCCAAGCCAAGGCCCATTCCCAGCAACTGTTCCAGACATCGAACTGGCAGGTGAGGGTGAATACACATTAACCGTTACTTTGGGTGATTGCAGTGACTCGCAATCTGTAATTGTGGAGGTGAATCCAAAGCCAATCATCACAGTCATAAGCGGCAATGGCACGTTCTGCTTTGGCGAAGAAGTTGAATTTTCTTTCAGCATTGACCCGAACGGCGCTGCCAGCGCTGATTGGAGCTTTGAAAGTTCAGCTTTTGACACCAGTGGCACAGTCACCTCTCCAACCATTATCACATTTACACTGACAGCAAACAGTACCATTTCTGCTACTATTACTGCTGAATCAAGTGATGGTTGCGAGGCTGAACCAGTTCAGATAGTTGCGACAGTACAAGAGCTTGAAACGCCGGTAATTGTACCTTCTGCCAGTATACTTTGCCCAGATGAAGCGTTGGTACTAACTGCCACATCCTACACTGGCACCAGCATCAGCTACGAGTGGTTCAAAGACGGCGTTTCCATCGGTACCTCCACATCTCCTGTTTTCGATGTCGTGCCAGCAATGCCTGGGAGCTACACCGTAACAGTGACGGTTGATGGATGTTCAGCTACCTCCGAAGCTGTGATTATCGTAGCGCCAGAAGCTCCTGATGCTAATGATGATACCTACGAAAGTTTGACGCCAACGCCAATTTCTGGAAATGTTTCGGACAACGATACCGGTGGCGAAGTGACCTACACCGTAATAACTGAACCTGAAATCGGCGACCTAACGCTGAACCAAGATGGAACTTTCACATACACGCCGCCAATACCACCACTTCAGCAGGTAACATTTGTCTATGAAATCTGTCTCGTGGATTGTCCAGAGGTTTGTGACCAAGCTACAGTGACAATTACTTATCAAGTAGATTGTCTGGTTCCTAACGTACTTACACCTAATGGTGATAACGTGAACGATGTACTGGTAATTGATTGCATTCCTCCTCCAGGTACATCTTTCCCCAACAACAGTCGCCTGCGGATATTCAACCGCTGGGGTGATGAGATTGTATCATTTGAGCCTTATCTGAACGAAGAGGGTTGGGACTGCACTTATGGCAGCGACAAGAAAGAGGTGCCGGCAGCTACCTATTTCTACCTTTTTGAGTTTGATAAGGAAAGCGGCGATGACCCAGTTTCAGGTTATATCAAAGTAGTCCGTTAGAAAATGATTTGGTTGATGGTGGTTGATTTGACTTGACCACCATCAACTACCCATCATCCACAACAACCATTAAATTAGTGAACATGAAAAAGCTAATATATACCTTCTTAATCACCTTCATTACGGTCTCAGCTTGGGGCCAAAGTGAGGCCATTTACACCTTCAACCTGTTTAATCAGTTGAACTTCAACCCAGCTTATGCGGGGTCAAAGGAAGTGCTTGATGCCGGCCTAATTTACCGCAATCAGTGGTGGTCAGGCGTAGATGGTTCACCAAAAAACATCAACCTGTACGGCCACATGCCATTTGCAAAGCGCACCAGCGGCATTGGTTTGAACATATTGACCGACAAGATTGGCTTGGACAAATTGCTCACCGTTGGTGCAGATTATGCCTACCGCATTCGCTTTAACAGGGGCAACGTGCTCGCCATTGGCATCGGAGCTAGGGTCGAAAACGCCCGCTCTGATTGGGATGAGGTCAATGATGCTGTTGAAGTTGGTGACAACAACATCGGGAGCGGTGTTGAGTCAAAAACTACCTTCAACGTTGGCCCAGGTGTCTATTTCAAAAACACCAAATTCTACCTTGGTGCCTCGCTGCCAAGAATGTTGGCTAACTCACTGTACAACGAGACGGACAAATTCAGCGGTAAGGTGAACACTTGGTTTTTGCAGGGTGGATTGACATTGCCAATTGGTCAAAACATTGAGTTGTTGCCGAACGTGCAGGCTCGAATCAACCCAAGTGCGCCATTCGACCTCGACGCAAACCTGAACGTTATGTTCAACGATGCCTTCATGATTGGCGCCATGTACCGCCTTGACGACTCCATTGACGGTTTGTTGGTTTATCAGTTCAAGAATGGCCTTCGCATTGGTGCAGCCCTTGATTTTACCCTGTCGGATTTGAAAAAAGTCACGGATGGTAGCTTCGAGGTTATGCTGGGTTACACTTTCCCTTGTGAGGATTGCAAAATCAAGAGCTTGCGCTATTTTTAATATTAACGATATGTTGGCCGGGAGCAAAATTGCAAAGGCGCCAACCAGTCAAACCAGTAGAATCATTTGTAGTTCGCTAGTATGATTTTGCTGAAAAATCAATTTTCAAAACAGGAAAACGATGAAAAATATCAGACCCTTGTTTCTGCTTTTTGCCCTCGTCATGAGCTTCCAACTCTTGGGGCAGCAGGGTGTTGAGTTGAAAAACATCAAGGAAATCAACACTTCCCAACTTGACTTTAGCCCGGTTCCATTTGGCAATGGGGTGATTTTCACCTCTTCGAAAAGCAACCGTTTCCTACAGTGCCCATCTGACAATCCTGGCGACTACACAGACCTGAAGTACGCAGAGAAAAATGCGGATGGCACTTACGGCAAACCAGTTTCGCTAACAGGCGGCGTCAATGGGAAGTACAACGATGGTGCTGCATCATTCAATCCCGCTGGTAACAAGATGATTTTCACTCGCAACAACCTCAATGGCAAGAATGCGGCTGATGTGATTGACTTGAAGCTGTACTCCGCCGATTTGGAGGGCGACAAGTGGGGCAACGTCACAGAATTGCCATTTAACAGCGATGATTGGTCAACCTGTCACCCTGCGCTTTCCAAGGATGGCAACCTGCTGATTTTCTCTTCCAACCGCACTGGTTCTACTGAGAACAGCATGGACCTTTACTGGTCAAAATTGGAGAATGGCGTTTGGAGCATCCCGACGGGTCTTGGTGCTAACATCAACACATCTGCCAACGAACTTTTTCCTTATTTGGATGAAAACAACAACTTGTTTTTCTCATCCGACAGAGCTGGTGGAAGCGGTGGCCTTGACATTTGGTCAGCAAAAATGAATGCTGCTGGTCAATGGGAGATGATTGGCAATCTGGGTGCTCCGTTCAACCAAAGTGGCGACGACGTCAACTTCGTCTCGATGAACGGCGGCACGGAAGGCTACCTTGCCAGTGACCGTGGACACCAAGACGCAAAAGGTGCCGACGATATTTACCACTGGAAATACAACCCAGAAATCATTGACGCAATTATCGTAGTGGTGGATAAAGAAACACAAGAGCGGCTCACAGGGTCTAGCGTTGAAATGACGCCTACTGAGTACGGCAATATGCTTGACAAGATTTATGGTGGTGGAAGCACTGCGTCTAAAAGTTCGCTCACCACGGACAAGAACGGTTCGGTAACTCTGCAAGTTCGCAAGGGAACTAAGTACTCCATTTTGACCAACAAGGGCGATTACAAAACCGACAAGCGTGAAGTTTCTGCAGAGGAAATCACAGCAAAGCCTGAGTACATCATCCCATTGGAAAAGGACAAGTACTTCTCTAAACTGATTGTGGAGGTAGTGGAAGATCCATCAGGCAATCCCATCCCGTTGGCCGACATCAAGATTTTGGACAAAACTACAGGCAAGGTCGTCACTTTGACGGGTGATGGCGGTGGTATGGCTAACACACAAATTGACTGCGACCACGAGTATGAAATCACAGCCAGCAAAGCACCTTACTATACCAATTCAGTTTCTTTGAAGAACTTCAAAATTGACTGCAAAGATGGAGAAGTACGAATCAAGGTGCCGCTCAAGGCGCCGTTAATGGTCATGTTGGAGCCTGTGTTTTTTGACTTTGACAAATACTATATCCGTAAGCGGGATGCCCAGCCTACGTTGGACAATCTCGTTGAAATCATGAATCGCTACCCGTCCCTGCAAGTGCGCCTCGGTGGTAACACAGATGCACGTGGTACCAACCGCTACAACGACAGGCTGTCAACCAATCGCGCAAATTCAGCAAAGGCTTATTTGGTGAAGAAAGGAATCGCTGCCGAGCGTATCTACACGGAGCAGTTTGGTGAATTGAAGCCCATCAACAACTGTACGGATGAGGTCATTTGTCCAGAGACTGACCACCAGCTCAACCGTCGTGTGGACGTAAAAGCAGAACGCCATCAAGAGTCGGGAATTGACTTTAAGTCAAGGCCCGTCAGTGAAATGAAAGTAGTGTCTGACAGGAAGGACAGGAAGTAATTTCAACTGGCAGCTAGTGACATAAAAAATGCCGCAATCAGCAATGATTGCGGCATTTTTTATTGGTAAAGCCTAGTCGCAATTAGGAGAACATCCCAGCAATGCAAGCCGTCAAGAAACTTGCAATTGTGCCCCCAATCATGGCTTTGACACCAAGCTCTGTTAGGTTTTTGCGTTGGGAGGGAGCCAAAGCACTAATGCCTCCAATTTGAATGCCGATTGAGGCAAAGTTTGCAAAACCACAGAGGGCGTAAGTAGTAATGATGACAGATTTTTGCGTCATCAGTACTTTCAATTCTGGCATCTTGGCATAGGCATAAAATTCGTTGATGGCCGTTTTCATCCCCAAAAGTTGTCCTACCAACATCGAATCTTGGGTCGAAACGCCCATTATCCATGCTACTGGGGCAAAAATAATCCCCAAAATATACTCAAGTGTCAAGCCGGAAAACCTGCCAGCAGTCGAGTCCGAAATCGTTTGGTTCAGGTTGCCGATGTTTCCAACACCCACTAAAATTGAGTTCAACATGGCTATCATGGCGGTGAAAACTAGCAGCATGATGCCCACGTTGACGGCTAACTTGAAGCCATCCGTTGCTCCGTGTGTGATGGCATCGAGCATGTTGGATCCTGATTTGTCACGTGGCACATCGAGTTTTTGCTCCTCCAAAGTTATTTCACGTGACTCTGGCAATATCATTTTGGCACAAACAATTGCCGCAGGCGCTGACATGATGGATGCTGTTAGCAAGTGGCGTGCAAATAGTTGCTGCATGGCTGGGTCGTCGCCACCCAGAAAGCCAACGTAGGCAGCAAAGACACTCCCGGCAATAGTTGCAAAACCCCCGACCATCAAGCACATCATTTCCGAGCGGGACATGCCTTCGAGGTAGGGTCGTATAACCAATGGCGCCTCCGTTTGCCCAATAAAAACATTGGCTGCTGCAGCGAGGCTCTCAGCACCTGTGAGTTTCATGGTTTTACTCATCACCCAAGCGATGCCCTTCGTGATGATTTGCAGGATGCCGAGGTAGTAAAATAGTGAGGAAAGTGCCGAGAAGAAAACAATCGTAGGCAGTACTTTGAAGACGAAGCTATTGAGTGCGCCGTCCACTTCTTTCATTCCGAACGGCGTCAGCAAGAACTCGATGCCAGCGTTGGTGAAACCCAGAACGCTCACAAAAAAACTGGCCACCCAGTCAAAGGCGATGGTCACAAATTCAACTTTCAGTACCAACAGGCCAAGTACCAATTGAAGCATCATGCCACCAGCCACTATTCGCCAGTTGATGTGCTTGCGGTTGCTGCTCATCAGGTAGAGGATGCCAATGAAAACTGCAACACCTAACAATCCCCTCGAAATGTTCGTAATTAAGTCCATCGCATTGTTTTGTTTTAGTGGTCAATTGGAAAACTGCCAAATGTAGTGCAAACCCTTTAAACAAATCAAACCCCTCAAAAAAAGAGCTTACCAGTTGGTAAAGGCCCGATTGAAAATCCTATCCACCAACTCCTTGCTGATGTTCTCGATGAGGGTTTCCTGCACATCAAGCAGGTTTTCGCTGGCACCAAAAAAATCTTCGAAGGAAAACTGCTGCTTCCAGTTGGCCTTCTCGTCTTTGTTGTTTACGAAATTGACCTGTACGGTGATGGTGAGTTTGTTGAAGCCGATTTGCTCACCAGCTTTCGGAGCCTCTGCACTTACCCTGAAGTCTGTGACTGCGCCCGTGAACTCGATGTCTGGTTCTTCGTCGTTGTATTTCAGCCTTGATTCTGTTCGGATTTTGTCCTTCAGTCGCTCCGTAAATTCACGGGGTAGGGTAGGTACGGAGGCAGGTGCTTGGTTCTCGAAAAGCTCAACATAGTAGGTGTTCACGTCCGATGGAATGCTGATTCCCTGAAAAGAGTAGCCGCTTCCACCGATGGTGCAACCGCTGAAACACACAGTGGTAGTAACTGCCAAAAGGCAAAAAGCGACTGGGGAAAGCCTTGAAATGAAGCCTATTTTCATCATGAAATCTGGAATCTGGTGCTGGTTTTGACGCCCGAAGATAAACGCTCTGGCACAATTAACGGAGTTGGCAGCGAATCGAGCTGGCATTTGCCAAACCTTAATACCTTGCAGCATGATTTTGTTGGTTAAAATATTAGTTGGTATTGCCATGGGCTATCTCCTGTTGTGTTTGGTGGTACCTCCCGGCAATTTCTTGTATGAAATCATACGCCTCCCTTTTTGGCTGCTTAAAATCAATAATCTACCAAAACCAGCAGCCCCAACAGCAAAAATCAAGTACGGCAACCATTTTCGACAGTACCTGCTCCATTTTGCTCCAGTTACGGTCAGCAGCCCGAAGCAGCATGTTGTCGTTTACATCCACGGAAGTGGCTGGCAACTGGGCAGGCCTGAGCTGTTCAAAGCAAATGCCCGATGGTTTACAGAGCAAGGGTATCATGCTTTTTTCCTTTCTCACCGCCGCATTCCACAGTGCGATATTCGGCAGCTGAGGATGGACACTGCCTTGGCCATTAAAATGGTGGTGGAAACGATGGAGCGGGAAAGTTTGTCTGAAATGAGAATCATTCTTTGCGGCAATTCCGCTGGCGGGAATCTCGGTGCCTTGGCCTTGCTCGACCGTAGTTTGTTGTCCAATTTTGGGCTTTCCTCCGAAATATTCTCGGGGTTAGCGCTATTCGCTGCTCCGCTCGACCTCACCAAAATGTGGCCATCACCACCATTGCTAATGCTGACGAGAATGAAAAAAGCTGATTTGTTTCGTCTCGCCAATCCTATTTGCTACCTCGAATCTGCGCCAAATTTGCCCATCTTGCTAATTCATGGCGACAAAGACGGCATTGTAGAATACAAGAATACTTCAGCTTTTGTGACAAAACTGGAATCGTTAGGAGCAAAAAACGTTCATTTTGAAACATTGAAAGGTGGCCACCACCTCGATTCGGCGAGTTGGTGTATCCCACATCATCCATGTAGCCATGTTTTTAAAACTTGGCTGCAAAACGTTGAAAACCAATGAATTGGATAAAGCAATGCGCAGTCAATTAACCACTTTCCACATCATTTCCTTCAGTAGCTCGCCGTCTTCTTTGCCCGTGGTCACAAAGTCAACACCCTTGGCCATCAGGTCATAGCTTTTTAGGTCTGCAATGATTTGTTCCGTTTTCGCTAATGAGAAATGGCGAATGGCCGAACGGTATTCCTTCAGGGCGTACGGCGAGCGAAGCCCCAGTTTCTTTTGTGCTTCTGCATCGGGTGCATTTTTAAGGAAATGCAGCATGTAAACTTTTGTGAAAAAGCTGGCCATTGATGCGATAACCATGATGAGTGGGTTGCGCTTCGGGTTCGCTTCGAAATTGTTGGCGATACGGGCAATCTTCCCCAAATCCTTGTTGCTCAAGGCTTTCTGCAATTCAAAAATATTGTACTCCCGGCTGATGCCGACATGCTCTTCGACGTGTTCGGCGGTAATTTCGGTATCTTTTTGGAGGTGGAGCGCCAACTTGTCTAGCTCATGGGCTATCAACGAAAGGTCAGTGCCAAGATATTCCGCCAGCAAATCGGCGGCACCTGGTGTGATTTTGAGGTGGTTGTGGCTGAGGTAGTCGTGAATCCAGTCAGGAACTTGGTTGTCGTAGAGTTTTTTGCTGTCGAAGACGATGCCTTTTTCTTGCAGCAACTTGCCAAATTTGGTCGTGGTATTGAACGCCTTGTGCTTGTGGCAAAGCACCAAAATCGTCGAATTTAGTGGGTTGGCCACGTATTTTTCAAGGTCTTTTAGGTCTTTCATGTCTTGAGCCTCCTTGACGATGACGACGGAGTGCTGCGACATCATCGGATACCGACGGGCGTTGTCGATTACGGCAAGATGGTCCACATCGCGACCGTACAGCACCACTTGGTTGAAGGAGCGCTCGCTTTCCGTCAATGCATTTTTCTCGATGTAGTCCGAAATGGCGTCAATGAAAAATGGCTCACTGCCGTGCAGAAAGTAAATCGGGTGAAATTTCTTCTTTTTTAAGTCCCCTAAAATTTGCTGGTAGGTCAAAACTCGGTGCGTTTGTTCGATGAAAATGCTGTGACGCTGGCAGGGCTCAAAACCCTGCCAGCGTCGCTTTTTACAGGTAATTCTGTTGGAAAAACTGTTTGTACCCGTTCAAGGACTTGGCTCGCAGCACTTTTTCGTAGTTGGTTTTGGAAAGTGGGAAAAAGTCTTTGGTCAAGCCCATTTGCATGAAATCTGGGCGGTTGGCTTTCAATCCTTTGTAGAATTCCATGGCTTTGGTTTTGTCAGCAAAGCCAGAAATAAGAATGAGCGGTACTTCTTTCAACTCGCCGTCCACTTGAATTTGGGTGATTTTCAGCTTTTCGTTTGGGTGATATTTCCACATGTACTTGGTGATGCCTGTCCGCATCTCTTGCAGGTCGTTTGGGCGGTTTGCAAGCACAAACAGAAAGGAGTGTTCCTCGCTGGCATTCACCGAAAAGCCACCTTTTTCGGTCAGGTCGTCCTGAGCGGTCAAGGCAGTTGGGAGAAAAAACAACAACATCAATGTCAATGGGATGAAAAAACTACGCATGGATTCTGAATTTTTTAAAGCCCGAAGACCTATCCGCCAATGACGGACAGGCTCCGAGTTTCTAACCAAAAAAATGTATCTTGAACCGTTGCAAAGGTTTGAGCAAAACTTAGGAAACGGACTTGTGGTTGGTCGTCTTTGTTCAATATGCCTAATCACGACTGAAAAGGCATTGAAATATTTACTATGAAAATTAGACGCCAAATTTAGCCAAAATCTCATTTTGCCCACCACTTTAGTACAATTTTATCGTTAGGACGGTTTTTTTACTCAAATGTCATACTTTGGCTCCCGTATTGCAGCTTTGGCAGCATCATTTCCAAAATTGAGAACTCAGAAGAATAGTACGGTTAGGCCCGATGGACAAAATTATCCATTCGTCGCCACCGTTCACCGTCCATTGTAACCGTTAGCTTGTGGCTTTCGAAAACGAACACTCCGACGAATATATTCTTGGCTTGCTCCCCACCAGCGATGGTGTGGCCATGGAGTTGATGTTTCGTAAATATTATGCCTACCTCTGTCAAACGGTTGCGAGGGTCTTGAAGGACGAACACACAGCTGAGGACTTGGCCCAAGAAGTGCTCTTCGAGGTTTGGAAAAAGCGAACGGACATCAATGTCAATATTTCGCTGCGAGCCTACCTGCGCAGGGCAGCAGTGAACAAGACCCTAAACCATATTCGTGATCGCAAAATTAGGTGGGACGACGAAGATAAATTGACCTCGATGGCCAGTAAAATGGCCGAAGTTTCGAAGGATTTGGAAGGTCAGGATTTGGAGAAAACTATCCATTTGGCCATTGACCAGCTGCCAGAACGTTGTCGGTTGGTCTTCACGCTGAGCCGGTTTGAGGACATGAGTAACCAACAGATTGCCGATGAGTTGAGCATCTCCATCAAGACCGTTGAGAACCAGATGACCAAAGCCCTGAAGATGCTAAAAGAAGCAATTGGGCCATTTTTGGGCGATGAGTGAGCGGCTTCGTCGGATAGCTTGCATTTTCACTCAATAAAATCAATGATTTTAGCAGTTCAAATGGGGGGCAGTTTAAAAAAGCGTGTCTCCCACTTCGAGTTAGGTGGAATGAGGTGAACCATCCGCAAAAAACAATGCAATTAGCGGTTGGAAAATTCTAGCAAAATGGAATTGAACGATAAAAAAGACTGGCAGCGTTGGCAAGGGGAGCAGTCATCGGGTATGTCCGATGCGATGCTTAAACGCTTGTGGGAGGCCAGTGGCAATTATAAGCAAGACTTTTTTCCCGACGAGGAGAAAGGGCTTGCCGCTTTGAAGTCCCGGATGGGGCAGCACCAGCCTGCTCGTGTGGTGCGACTTTCGCCCATGAAAATAATGCTACGGATTGCGGCGGGTATCGCCCTGTTGGCAGTTGGTATTTGGGCTTTCAAAAACCAAATGTCCGATGGAGGGCATTTGATGGCTACGTCGACACCGGCGAACGGCACTAAACAACTTTCTCTTTCTGACGGTAGTATGGTGGTGCTGAATCACTCCAGCGAGTTGAAATACCAAGAATCGTTTACCCAAGATGAACGTCGTGTGAAGCTGCTTGGCGAAGCCTTTTTTCAGGTGTATCGTGACGAAAGTAGGCCCTTTGTGATTGAAACTGCGAATGCAGAAGTCACGGTTTTGGGCACCTCCTTCAATGTTCGTTCGTACCCAAATGATTCGTTTTTCGAAGTATTCGTTGAGTCCGGCAAAGTAAGGGTGAGCTTTACGCAAGGCATGCAGCAAGTTGAGCTGACCAAGGGCGAGTTTGTTAGGTTTGACAAAAACGGCAATAAAATCGTTCGAGGGGTAGATGCCGCAGCTATGCCAATGGCTTGGCGTACTGGCATCATTAGTTTCAAGGGGCAACCAATACCGACGATTCTGCAAGGCATTGAGCGTCTGTTTGAAGTGAAATTAACTTTGAAGAATGCCAGCCAAGAAATGGATTGCCTGCAAACATTGACCGTCCAAAAAGGCAAGCTGGAAGAAGCCATGAATGCACTGAAAGCCTCCTGCCCAAAATTGAAAATCATCAAAAAAGGTGAGATTGCTTATGAAGTGAGTGGAACTTGTTGTGACTGATAGTATCCTTTCGCAGCAAAAAAATGGCTCGGTGGCATCATGCAATCGAGCCATTTTTTTGTTAGTAACAAACTTAAAGTGACTAATCTGCTGTCTGTCGTTATTGGTAAACTAACTTTGATGCGCTGAACCCAAAATGGTATGAAAATACGCTGGCTGCTGTTATTAATTGGTCTATTTGCTGCTCATTTGGTGAGCGGCCAATCACCACTTAACGAACGAGTCAGTGTGAATTTCAAGAACTTACCGTTGACTGACGCACTGTACAACCTGATTGACCAAGGCGTCCGACTTACCTTCAACAACAATATTTTACCAAAAGACAAACAAGTAACCCTTCAAGTGCTCGATGAACGAGTGGGTAGGGTATTGCAGCAACTATTGGAAGGCTCTGACCTTCAGTTTGAGGTTGTTGGCTCACAAATCGTCATTGTTGCTGTCAAAGCTGCGGCACCGTTGCGGATGTTTACCCTCAGTGGGTTTGTGACCGATAGTGAAACAGGTGAACGTATCATCAATGCTGCCATTTTTGACGAAAAACGCAAGACAGGCACCTATACCAATGAGTTTGGGTATTTCAGTCTAACGATGACCGAAGGCTTATCCAATTTGCTGGTTACTTCACTAGGTTACGAAAATGATACCCTCGATATTAGTCTAACCTCTAATCAAAAGTTGGAGATTGGCCTGAGCCCCTATGTGCTTGCAGAAGTGGTTGTGGCCTATTTCAATGACTCATCGTTCTTGTCCACCGATTTTGGTGCCCTCGAACTCAACCTCGAACAAGCTGGCCGACTGCCTTCACTGGGCGGTGAGACTGACGTGATTCGATTGGCGTACTCGATGCCTGGCATCCAGACAGGTGCCGATGGCTTTGGCGGCATGTCGGTGCGGGGAGGCGACATTGACCAAAACCTGTTTTTGCTCGACGGAGTGCCTGTGTACAACGCCACCCACGGCTTGGGAATTTACTCCATCTACAACACAGCGGCAGTTCGAAATGCCCGAATTTTAAAGGGCAATTTCCCGGCGCAATACGGCGGCCGCATTTCGTCCATCTGGGACATCCAGACCAAAGAAGGGAATCTGAACAAGCTACAAGGTGAGGTGGAGCTTGGGCTAAGCTCGTTGCAGTTGACGATGGAGGGGCCACTGGCCAAAGGCAAAGGCTCGTGGTTTGTTTCTGGCAGGCGCTCGTTGTTCGATTTTTTGAGCGTGCCCATCTCCCGACGATTGCGAGACAAAAAAAACAGTTCAGGTTATTTAAAGTACTTTTTTTATGATTTGAATGGCAAGGTCAATTTCAAAATAACGCCCAAGGACCGTGTTTATCTCAGTATTTACAGGGGAAAAGATGACTTTGTTGATAAGCTGGAACAAGGCCGTTGGTTTCAGGACACTTTCTCCATTGTGTCAAACGAAGAACTAGTCAATTGGGGGAACAATGTAGTCGCCATGCGCTGGAATCACTTGATTTCGGACAAAATATTTGCCAATGTTACGGCTACTTACAGCAACTATTTTTATGATTCCGAAGATTTGGTTGACCTCGATTTGCTCTCCAATGATACCCGATTGTTCCGTGATGTACTTTTTCAAAAATACAAGTCGAGTGTAGAGGATTTTGGGCTTAAAACTGATTTTGATTACACGACCTACCGCAATCACCGCTTTCGTTTTGGCACCAGTTTTACGCAGCACAAGTTTCAACCCGGGGTAATCAGTTTTGAAGAATTGACAATTTTCAACTCTGAGACCCGTGACACGATTGGCTCATATTTGAAGACCCCGTTGATTTCCAACGAGTTCGATTTGTACGTCCAAGATGAGCTTAAAATTGGCAACGACATTACGGCAAACATTGGCGTTAGGGGCTCGGCATTGATAGTGGAGGGCAGTGTTTTCTATGCCCTGCAGCCCAGATTGCTGTTGAACCTTTTCAATAGCCGACGTACTTCGTACAACTTTTCAGCAACCCGCAACACCCAGTTTTTGCACCTGTTAAGCCCAACGAACATTGGCTTGCCAAAAGACCTCTGGGTGAGTGCAACAAAAGATGCGCCTCCACAAGAGGCATGGCAGTTTACTGCTGGGATTCGGCACAAGGCCAATTCTTGGCTGACCATCGAACTGGAGGGGTACTACAAGTATTTGAGCAATATCATTTACTACAAGGGCGGTACGCTCGAAGCCATAAATTCATCCAACTGGCAAGACGAAATAGCGAAAGGAAGGGGCTGGGCTTATGGTGCCGAATTGTTGATGAGAGTGGAACGTGGCAAAATGGGGGGCTGGCTTGCCTACACCTACGGCCATGCTGACCGCCAATTTGGCAACGACGTGAACAATGGGGACAAATATCCACTGCGCCTTGACAGACGGCACAATTTTAACCTCCAGTACCTCTACAAAATCAACAAGAAATGGGACTTTTCGGCAAGCTTCATGTATGCAACGGGCTCAGCGTTTACTTTTCCTTCCCAGCAGTTTGAAGTGGAGCAGCCCAATGGCAGCGCCCCTACCGAAATCAAGACCATCAATGTAATCACAAGATTGAACCCCTACAGACTGCCAGATTATCACCGATTGGATTTCACGTTCAACAGGAATTTTGTTGTTCGGAACGTAAACCACACGTTGAAACTTGGAGTTTACAATGCTTATTTCCGCAAGAATCCAGTTTACTACACCCTGCGAGACAACTTTGACGAAAATGACCAATTGCAACGGCAAGTGGTGCAAGTTTCTTTGCTTCCCTTCTTCCCAACCCTTCGTTACATCATGGAATTCAAGTGATTTGACAGCACGGCCTGTCAGTTTGGTGTCAAATCTTTCGCTCAATTTTAATTAAATCTAAATAAGTGTAACAAATAGCCAAACTGCCTTATTTTTGCTGTCAAGAAATCTTCACTTCACAAATGGATAAAAAAACAGCAGTCATCATCGCCGACGCACACTTCCTGACGAGGATTGGGCTGCGCCAGATTTTGGCTGAAATGCCCAACTGTGAAGTTGTTGGTGAGGCAACTTCGGAAGCGCAACTGCTTGTGAAAGTGAGAAACGCTCAACCAGAAATCGTTGTGTTGGACTACAATCAACCTGGCCGCTTCTCCACCGAAACCGTTGAAAAAGTGAGGCAAAATTCGCCTCAATCCAGACTTATCATCATCAGCGGAGATGAAGACAAAAAGACGATTTACCAAGTGTTGGAAAGTGGTGTGAACAGTTTCTTGTCAAAACAATGCGGCGAAAAAGAAATCCTGGACGCCCTGGAAGCAACTGCAAAAAACGAAAAGTTCTACTGCACCAATGTGCTGAACCACCTGCTCGAAAAATCCTTCCCGAAGGAGGCTGACTGTACACCCACGCCACTCTCGGCACGTGAGGTGGAAATCGTGCGACTGGTCGCCAATGGCCTGATTGCCAAGGAGATAGCCGGACAGCTCAGGCTGAGCACCCACACCGTTTATACCCATCGCAAGAACATCATGAAAAAACTGAAGCTCGGCACCACCTCGGAGTTAGTGAGGTATGCGCTGAGCGAAGGACTGGTTTAATTTCCCATCTCCACGAACTCGATACCCCAAAGCCCTCTCTGTATCGAAATTTCTACGGTGTCCCCCTTTTTTGCAGTTGGAAAAACTGGCGTTTCATTTTCCAACCGCATCATTTCACCATCTTTTATCACAAAAATGAAGTAGCCAACGGTGTCAATTTTATCTCCTTTCAGTACTCCGTAGCGGTTGAGCGTGTATGCTTTTTCATCCCAAAACTGCACCTCGGTAGGCTTGGCTTGCTCCGCAAAAAGACGATTGGTCAGGCTTGCTAGCAGTGGCATTAGCAGCACGGGAACAATAATGCATGCTGTCCAAATCTGCATTTTCTCCACCAAGTCGTCTCCCCTTTTTTGGTAAACTAAGCCGAGCATGGCTCCAACAATAAGTCCTGCCACAAGCGCTCCTATCACCAGCCGCTGCACCCCAAAACTGTTTTGAAACCATTGAAATTCAAGTACATACAAAATGATGATACCGAACAGTGCCAGCACGGAAAAGAAAATTAGCAATCGAGTTTTCAGGCTCATGCGTAGCTGAATTGAAGTTTTGCCAAACTGTTGTAAAGTCCATCGGGCATGGCTGAAAGCTCCTCATGCGTGCCTTCTTCCACGATGCGGCCACCATCCAGCACGCAGATTTTGTCCACGTTGCGCACTGTGGCCAGACGGTGGGCGATGATGATGCTCGTGCGGCCTTCCATCAACTTGTCAAGAGCTTCTTGCACCACTTTCTCCGACTCGGCATCAAGGGACGAAGTGGCCTCGTCGAGTAGCAGGATTGCAGGGTTTTTCAAGATGGCCCGTGCGATGGCAATACGTTGCCGCTGCCCACCAGACAGCTTGATACCCCGTTCACCGACCACCGTTTCCAGCCCATCTGGGAAGCGCTGGATGAACTCCAAGGCGTTGGCTTGCCGGGCAGCTTCGACGATTTCTGCTTCCGTAGCGCCAGGTTTTCCGTAGAGAATGTTCTCCCGGATGGTGCCACCAAACAACAGCACTTCCTGCGGTACGATAGCGATGTTTTGGCGATAGTCCGTTGTGTCCATGTCGTAGATGCTCTGGTCGTCCACCGTGATGTCGCCCTCGCTTACGCCATAAAATTTGAGCAAAAGTTGAACGATGGTTGACTTTCCGGCACCACTGGGGCCAACAAGCGCTACTTTTTCACCAGCTTCCACGCTCAAATTAATACCTTTTAACACTCGCACGTCCTCGCGTGTTGGGTAGGTAAAATGCACGTCATGGAACTCGATGACACCGTTCAGCCGCTTCGATTGGGCCTTGTTCGGTTCGATTTTCACCTCGTTTGTTTCCTCCAAAATCTCTTGGATGCGCTCCGTGGCGCCGATGGCGCCGAGCAGTTCTGTGTAAAAATTGCCCAAGCCAGCAATCGCCCCGCCGATGACAGCCGTGTAAACCACGAACGAAACTAATTGTCCAGCATCCATCTGGCCCTTGCTGAGTAGCCAGGCTCCCATCCAAATGACGAAAAATAGACCACCGAACAAGACCGAGACGATGAAAACCGTGAACAGTGCTCTTCCATTGGCATATTTCATTGAAACAGCGACGGTTGCGTCCACTGACTTGCTGTAACGCAATGTCTCGAAAAGCTCATTGGTGAAGGCTTTCACCACTTGAATCGTGGTCATTGTTTCACTTAAAACCGTGTTGGAATTGGCCAATTCGTCTTGCCGTTGTTTGGAGAGCTTGCGGATTTTTCGGCCAAAAAACATGGCGCCAAGCACAATGACCGGAAACGTTGCCAGCATGATGAGCGAGAGCTTCCACGCCATCACCGCCAAAATGATGATGCCCGAAATAAGCACGATAATTTGCCGGATGAACTCCGCAATCGTCACTGAAAATGCACTGTACAACTTTTCCACGTCGGCGGTGAGGCGGCTCACGAGGTCGCCTGTCCGGTTTTTTTCAAAAAAGACAATCGGAAGTGTGATGATTTTGCTGTAAAGCGCTTTGCGCACATCGGCAATGCCCTTCTCGCTCACTGCTGCAAAAAGCTGCACCCGGTAGTACGACACAAAGCCTTGTGCGAACAGCACTGCCATCAAGAAAAAGCCAACTTGCTGCAAGCTGAACGGGTACTTCGACTTTCCTTGTGCAATGTTGATAAGCTCGCCGGAGAGAAACGGGAATATCATGAATACCATGCTGGACACGAAAAGGAGCAGCAATCCCACGAAAAGTCGCCAGCGGTATGGCCGAACAAATGCGAAGATTCGAAGTGCCCGGCGAAGTTGGTCGAGGTTTAGTTTTTTGCTTGTTGGAGCGTCGGTCGGACTGGTAGGATTTTTTTTGGACATAAATTTTGACTTGCAATTGGTTTGCAAAGAAATGAAAACGCAGGATGGGGGCGCTGGTTTTATTTGGGCGAATATTGATGCTTCGGGACTTACTTTTGCTGTCCAGGTTCATGCAAAGATGCCGAGCGATTTTGCCATTTGCGTGAAAACGCTACCTGAAAATCAATCAGTTAATGACGCTACCACCACTATTCCTCGACCGCATGAAAGCCGACCTCGGCAGCGAGTACCCGGAATTTCTCGAGTCACTGACCCTGCCGCCACCCGTGAGCATCCGGCTCAATTCGGCAAAGTCATCGTCGGTTTTTGCGAGCGCAGCACCTATTCCGTGGCATCCAGATGGCCGCTATTTGCCGGAACGCCCGGTGTTTACCCTCGACCCAGCCTTCCATGCGGGAGCTTACTACGTGCAGGAGGCATCATCCATGTTGATTTATGAAGCCTTGCGGCAAACCGTTGACTTGGAACAAAAACTCCGGGTGCTCGACCTCTGTGCAGCGCCGGGGGGCAAGTCCACGCTGCTGCTCTCAGCCATTGGCCAAGATAGTTTTTTGCTGTCGAACGAGGTCATCCAGAGCCGCATCGCACCACTGAAAATGAATCTAGAAAAATGGGGTCACACGAACTCTATCGTCAGCAACCACGACCCCGATGACTTTGGCCGACTTGCTGGTTACTTCGACGTGGTGCTGGTGGATGCCCCCTGCTCCGGTGAGGGTCTTTTCCGCAAGGACGATGATGCCGCTTCGCACTGGTCCGAGGCGAGTGTGGAGCTTTGTGCTGCACGCCAACGCCGCATCTTAACGTCGACCAGCGACCTTGTACGGTCGGGTGGGGTACTGATTTACTCCACTTGCACCTTCAACTCACACGAAAACGAGGACAACGTACAGTGGCTAATGGACAGTGGTGGCTTCGAGTTTCAACAATTGGACTTACCTGCCGACTGGGGAGTGGTGGAAAAAAATCGAGGTTATCAGTGCTATCCGCACCGGGTGAAGGGTGAAGGCTTTTTCTTCGCCTGCTTGCGCAAAACGGGAGGAGTGCAACCGCAAAATTTCAAACCATTTACCCCAAAAGACTGGCAGCGAGTGACTGACAAGCAGCGGCCCGTTTTTGACAAATGGCTCTCGCAATACGCTGATTATGAGTATTTTGTAAAACCGGAAGGCACCGTTGTGGCCGTCCCGAACCGTTTGTCGGAGGAGTTCTTTGCCATCGGTGCGGTGCTGAAGAAACGCTCGCTTGGTATGGAAATAGGGGAGCTGAAAAAGCAGGACTTTGTGCCTTCGCATACCTTGGCACTGGCCAACTGTTTACATCCCGATTTGCAGAAGGCCCGGCTAAAACGGGATGAAGCGCTGCTGTTTCTGAAAAAGGAAAACTTGTGGCAAAGTGATTGGCAGCGAGGTTGGACCTTGGCGAGCTATGAAAACCTGTCGCTGGGCTGGATGAAGGTGCTGGACAACCGTTCGAATAATTATCTGCCCACTAATTGGCGGATTCGGATGGAGGTGAGCTAAGAAAGAACGTCGGCAAAGTTCAAACCTTCGCCGACGTTTTTTACAGGTTATTTCAAAACCGCAAACCGCTCAAAACCGACAAGCTTGCCGCTTTTGTCTTTTAACACAAGTACGAAGTTTCCATCGACAAATGATTGAACATCAATGGTTTCTGATGTTGAGGTGGCGCTTTGCGAGTGCTGCAATCTGCCATTCAAGTTGTAAACTTCCAAACTCCCTGTGAAGCCTTCTGGTAAAGTCACCCGCAGCTGCTGGCTGGTTGGGTTTGGTGAAACGTCCACCCGGAGCAAGTTGGCAGTGGCTTTTGTGCTGCTGATCAATTCGAAGAGCCAAGAGGCTTCGATGTTGCCGTTGGCGTCCTGCTCCAGCTGTACCACTGGTGAGCCGAGGCCGTTTTCGTTGGTCCACCAATTGAAAAAGGTGATGGTCTTAGGTGCAGTGCCCTGCGATGGGAACCAGATGCCGCTGCTGTAGGTGTAAATCGAGTCAATTGAGACCTCGACTTCAGTGGAACGCAGGGTCTCGTAAACGCCGATGGGTGTGGTCAATTGGCCGAAGGCATCCACGGTAACGTTCCGCTCCTTCTTGGTGACGAGCCGTATGCTGTCGAATGGCAGGCCGACGATGCTGCCTGGGATTTGGATGGTGGCCCTTGTCACCTCAGCGAATTGGTCGTTGAGCTGCATCGGGAATTTGATGATGGTCTGTGGTGGGCTGTATTTGTAGGTGGACGTGATGGTGAACGGCCCGTAATTCAGTGTGCCATAGCTCCCGTGGGTGCTCAGGTAGTCGTCCGTTTTTTCAAAATAGATGTAGGCAATCGAGTCGAGCGTTGCTGCCACGTTGGCATTCGGGAATAGCGATGCAAAAGGCGTATCGCCGACTTGGTAGAACTCCAGGGAGTCCCTGCTTTGGTCTTTCAACGTGGAGAAATCCCAAGTCTGGCTTCCGCTGCCGCCGGGTAAGATGCCTGCGTCTGGTGTGGTGTCACGGCTCTGGATGGCAAAATTGCCGACCAGCTTGATTTGACTGGATTCGATGGTGATTTGGGCTTGGGAAACGACTGGCAACAGGGCCGTCAACGTCAACAATTGGAGAATTTTTTTCATCAGGATGTTTTTTTGAAAAAATCATACCCAGACTAACGAAGCGGGCTTCGCAATGGTTGGGCAACACAAATTTATACCGACAAACTTAGAGGTTTTTTCACCGCTGTTTGCACATGCCCGATAAATGAAATATACCGACGACGACCAAAGCACGTATTTCTTTGGTGCTTTGTAAATGCTTCTAGCGCCGCACAGTCGTGGTTTGTGCTTTTGCCTGAATTTTCGAATCAGTTGCACTTATGCTGAAATGTGCTGAAGTCGAAACCACTATATTTGCAGCCCCTGATAAAAATCGTTGCATGTCAGAAGTCACCAGCCTTGATTTTTCACCTTCCTTCTACGCCAGGTTCAACGTCGTGGAGATTGCTCCAGCCAAAATGGACGAGGCGTTAGCTGCTGGTTACTATCGCAATGGCAACGACATGGTGACCAACGCTGCACGATTCATGGGCCAATCCACTGTGTCGAACGTGATGTTGCGGTTGCCGCTGGAGGGTTTCGCATTCAAGAAGCGGCACCGAAAATTGCTGCGGGTCAACAATGCCCAATTTACCCACCGTTTTGAGCCTTTTCAGGTTACGGCAGAGATGGAGGCGCTCTGGCAACGCTACAAAAGCACGGTACACAACTGGGGTTACACACCATCGCTGGAACTGCATTTGTTGCGGGGATTGCCCGCTACGAGCGTAGGCATGTGGCAACTCTGCGTCTTTGAGGGCGAAAAACTGGTGGCACTCACCGCTTTTGACTTGGGAGGCGAAGGTCTTGCCTCACTTGAAGCTGCCTACGACCCCGACTATGGGGGCTATAGCCTCGGCTTTTACACAATGCTGCTCGAAATTCAATTTTGCCTTGACCAGCATTTGCGCTACTACTATCCCGGTTTTTTACCGAAAGACGACCCCATGTTCAAATACAAGCTACGCCCCGGCGAGCTGTCTTTTTTCAGGCTGATAACCCATGAATGGTTGCCTATTGCTGCTCTGACGGATGCGGATTGGCTCTATGAAACGGTGAAAAGCAGATTGTCGGTATTAAAAACTCAACTGCAAGCAGCCAATTACACCGTTGTGGATGGGATAAGCTACTGCATGCATACTCCCACGAAACGGCCTAGTCTGACGGCATCCAACATTCACCTGATACTCCCCTTGGAAGTAAGCGGCTTGCAGTTTTTGTTGTTCTTGACTTGGGACTCTGTGGCTGAGGTCTATCGAGCTTTTGAGGGGCAGGGGTTATTCCCGGCATTGGCCATGCCACCCAATCCGAGCCATTTCTTCTACTTCGTCAATCAAATGAACTATTTCGGACAGTTCAGCCATGCGGAAGATGTGGTGCTGCTGGCCGAGCAGTTTGGGTCATATCATTGAGGGAGGATGATTTGCTGAGTGGGTTTATACCATCTCACGGTACTGACCACCCCAACATCCCAGAACCATGTTTTCGTTGGCGGTAGTAGCTCTTGATTGCGTGACGGTATCTTTTGATAACGGGTGATGGTTGTTTAAGGTAAAATTGGAGATTCTTTGTGGCAACACCTTGCTTTCTAAAATGGGTATGCCGGAAGTTTTCGATTTTTTGGTACTGGGGTTAACGAGTAAAATCGAGCGGCGGCATTGCCTCAGCAAATTGGCGAAAGCGTCCACCGGTATTCTACCACAATACCAACCTAGATGTGCCTAGTCATCCAAAAATCCCCCACAATTCCCTTTCTTTGCCACTCAAAACAGTGCATGAGCAGGTGGGCGAGTGAGCGTGCGAGAAGTCTCTCACCTGCTCACTCTCTCACCTGCTCAACTTTCTCATCCGCTATGCCCTCAACCACCCTAAACATCCCTGTCCTCGTGTTGCCGACTAAACTCGATGGTCAGTCGGCCTATCAGGTACAGCCTGTGTTCTTCGGGGCGCCCACGGGTGTGCATCGGCGGTACAGTGAGGCCGTCGGTTTGTTCAAAAAGCAAGTGAAACGTCGCTATGCCGCCTACACCTTTTCCCGTGCCACAGCGGAGCAGTTGTTGTGGTTCAAGTTTGGGCCGGAGGTGAAGCTGCACCAGTATCTTTTGGAGTTCAGCATCGGCAGCCACTACATCAAGGGGCGGTTTGGTGTAGCTAGCTTCGAGTGGCAGGGGCTGACCTACGCCTGTTTGCCTGCATTCGAGTCCTTCATTTTCATCGTCAAGCGCAACGAAAAAGGCAAGACCGACCTTAAAGCCGAGACGGAGCACGTGGTGCGTGAACTGATGCGGCGGCTCAAGCAGGCCGAAGGCAGTGATTTCGACGCCGAGCAGTATTATTCCGAGAAAAAAGAATTTGTCACCACCGTCAACGTGGAGGTAAGCTACAAAGACCCCGGCTTCAACTTCGAGGCAACCGGTATCGAGAGCATGTTGGCGGCGTTCCGACAGCAGGATCAGTTCGATGGCGGCGAAGAAATCGAGAAAGTGGCAACCGACCTCTGCTCCCGTTATCCCGACGAATTGAACAGAGCTTGGCAGCAGGAGCTGCTGGTCGAGCAGTTGCACCAGCTTATTTTCAAAAAAAGCGGCAATAACCCGCTCGTGCTCGTGGGGCCAGAGGGCGTGGGCAAGCACACCGCCATTCACGAAGTGGCGTTCCGCTACATGCAGGACGTCACCAAACAATCTGACGAAGACTGGCGCAGGCATTATTTCTGGCACCTCAATCCCAATCGGGTAATCGCAGGCATGAGCACCGTGGGGCATTGGGAAAAGCGGTTCGAGGCAATTTTGCAATTCGTGCAGTCACCGCAACACCGGGAGCGCTACCCCGACAAGCTGCTGGTGGACAATCCCGTGGCGTTGCTTCGCATTGGCAAGTCGAAGGGCAGCGACCTTTGCCTTGCCACCGTTCTGAAGCCATTTTTGGAAAAAAGGAAGGTACAACTCGTGCTGCTCGCCACACCTGAAGAGTGGAAAATAGTGCAGGAGACTGACCGTGGCTTTGCCGACTTGTTCCAGGTACTGCGGGTGCCAGAGCCGGACGTGCCCACCGCCATCAAAATCGTGCTGCAAAACCGCAGCTTGCTGGAACTGCAAACTGGCTGCGCCATCACCGTCCCAGCCATCAGCCAGTTGTTCACCATCCAACGCAACTACCTGAAAAACAAAGCATTGCCTGGCTCGGTGATGCGGTTGCTCACGCAATTGACCACCAAATACGGCCGCACGGTGATAGATGCGCCGCAGGTAAGGGAGGAGTTCAAGTCGTTCAGCGGGATGCAAGAGCAGATTTTCGAGGAGCAGTCACCCATCGAAAAGGACGAACTTCGCCAGATGCTGGCGCAAGAATTGGTCGGGCAACCCCAGGCCGTGGAGGCGCTGTCCGGTGCCATCCATCTCGTGAAGGCTCGCCTCACCGACCGCAACCGACCACTGGCCTCGTTCCTGTTCATCGGACCGACGGGCGTGGGCAAGACCCATGCTGCCAAGCTCCTCAGCAAAACCATCCTCGGCAGTGACACCAAGTTGATGCGCTTCGACATGAACGAGTACATTGACGGCGGGGCGCTGCATCGGCTCATCGGCGACTTCCAAAACCCCGAAGGACAGCTCACGGGCAAGGTGCGTTACCAGCCGTTCGGGGTGGTGTTGCTTGATGAAATCGAAAAGGCGCACCCCAGTATCCATGACTTGCTGCTGCAAGTGCTCGACGACGCTCGCCTCACCGACAGCTTGGGCCGCACCGTGGATTTCTCCAACACCGTCATCGTCATGACCTCCAACTTGGGCGCAAGGGAGGCCGCTTCGCAAATCGGCTACGCCTCAGAGAGCAAGGACGAAAGCGCCGTTTACCGCAAGGCGGTAGAACAGGCTTTCCGGCCAGAGCTGGTCAATCGCATTGAACAAATGGTGGTGTTCAATCCCCTGACGTTCGGCGAGATACAAAAGATTGCGCAGCTACAAATTCGGGAACTGTTGCACCGGGATGGTTTCGTGCGCCGCACCACCATCGTCAACGTCTCGGAGCAGGCGCTGGACTGGGTGGCTCACCGTGGCTTCGATGCCCGCATGGGGGGCAGGGCGCTGAAGCGGCAAATCGAGCGGGACTTGACGCTGCTTTCAGCGGAGCAATTGATAAGAACGACGTCGGACACGCCCGTCATCCTCGATATTTTGCTGGAGAACGAGCGGCTGGTGCCGCAAATTACGCCCATCCAGTTCGTGCAGCCGCTGGCAGACACTTGGCTGCCGGAGATTCCCGACGAGCACAACGCCCTGCGTTTTTTCAACAAACTGCTGCACCGCCTTGAAAACGTGGAGCGTGAGGTGGCCAGCTTCGAGCGGCAACAGGAGCGCCAAGGTCGCCTCTACAATGTGGCTGGGCGAGATGCCGACTGGAAGCATTACGACTTCAAAAACAAGGTGGCGGGCTTAAAGGAAAGCCTGCAATTCAAAGCACTTCGCCTGCGGGAGCGCTTGCAAACCATGACGCCAGTGCTGCCGTTTCGCCTCAAGCGGGTTTACCTCAACGAATACGACGAGACGGGCAGGGCACGCAAGGAAGCACTGCGTGACAAGCATTTTCAGGAAGAAGGAATGAAAACCCTGCGGGAGGAATATCGTCACCTGAGCCCGCAGTTCGATAGTTTTCAGACTGATTACCTCGTGAGCTATTTTGACCTGACTTTTTTGGAGTGCATGTTGGAGGGCTTTTTGGCGCAAAAAACCGACAGGGTGCTGCTGTGCCTTGAATCCTGTGTGACTCACGCCGGTGCGTCGGAGATTGAGTTCCTCGTCAATCAGTACAGCCTGCTGCTCACTTCGATGGACATTTCGCACGCCATCCAACCCGACTTGCGAGGCATTGAAGCTGACGAGCATGGCCTGGCGAAGTTGCTGCATGGCGAGGCTGGGCTACACCTTTTCTACACGGCTGGCGGTGTGCCCGTACCGATTCGCATTTCGTTGAAAAAAGATGGTGTGGCATTGCCCGTGCAGCCGCTGGTGGTGCGCATTTATGACGGAAAGGACACCCAAGCGGATTTGCGGACGGGCTACACCAATACATTCAGCATGACCCCTGACGAGTTGAAGTTGTTGATGTTCGGAGGGATGGCGGTTGAGGTATGAAGGTTGGCGGTGTGAAATTATGCGCTGTTTGAAAAACGCTTTCGAAAAAACTTTCCAATACCCCGTCTGTTGTTTAGACAAAATCTACTTTTGCGGACTTTTTGAAATTATGGCTACTATCAAATTTACTTTCGAAGATAAAAGTATCGCTCCGGTCACGGTGAACGACGTTCCAGTGGACATGTCCATTTTGGAAGTCACCGAGGAGCACGATATTCACCTCAACCACAACTGCGGCGGCGTTTGTGCTTGCAGCACCTGCCATGTTTATGTCAAGCGTGGCGACGAGTTTTTGGAAGAAATCTCGGACAAGGAAGAAGATTTCGTTGACAGGGCCATCAATCCAAAACTGGAGTCGAGGCTCGGCTGCCAGTGCGTTATCTTGGACGAAGATGCTGTCATCGAGGTAGAAATTCCTGACCAGAAGCGCATCATCGGGCACGAGCATTAGTTCTTAGTTCGACACTTGGCAGCGTGCAGTTAAGTCTGAGCGTCGACACCCAGACCGAATCACTAATCACTTTTTACCAATCACAAGAAATGGCATTCAAAGACATAGAAGACCTCCCCATCACTTGGAAAGACCACGAAGACGTGGCCATGCGGTTGTATGAAAAATTTGGCGATGATTTCAACGAGGGCAAGATTTACCGAATCCGCTTCACCGAACTAATTGAATGGATTCTGGAAATCCCTAACTTCGCCGGGGCAAGGGAAGATTGCTCCGAAGGCCACCTCGAACAAATCCAAGCAAAATGGGTGTACGAGTGGCGGGATAATAACAAGTAGTTGGTAGTTTGTCAGTTTGCAGTCGGGGGCTGCTAACTGGGCCTAACTGCAAACTGCAAACTGACAAACTGCCAACTAAAATGTACCCTCCAGACAACAACGAACGCTTCCAACATGCCGGCAACATCCTCAGCCGGTTCAAGGATATCCACACCTTTATTTTTGACGTAGATGGAGTGCTCACCAACGGCAACGTGCTAGTGACCGAAAAGGGCGAGCTGCTGCGCATGATGAGCGTACGGGATGGCCAAGCATTGCGCATGGCCGTTGATGAAGGCTACCGAATCCTCATTCTCACCAAAGGCAAATCGGAGGGGGTGGTCAGTAGGTTGCGGGAATTGGGCATTCGTGACATCATCTACAACGTGCAGAACAAGCTCAAAGCCTACGAGGAGTTTCTCGATGCCTATGAGCTGAACGAAGACGGCATTTTGTACATGGGCGACGACCTGCCAGATTTTGAGGTGATGCGCCGGGTGGGATTGCCAACTTGCCCCCATGACGCCGTGCTGGAGATTCGGGAAATCTGCCATTACATCTCCCCAATAAAAGGTGGCGAGGGCTGTGCCCGTGATGTGATTGAAAAAGTGATGAAACTAAACGGGGTGTGGAAGATTTGACGATTTACGACTGATTCAGCAATCAAGCCACACCGATGCAATGAAAATACCTGCTTTCTTCAAGTTGGTGCGTTTTCCAAACCTCGCCATCGTTGCGCTCACGCAATATTTGCTGCAATACTTGGTGCTGCTGCCTGCACTTCGGGAAGCAGGGCTGAGCCCAATACTCGACGCTTTTCATTTCTTTTTGCTGGTTCTTACTACGGTCTTGATTGCTGCTGGCGGCTATCTCATCAACGACCTGCTGGACTACGAGAGCGACCTCATCAACAAGCCAGAGGCAGTGTTTGTGAACCGTGTTTTCCCCAAGCAAATGGT
>CAYTZS010000052.1:0-27200 GCA_964442355.1 uncultured Saprospiraceae bacterium | reverse complement strand
AACGTATGACGATAGACGTAATCCTCGGCCTCCAGTGGGGCGACGAAGGCAAAGGAAAGATTGTTGATTACTTGGCCACGCAGTACGATGTGGTGGCCCGCTTCCAAGGCGGCCCCAACGCTGGGCACACGCTCAAGTTCGATGGCAAGAAGTTCATCCTGCACACCGTGCCTAGTGGCATCTTCCGGCAGGAGCTCATCAACCTCATTGGCAATGGTGTAGTCATTGACCCCATCACCCTTCGACGGGAGCTGGAAAACCTCGATGGCGCTGGTGTGGAGTACCGCAGCCGCCTGCTTGTGGCCAAAAAGGCGCACCTCATCCTGCCCACACACCGCCTGCTCGACGCCGCCAACGAGGCTGCCAAGGGCAAGGAAAAAATCGGCTCTACGCTCAAAGGCATCGGTCCAACGTACATGGACAAGACCGGCCGCAATGGCCTCAGGGTTGGCGACACGCTGCTACCTGACTTCATGGATAGGTACAACTCCCTGAAAAGCAAGCACTTGGGCTTGTTGCAGGCGTTGCCCGCTGTCGAGTTCGACCTTGAAGGCGAGGAGCAAAAATGGTTCTCTGCCTTGGACACCTTACGTTCGCTACAGCTTGTGGACGGCGAGTACTACATCAATAGAATGATGGCCGAGGGCAAGCGAATTCTAGCCGAAGGCGCCCAAGGTTCCATGCTCGACATTGACTTTGGCACCTACCCCTACGTCACTTCCTCCAACACGGTGACGGCAGGCGTGTGCAGCGGGCTTGGCGTAGCCCCACAAGCAGTTGGCCAGGTTATCGGCATCACGAAGGCATACTGCACGAGGGTTGGCGGCGGCCCATTTCCCACCGAACTGCTCGATGAAACTGGCGACTTCCTGCGCTCGGAAGGGGCTGAATTCGGCAGCACCACGGGGCGCCCAAGGCGCTGTGGCTGGATTGACCTGCCGCAACTCAAGTACACCATCATGCTGAACGGCGTCACGCAGTTGGCCATCACGAAGATCGACGTGCTGAACAAGTTCGAGGAGATAATGGCCGCTACGCATTACCGCTACGATGGCCAAACGACCGACCAATTGCCATTTGACCTCTGTGGCGTGCCCGTTGAGCCCGTTTACAAAGCCTACAAGGGCTGGAAGCAGGAGCTTGACGCATCCAAGGATTTTGAGGAACTGCCCAGATCGGCACAGGCCTACCTCGAAGCACTGGAAGACTACCTAGGCGTGCCCATCACGATGGTTTCGACAGGCCCAGAGCGGGAAAGCCTGATTCTGAAGGAGATGCCGATGGAATTGCCCTGGTGAGCAATTGCTCGTTTTTACCCGCACAAAAAACTTTTCAGATGCGCTTTTTTTACCTCCTCACAATGCTCTGGTTGGCCGCTTGCTCCTCCGGTGGCCCGGTGGAAGTAGCTGGCATTCGAGTAGAAGCTGGGCTTCGGGCACTGGCCGACCGCCAAGAATTTGACTATACTGGCTACCTCGACAAGGCCCTGAAGAGCGATGAAACTGCCTTTGAACAACTCCTTCAGTTCAATGCTGGACAGGATAGCGCTGCCGCAATTGGTCATGCCCTCGTAATGAACGGCCTGCTTGAAAAGTTAGGTGATGAACTTTTTTCAAAAAAAATTGAAGGTCAAACCGAGGACGTAAAGCGCCAGCTTTGGGCGAGTTTAGAATTAGCAGGCACCGCTGCATTGAAAAACAACGCTCCACTTACCCTGAAAGCATTGATACCCAACCAGGCGCCTACCGAACACCGTGGACTTTATGTTTTCGACTCGAAAAACAGCACTTTTCGGGATTGCTCAACGCCTGATGACACCTACCTCGCTGTTGATGAAACGGGCGGGAACTTGGAGAAAAACTATCGGCGACTGCTGAAGTTTCCCTATCCCAATCAGCCGATATTTGCTGAGGTAAAGGGCTACAAAGCACCATACTACGGCAACCTCCAGCTTTCTGGCGAACACGCAGGGTTCTTCGTTGTCACGGAAATCCTCGACTTGGAAACCAAAAACTTCCGCAACACTTGCATCCCTTACGACCTGTGGGCACTTGGCACGGAGCCTTTTTGGTATGCGCAAGTGTCGGAGGCGGAGGGTATTATTGAATACCGAGGCATGGACGACGAACGAACCAAGGTATTTGCCTTTCAACCACCTTTGATTGAGGAGGAACTGACGATTTATACAGGCGTGAACCAAGACAGCGGTGACAACATCCGCATTTCTGTGGAGAATAAACCTTGCAGCGACGGGATGTCAGAAACTACCTACAAGTTGGGCGTCAGGTTGACCATCAATGGCAGAGAGTTGCATGGTTGTGGCATCCCGTTCGAGGTAGCAAAGGACACTAGCGACGTTAAAAGCAAGAATTGAAACCCTGCCGTACTTTTTAAGTAAAAGATTGGGTAGCAGTTTTACATTTGTCAAGCAATTGAACCATTATTCACACTGCGCAACTCATTCGTGCCCTTGGTTTCCTCTGACATGAGTGGTTTTCAATTCCATCGGAAAGTAAGTGAGCCCAAGAAGTTATTTCATCGGCAAGAAGTCCCTCCTCCGGTTTCAGCAAATCATCGACAGCTTGGTTTTTGGCTTTGCCATACTTGGATTTCTGGCGGTACTTATTGACGTGGGCGGGCTCAAGGATAATTGGCACTCTCTCTTCAATGCCATTTACAGCATATCGCTGGTCAGTTTTTTCCTATTGTTCAGTTTTCGGATTTACCTCAACTTGTTCCTCTTCAAGCGAAAACGGGAGAAGTGGCTGGTCATCATGGAGTTGGTGTTTGTGGCGATACTCCTTCTAGCCCAGTGCAATTTGGGTATTCTCATTGACTTCGCTACACGGGAGTTTCTCCAATTGGCCATCTTTGTCATTTTCGTGGTAGAGATTTCGACCCGGAGCCTTCAATTGGAGCGGCTTAAGGTAAACCCTGCCCTGCTCTTCATTTTCAGCTTTTTGGTGCTCATCATCATTGGCGCATTTGCGCTCATGTTGCCAATCTCCACGGTTTCGGGCAAATTCAGCTTCATTGACGCCATTTTCACAAGTACGAGTGCGGTATGCGTGACCGGGTTGGGCGTGGTAGACACAGGTACCTACTTCACTCGTTTTGGACAAAATGTGATACTCGTACTCGTATCACTTGGTGGCCTTGGCGTAATGACGTTCACGAGCTTTTTCGGCCTTTTCTTCAAAGGCGAGACCTCTTTCAAGAACCAACTTATTTACAAAGACTTCATGGGGGAGGACAAAATCAAAAACGTTTTCTCCACCATCATCAAAATCGTTTCGTTCACCATCGGTGTGGAAATCGTGGGGGCAATACTGCTGTTCGTCAGCCTCAACCCGAGCGACTTTGGCGGCGACATTAGCGAGCAGCTCTATTTTGCGTTCTTCCACGCCATCTCTGCATTCAACAATGCGGGTTTCCAGCTCAAGGCACAGGGCCTGTACGACCCCACTTTGTTGCACAATCACGTTTTTCATACTGTCGTTGCCTTTCTCATCATATTTGGTGGCTTGGGGTTCTATATTTCTTTCAACATCGTGGATTTCACCAGGCAACGCCTAAAATCACGATTTCGGGAATGGGCCATGGCCGAACCCTACAAGCACGTGCCTTGGGTCATCAACTTCAATAGCCGCATCGTGCTTCGAACGACGGCCATCCTGTTGGTTCTGGGCACAGTCATTTTCTACATTACGGAGTACAATTCCTCGCTAAAAGAGCACGAAGGACTGGGCAAGTGGCTTGTAGCTTTCTTTATAAGCGTGACACCCCGAACGGCAGGCTTCAATAACATTGACATGGCCACCCTCACACGAGAGGGCATGATGGTCACCTTGCTGTTCATGTGGATAGGCGCCTCGCCAGGCTCGACAGGCGGCGGTATCAAGACCTCCACCTTTGCCGTGGCGACGATGGGCATCTTCAACATCGCACGGGGGCGTGACCACATCGAGTTTGCCCGGAGGGAGGTAGCCAACGAGTCGCTGCTGCGAGCCTTCATCGTCATCTCTCTTTCGCTAATAACACTGGGGCTATCGACCATGGCAGTCGGTTATTTCAACCCAGAAATCAGCCTCGACAAAATCGTTTTCGAGTGTTTCTCGGCCTTTGGCACGGTGGGGCTTTCGCTAGGCATCACTGCCAACCTGACAGCGGCCAGTAAGGCTGTCATTTCGCTCACCATGTTCGTGGGCAGGGTAGGTGCGTTCACGCTGCTGCTCGGATTTTTGAAAAAAGCAGCTGACACAAAGCACTACAGGTATCCAACTGAAAATGTGATCATCACGTAATAAACAATGCCATTGGCCACTGGTCATTTTGGTGCTTGCCTCAATGACCATTGGCCAATGACCAATTTCATATCATGAAATTCATCATCATCGGGCTTGGCAATTTTGGCGCATCGCTCGCCATCAAGCTCACCGAAATGGGGCACGAGGTCATCGGTGTGGATAAGCACCAGCACAAAATAGAACCTGTAAAAGACCGCCTCACTTTCACGGTGGCGCTCGATTCGACTAGCCCCGTGGCCATCAAAAACCTGCCCATTGAGCAGTCGGATGTGGTCATCGTAGCCATTGGTGAGGACGAAGGCAGCTCCATCCTCACTACGGCGCTCATCAAGCAGCACAATCCCAAGCGCCTCATCAGCCGGGCCATCACGGTGCTGCACCACAGTGTGCTGGAGGCCATGGGCGTGGAGGAAATCGTACACCCTGAGGAGGAGGCGGCCTACCGCCTTGCCAAGCGCCTCGAACTGCACCAAATCATTGACTCGTTCGAGATTTCGGAGAAATATTCCATCTACGAAATCAACCTACCAGAGGAACTCGTGGGAAAAACCATCGCCGAAAGTGGCTTCCGCCAGCGCTACAACATGAACATCATCACCATCATCCGAAAGCGGAAGCGCAAGAACATCCTCGGCGTAACCCGTGAGGTGAAGGACTCCATCGGCGTCGTAGCGCCTGACACCATGCTGCAAGAGGGCGACCTGCTCGTCGTCTTTTCCAAAAAAGAAGACTTGGACAGCTTCCTTGACGAGCTTTGAGCAAGTGAAAAAGGATAGTAAAAAGGCAAATTGGGACACCCCAGTTTGCCTTTTTAGTTTTTACCCTCCCCATCAAAAAAGGAGGCAAGCACCTCCCCCACCACTTGGTTTCCCGCCACGTTCCAGTGCCAGTCATGTTTGAAGTAAAGCGGCGCTGACGATTTTTCCTTGAAGGCGTTGGTTGCGTCAATGAGCGGAATTTGCAGGCTATCGCAAATGGATGCGAGCCGCTGGCGGGGCTGCGCTGGGTCGAATTTGTTCGCATCCAGGGAGTAGGTGGTCAAAAACGACTGCCATTCCGAATCGTACACCTCTATTTTTTCCACCACATAAAAGATGGCCAGGCTGCTGCCCACTGCCGCCGCCCGTTGCCGAAGGCGCTCCAAAATAGCCGCCGTCACCTGCCAAGCAGCCTCCATTTCCGGCGTTTTATCTTTTTGATAAATGCGCCACTCGTCGGGCACGGCCTGCTCGTCGGCGGCGTAACGGGCGTTGTCACGCAGGTTTTTCAGGCGGCGCACCAGCTCGGAGTTTTCGAGCAGCCAGTCTTTTGCCTTTGAAAAAAAAGGTTGGTCGGTCAACATTGGCACGGGTACGTTCGTGAGGCGCAGGCTGTCGCCCGCTGGCACGAACATCGGCTTGAAGCCTCGGTCGTAGTAGCGGGGCTGGTTGTTGAACCAAGGGTCGTTCACGCAGAACAGCAGCACCGTGGCGTCGGGCTGGTATTGCACGGCGTCGCGTTCGAAGCAGAGCAGCGCTTGGTCGGTGGAGTAGCCGCCCGTGCCGAAGTTGATGACCTCGATGCGCCGCTCCGGTTGTGCCGTTTGCAGTTTTTTCTCCAAGATTTCCGAAAAAAGGCTGTCGAAGCCCACTGTGTAGCCCTCGGCAAACGAGTCGCCCAGCACGGCGATGCGGTACTCGCCACTGTCTTTGCGCAGCGGGTACTCCGGCCCCCGGATGCCCTGCGAGTTGATGCGCTCCCGCACCTCGTACTCCGGCGTCAGGTGGTGGCCCTGGCTGTTGGGGATTTTGCGCCAGCCGAGCAGCGAGTCGTACTCGCAGTAGAGTTGGTGGTGGTTGAAGCTGTTGGCCGCCTTCGGCGAAACGGCCCGCAGTACCAGCTCGGCCAGCAGCAGGCTGACGGCGGTGGAAATGAAAACGATGAACAGGTTTTGCCTTGAAAACATATTTGCAGGTATGTGACTGAGGGCAAATGTCGCATTTGGCGACTGCGGTTTTGGTAAAAAACAGTGCAATTGGCACTTGACTTCGGTTTTTAGCTGCAATTTTGCACCCGCAAAACCGGAAATCCAGTTTCTGGTGGAGTTAACAGCAAGCCTGCAACTTGCCAAACCGTTAACCAGCATTTTTTTGACATGAAATTGTTCAACAAAGTCAACAAGGAGGAGCTGAAGCACCGCCTGTTGGAAAGCGTCGAGGAGCGTACCACGCTGTCGTTTTACCAGTACGCCCATATTGAAAACCCCGACCGTTTTCGCAACGAACTGTACCTGCTGCTCGATGCGGTGGGCACGTTTGGCCGGATTTACGTGGCCAAGGAGGGCGTCAACGGCCAGGTTTCCGTGCCTTCGGCCAACTTCGAGGCGTTCAAGGAGCGCCTCTACTCCGTCCCGTTCCTCAACGGCATTCGCCTCAACATCGCCGTGGACGACGACGGCAAGTCCTTTTTCAAGCTCACCATCAAGGTTCGGGAAAAAATCGTGGCCGACGGCCTCGACGATGCCAGCTTCGATGTGACCAAACGGGGGCACCACCTCAGCGCCGCCGAGTTCAACGCCCTCACCGACGACCCTAATACGCTCATCGTGGACATGCGCAACCATTACGAGAGCGAAGTGGGTCACTTCAAAGGGGCCATTTGCCCCGATGCGACTACCTTCCGGGAGGAGCTGCCGATGGTGGAAAAAATCTTGGAGGACAAAAAAGACCGCAACATCGTGATGTACTGCACGGGCGGCATCCGCTGCGAGAAGGCCAGCGCCTACTACCTGCACCGGGGCTTCCAGAACGTGTTCATGGTGGATGGCGGCATCATTGAGTACAGCCGCCAATGCCAGGAGCAGGGCCTGCCCAACAAGTTCGTGGGTAAAAACTTTGTGTTCGATGAACGGCTCGGCGAGCGAATCAGCGAGGATGTGGTGGCCGTTTGCCACCAATGCGGCAGCTCCTGCGATACGCACGTGAACTGTGCTAACGATGCTTGCCACTTGCTGTTCATTCAGTGCCCCACCTGCGCCGAGAAGTACCACCACTGCTGCTCCACGAAATGCGCCGAGTTCAACCAATTGCCGGAGGACGAACGGGTTTTGCTCCGCAAAACAGCTGTGTTCAACGGCTCCAAGTTCAGCAAAGGCCGCTACAAGGCGTTCCGGGTAGGGGAAGACTTGGTGATGGAATAAGCTGTCGGCACAGTACTGGGTTTTAATTTTGTGAAAAGCCATCCTGAAGGTTCAGGATGGCTTTTCCAGTTTTGGCAGGGCATGTCTGAACGTTCAGGATGGCATTGCAAACTTTGACAGGGTATGTCTGAACGTTCAGGGTGGCATTGCAAACTTTGGCAGGGCATGTCTAAGCGCTTAGGGTAGCATTTGCGATTTTACAAGGGCATGTCTAAGCGCTTGGGATGGCATTTGTGATTTTACAAGGGCATGTCTAAGCGCTTAGGATGGCATTTGTGATTTTACAAAGGCATGTCTAAGCGCTTAGGGTGGCATTTGTGATTTTACAAAGGCATGTCTAAGCACTTAGGATGGCATTTGTGATTTTACAAAGGCATGTCTAAGCGCTTAGGGTGGTATTTGTGATTTTTTCCAATAAAAAAGCCCCAGCAGGTTGGCTTATTCACCTGCTGGGGCTATGACCTTCGCTTAAAAAGCGGGGAGATTTATTAGAGCAGTGGGGCAATTACAAGTGCCACCACCGACATCAATTTCAGGAGGATGTTGAGCGACGGGCCGGAAGTATCCTTGAACGGATCGCCAACAGTATCGCCCACGACGGCAGCTTTGTGTGGGTCAGAGCCTTTGTAGTACATCTTGCCGTTGATGTCCACGCCTTCTTCGAACATCTTCTTGGCGTTGTCCCAAGCGCCACCGGCGTTGGACTGGAAGATGGCCATGAGCACACCGGTCACCGTCACACCAGCCAAAAGGCCGCCGAGCATCTGTGCGCCGATGAGGCTGCCAAGGCCAATCCAGCCTGGAATCATGCCCACGAGCACTGGCACGAGCACGGCCAAAAGACCCGGGCGCACCATTTCACGGATAGCAGCTTTGGTAGAGATTTCCACGCATTTGCCGTATTCGGCTTTGCCTTCGGCAGCGTCGAAAGTTTGCTTGTCGGCAGCGCTCCAGTCTTTTTCGTCCTTGCCTTCGTTGCGCCTCATCACTTCGAGGGCAGCCTTCAGGGCTGGGATGTCGCTGAACTGGCGGCGCACTTCCTGAATCATGTCCATGGCAGCACGTCCCACAGCACCCATCGAAAGGGCAGAGAACAAGAAAGGCAACATACCACCGACGAACAGGGCGGCAGTAACGTATGGGTTCGTCACGTCGATGCCCGTCAGCTTGGCATCTGCGTGCGAAAGATTGTAAGCAGTTACGAAGGCAGCGAACAGTGCCAAAGCCGTGAGGGCAGCCGAACCGATGGCGAAGCCCTTGCCGATGGCAGCGGTGGTGTTGCCCACGGCGTCCAACTTGTCGGTGCGGCCACGTACATCCTTCGGTTGGTGGCTCATTTCGGCGATACCGCCAGCGTTGTCCGAAATCGGGCCGTAGGCGTCAACTGCCAACTGGATGCCCGTGTTGGACAACATGCCTACTGCTGCGATGGCGATGCCATACAGGCCAGCGAAGGCGTAAGAACCGATGATGGCTACCGCCAAAATCAGGATAGGAATAGCGGTGGACATCATGCCCACACCGAGGCCGGCGATGATGTTGGTAGCTGCGCCCGTGCTCGATTGCTGCACGATGCTTTTTACAGGGCCTGTGCCCGTTCCTGTATAGTGTTCAGTGATGAGACCGATACCAAGGCCGCCAAAAAGACCGAAAAGGACTGCCCAGAACACGCCCATGGCGTTGTAGTCATGGCCGTCGAAGCTCCAAGAGGCAGGTAGCATCCATTTTACGATGACAAATGTAGCGGCCAACATGATGGCCGAAGAAATGAACTCGCCCCGGTTGAGCGCCTTCTGCGGGTCACCGCCTTCTTTTACCGTCACGAAGAAAGTGCCGAGGATGGAGGTCAATACGCCCACGCCCGAAAGCACGAGCGGCAACAACACGGCGTTCAGGCCGCCGAAGTCGTTGGTGTTTTCGAAGCCAGCCATGCCGATGAACGCAGCGCCAAGTACCATAGTACCGACGATGGCACCCACGTAGCTCTCAAAAAGGTCGGCACCCATGCCAGCCACGTCGCCCACGTTGTCGCCCACGTTGTCGGCGATGGTAGCAGGGTTGAGCGGGTGGTCTTCAGGGATACCAGCTTCAACTTTGCCCACGAGGTCAGCGCCCACGTCGGCAGCTTTGGTGTAAATACCGCCGCCCACCCTTGCGAACAAGGCGATGGAAGAAGCACCAAAAGAGAAGCCTGTGATGACGGTGATTACCTTGTTGACGTTTTGCGCAGTGTCTGTGCCAAACATGTTGTCATAAACCAAGAACAAAACGCCAAGGCCCAATACGCCAAGGCCAACCACACCCATGCCCATCACAGAGCCACCTGCGAAGGCCACTTCGAGGGCTTTGCCGAGGCTGGTACGAGCGGCGTTGGTGGTGCGCACGTTGGCTTTTGTGGCCACCTTCATGCCGATATAGCCAGCCAGCGCAGAACAGAATGCCCCTACTATGAAGGAAAGACCTACCAGCGGGGAGGAGTTTTCGGTGTTGCCGCTGATGCCGAGGAGGATGGCCACAGCGATTACGAAGATGATAAGTACTTTGTACTCAGCTTTGAGGAATGCCATGGCGCCTTCTTCGATGGCTTTGGCAATGCCCTGCATCTTTTCAGTGCCAGGGTCTTGTTTGGCTACCCAGGCAGTTTTCCAAAAGGTGTAGAGCAAACCCAATGCACCCAGCACCGGGACGATCATCATTAAAATTTGACCCATGATCTTGTTGGTTTTAGTTTAAAAGATATTGAACGGAAATAAGCAAGGCTGCCCTCATGGCCAAAAACCAGCGTTTTGCTTCAAAAAACAAGCCTCATCAAACAGGCTGCGAAAGTACCACAAAACTTAATTTTGGCAAATTTTAAACAGGAAAGTGCGACAGGAAACACATTCTATTGATGTGTAGAACGGGTGCAGGGTGCGGTTGACAGATAAAATTGGGGCGTTAAGCGCCCACTGGCAAAATAAAAGCAAAGGTACTGCCCTTTCCGGGCTTGCTCTCCACCCAAATCCTGCCGCCTTGTGCCTCCACAAACTCCTTGGAAATGGCCAAGCCGAGGCCCGTGCCCTTGGTCTTGTCACCTGCTGCCCGACGGTAGGGCTGGAAGAGTTTCCGCTGTTCCTCTTCGCTGATGCCGGGGCCTTTGTCCTTCACCGAAAATTGCACAGTACCATTCTTCCGTACCACATTTACTTCAATGGACTCGTTTTCGGGCGAATAGCGGACGGCATTGGTCAGCAGGTTCACCAGCACGGCAGTGGTCTTGTGCAGGTCAATTTGCAGGGCGGGGAGTTCTGGCTCGATGTGCTGGATAACGCTCACGTTTTTCTCCGAAACGAACGTCTTCACATTGTCCAGTGAGCGGAGCACGATGTTGTCGGGCATGACGCTCTCAATCTCCAGCTGCAATTTGCCCGTCTCAATGCGGCTGATGTCAAGTATCTCGTTGACCATCTTCAAGATGCGGGAAGTGTTGAGGCGTATGGTGCCCGTGAGGTCCCATTGTTCTTCGTTCAGTTGCCCGATGCGTTCGTCTTCGAGCAGTTTCACGCTCATGTCAATGGCGGCGATGGGTGTTTTCAGCTCGTGCGAGAGCGTGGCCATGAAGTTGGTCTTTGCCAAATCCTGCTCCTTCAGTTCCGTCACGTTTTTCAGGATGATGACGTAGCTTACGCTGGTCGGTGCATCCAAGTCGTCGCTGGGGCTTTCGATGCGCAGCACGTCCTTGTTGAAGTAGTGCCGTTTGCCGTCCTTGTCAATGCTAATGGCAGGATAGGTTCGGCTGATTTTCACCTCGTTGTTCAGCACCTCTTTCAGCAGGTTTTGGAGTATTTGGTGTTGTCGTGCCAGTTGGCGGGCATTCTGCCCAATGAGGTCCCGCTCCTGCAAGCCAAGTAGTTCGAGTGCTGGCGGGTTGGCAAACAGGATGTTTTTGTTGTCGTCTAGGCCGATGATGGCCTCATTCATGCGGCTGACGATGGTCTCCGTGCGCTTTTTTTCGCTCAGCACTTGCGACATATTGATGCTCTCGTACTCCTCCAGCTTCTCGGCCATGAGGTTGAATGACTTGGCCATCTCGCCTATCTCGTCACTTGACTCCACGGCAATGCGCTCCCGGTAGTTCTTTCGGGCAACTTGTCGGATGCTCTCCGTCATGGACTGGATGGGATCGGCCACGTAACTGGGGAAGTAGTACAATGCAGTGACGGCGAAGATGAAAAACAATGCCCCCAGGATAATCATGCCCAACGTTACCCTGTCGGCAATCCTCGTGGCCTCTTCCGTCTGTTGGCGAATCATCTTGTCGTTTAGGTTGTGTACGGACTGCAAAAGGTCTTGAATATATTGCTTCTGCATGTAGAGGTCAACGGGCACCTCCTTCGTGGCGGCCATTTGTTGGAGGTTTGCCTTGAAGTCTTCGTAGTCCTTCTTCAGTTGCTCGGTGATGTCTTGCTCTTCGGGGGCGGTCACTTTCTTGAGCTGCATGTTGAGGTTTAGCTCAAAATTGCCTGTCGCTTTGCGCAGCTCTTGCCTTCGGTAGGTGGGGGAGGAGTTCTCCAGCGAAATGGTCATCACCATGTCGTTTACCGCTTGCGACATGCCCCTGGTGTAGTTGATGGCCTGGTAGTTCTTCTGTATTTGGATAATCGTCTGAGTACTAGTGCGTTGCACGTAGTAGCCGCCTAACATACCCAAGAGCGTGACTACCGCAAACAGCACGAGCAGCACCAGTTTTATCTTCGTTTTGAGCCGCAGTCGCCGTAGCTGCTCACCAATGTTGGTCCGTGTGAGGTTGCGAATGGCTTGGATGAAACGGGCCGTTTTTATCTTGACTAGCCTTGCTATTTGTGGTAACTTATCAACTAGTTTGGCCCTTTTAACCTTCCTTTCCGTTGCTTCTTTTTTGGGCAAAAAACCATCCATCGCCTTGGCGTCCTGCGCCAAGCCTAGCTTTTTGTCGTCCGAAGGTAAAGGTGGTTTAGGTTGTTTCATCAAAAGCAAAAAGCGATGTGAAGTGCTGAATTTGAGATTCAAATGTATGAATCAATTTCAAATTCATTGCACAGCACATCGCCATGTACAAAATTGGTTAAAAGAGGTTTGTGGGGGAAGCGCAGATTTCGGGAATCTATTGGAAAACTCGGTCTGGAACTTGGGAATGCCGCTCCCCCTACTTGGTTTTTATGCAATTTCTTAGTTTAACATGGTCGTGTCGTAAGCATAGCTCTGGTTGATGGTCTGCATCAATTTTTGCCGGGCAAAGAAGATGCGGCTCTTCACGGTGCCGATGGGCAGATTCATGTTCTCGGCTATCTCCTCGTATTTGTAGCCCTCAAAGAAAAGCTGGAACGGCTTGCGGTAGATATTGTCGAGGGTGCGCATGATGCCATCCAACTCAAGCATGGTCATGTTGGAGTGGGCGCTGTTGTCCACAGCATGGTTCTCATTGACAAAAACATAGCTGTCAGTTGGCTCGGAGCTGGTGGCCCTGTTCTTTTTCTTGCGGTAAATGTTGATGAATGTGTTGCGCATGATGGTGGTGACCCATGCACGGAAGTTGGTGCCCGTTTCGAATTTATCCTTGTTGTTGTAAGCACGGAGTGCGGTTTCCTGGATGAGGTCCTTGGCGTCCTCGACGTTGTTGGTCAGTCTGTAAGCAAAGGGCAACAGCTTGTGCTGGAGGCTGTTGAAGTGGCAATTAAATTCGATGGTGGTCATAATCTGAATTTAGGATAATGATTAAACTGTGTTTTTGGAATGGCCTTCTGTTTGGGTTGCCGTCTCAAGCGTTCTGCTCTGTGATGGTGGTCAAAACCATGAGCAACAGAAAAGCGAGAAACATGGTCAGGAAAAAGATAGCAACTGCCATTTTGGGATGATTTTGATTTTATTTATTTCGCTGTCGTTCCCGCTCATTTGCGGTTGTGAATACCAGTATGCCAAACGCCGTTCCTCTGCGATAAAATTTTTTCACAAAATTTTCAAACAACTGATTTTCAGTGACTTGTGTCTGAAATTTATTTTATCCTAAATTCATAAAAAAGAAAAACCCTCTCAAAATGAGAGGGTTCGATTTCATTTTGAGAGGGTAAATGAGCAGTATGCCATTTTTGAAAACCCGAATCTGACTTCAATGGCCCATGGCACCTCTGCCAGAATCCACTATCCTTGCTCTTCCCGCAACTACCGCGTCAGAATCTTGCCCACGTTCGTTTTGGGCAGCTCTTTACGAAACTCAACGGACTTGGGAATCTTGTAGCCAGTCAAGCCGTGGCGGCAGTGCTCCAGCAGTTCTTTCTCCGTCAGCGATTGGTCTTTTTTCACCACAAAAATCTTCACCACCTCGCCCGATTTCTCGTCGGGCACGCCAATGGCAGCACATTCCAGCACCTTCGGGTGCTCGATAACCACGTCCTCAATCTCATTTGGGTAAACATTGAAGCCAGACACCAGAATCATGTCCTTTTTGCGGTCAACGATTTGGAAATAGCCGTCCGGGTGCATCAGCCCGATGTCGCCAGTGCAGAGCCAGCCATCTTTGATGGTTTGGGCAGTGGCTTCCGGGCGGTTGTAGTAGCCCTTCATCACCTGTGGGCCTTTGATTTGGATTTCGCCCGTTTCGCCTTGCGGCAATGGATTCCCGGCATCGTCCACGATGCGCATGTCGGTGGAGGAGATGGGCAACCCGATACAGCCGAGCCTACCGGAGCCATCGAGCGGGTTCACACTGGCCACCGGCGATGACTCCGTCATGCCGAAGCCTTCGATGAGCGGTGCGCCCGTCACCTTGCGCCACTTTTCGGCCACGGCTTTCTGCACGGCCATGCCGCCGCCGAGGGCAAAGCGCAACGAACTGAAGTCGAGCGCCCCAAAGTCGGGATGGTTGAGGAGGGCGTTGAACAGGGTGTTGACCCCCGTCATGATGGTCACTTTGTGGTTCTTGAATTCCTTCATGACCGATGGCAGATCACGGGCGTTGACCACCAGCACCGTGAGCGCCCCAAGGCTGAACAGCGCCAAGCAATTTACCGAAAAGGCAAAAATATGGTACAGCGGCAGTGGCGAAAGCCCTACCTCGTTGTCGTTGATGCCAGCGGGAGCAATCCACGCCCTGATTTGCATCATGTTGGCCACGAGGTTGCGGTTGGTGAGCATAGCGCCTTTGGCCACGCCCGTGGTTCCGCCAGTGTACTGAAGGCACACGACGTCTTCGGCGCTTTGCTGGAATGGCTTGATGGTGAAATGTTTGCCCTGTTCCAGTGCGTGGCTGAAGGTGACGGTGTTGGGCAAGTTGAAGTTCGGCACCATGCGCTTGATGTAACGCACGGCAAAGTTGACGAGGCAGCCCTTGAGCCCCAGCATCTCACCGATGCTGGTGACGATGATGGTCTTGATTTGCGTGTCGGGAAGCACCTCTTGCAGGTTGGCAGCGAAGTTCTCGCAGATGACGATGGCCTTCACCCCAGCGTCGATGAACTGGTGCCGCATCTCACGGGGGGTGTACAGCGGATTGGTGTTCACGATGACCAGCCCGGCCCGCAGGCAACCAAAAAGTGCAACAGGGTATTGCAGCAGGTTGGGCATCATCAACGCTATTTTGTCGCCAGGCTCAAGGCCACGGGAGTGAAGGTAAGCTCCGAACTGTGCGGAATATTTGTCCACTTGGGCGTAGGTCAATGCCTTGCCCATGCAGGTGAACGCCTTTTTGTTGGGGAACTTTTTGAAAGTATCGTCCAGCAACGCCACCAAGGAGGCGTAGGCGTTTTCGTCAATATTTGCGGGCACCCCCTTCGGGTAATTTTTGAGCCAAGGTCTTTGCTCTGTCATGATGGTTTGAAATTTTATAAGGTTGTGGCTTAAAAGTACAAAGTATCGGCGTTTGCCAAAAGTTGTTGGAATTAAAGCTGGATTAGATTTTCTTCAAAAGCGCTGCTGCTTTGGCCAACGTCTCCTCCTTTTTTGCAAAGCAAAGCCGGATGACACGTTCCTGTTTGTGGTTGCTGTAAAAAACAGAAACGGGTATCGCAGCCACACCATGCTCCAAAACAAGGCGCTTTACGAAGTCGGTATCCGGTTCGTTGCTAATGGCGGAGTAGTCGTAAAGCTGGAAGTAGGAGCCTTCGCTGTGCAGTGGCTTGAACCTCGACCCCGACATGGCATCGAGCAAAAAGTCCCGCTTTTTTTCAAAAAAACTGTCCAACCCAAGGTAATCTTCCGGCTGTTCAAAATACTCCGCTACTGCATGTTGCATCGGAGTGTTCACGGAAAAAACGTTGAATTGGTGCACCTTGCGGAACTCCTTGGTCAGGTCGGGCGGTGCTACGATGCAGCCCAGTTTCCAGCCGGTGGTGTGCAGGGTTTTCCCGAAGGAAAAAACGGCCATGCCCCGCTCGAAAATCTGGGGGTAGCGCAACAGGCTTTCGTGTCGCTCCCCATCAAAGACGAGGTGCTCGTAGGCTTCGTCGCAAAGTACGCAGATGTCGCGGTTGACGGCGATGTGCTGCAACTCTTTCCAATCCGACTCCTTCAATATTTTGCCCGTCGGGTTGTGCGGCGTGTTGACCACAATCATGCGGGTTTTCCAGGAGATGAGCCTTTCGAGCAACCGCCAATCAATAGTGTAGTCGGGGGCATTCATCTCATAGGTGATGGGGCGACCACCGTTCACTTCGATGGAGGGTCGGTAGGAATCGTAAGCCGGTTCAATCAAAATCACCTCGTCGTCCGGCCGAATAAGCGCCGAAATGGCCGTGTAGAGTGCTTGGGTGGCACCTGTGGTGATGGTGATTTCGGTGTCGGGATCCACCGTTAGGCCATACAGCGACTTGATTTTCTCGGCGACGATTTTGCGCAGCGCAGGCACGCCCGGCATGGGGGCGTACTGGTTGTAGCCCAGTCGCATGTATTTTTCCACGAGTCCTTTGAGGCGGTCTGAGCAGTCGAAGTCGGGGAAACCCTGTGCCAAGTTGATGGCCCCATGCTCATTGGCCAAGGCCGACATGACCGTGAAAATTGAATTGCCGACCGTCGGCAGTTTGGAGGAAAGAAGCATTTGTTCAGCGTCCTGTTGAGGTTGATAGGGGGTGATGCGGTTGACAAAGTGATTCGGGAAATCAACCTCTATCAACCGCATCAACTCCTATCAACCCGTTTTATTCCCTTCGTAATAGACGACCGCACTCTCCACAACCCCATCCTGCCGGAGATTGATTTCCCGAAGGCCAATCCTGAAATGGTCGAGCTGGAACTCTGGCTGTTGCCATTTCATCTGAAAATAAGTGGATGGCGTGATGTGTACGGTGAGGTTTTTTATACAAAGCATTTTCTCGACGTGGTAATGTCCGCAAAAAATGGACACTGGGTGCGGATGGCTGTGCAGTACCGCCTGCACCTCGGCCATGTTTTTCAGGGGGTAGTTGGTGTCCATGTAAGGCACCCCTCCATTGACCGGGGGGTGATGCATGAAGACTACGGCTGGTCCGTCCATCTGCGCCAACTCGGTGGCTAGCCAATCCAACTGCGAGGTGGAGACCGTTCCGTTGGAGGTTTCAAGCAACAGCAGCGAGTCACCACCGATGGGCAACTTATAAAAAAGGTCGCCGTCGGTGAGCAAGTGTTCAAGGCCAAAGACCTTTGCCAGCAGCAGTGAGTTGTCGTGGTTGCCGCCGATGACGGCGTACGGAATGGCGAGGGCATCAAGCTGTGACTTCATCCATCGGTAAACCTCCTCGTTGGCGGTATCGAAGGCGAGGTCGCCCGTGAGGATGAGCAATTCAGGAGAAAAGGATTTCGCCGCCTTGAGTATGTCCAAAAAATTCTGCCGCACGTCCACCCCATGGGTGAACTCGCCTTCGCTTGCTACGTGCAGGTCTGTTATTTGAACAAGTTTCATGCGTCTGGGTCGGAGGCTTCGGGTTTCATGGTTTAGGTTCCAGCACTTTCCGGCCCCAGTCACCAATCACTAATCACCATTTACCAACTAGCGCAAATATGTACATTCGCCGCAAAGTTTTCGATGATTTTTTTGGGCAAACGTATTTCCATGCTTTTGCCGACAAAAAACACCGCAAATTCTGGCCATGAATCTGCAAAAACTCAACGACGCCATCGGGCAGTACGCCGATTTCCTTCGCAAAAACCCGCAGCACGACCCCTACCTGCCTTGGGAGTCGCAGCGCATTTTTCAGGAAAACTGGGACATCGAAGCCTTGGACATTCGGATGATGTACGACCGCAGCTTGGAGAACTCCCGATCCCGCCGCCTCTGGAAGCGGGAAAATTATGAGCCGAAGGAGATGATGCTCCGGTTCATCGAGCTGAACAGGGAGTTTGTGCGGCAGATTTTTCAAGACCTTTTCAACGAGGGGAAAGATGTGGATGGGCGCATCGGGCGGTTCGTATTTCACTGCGACGAGCTGCTGGCGGCCTGGCACGAGGCACATCCCACCTCGAAGCTCAACGCCCATTTTCACGACGACGACTACCAGATGGTGTCGCTGTACCTAGCATTCAGGTACCCCACGCAGTACCTGCTCTACGACTTTGAGGGGTTCCGGCGGTTGATGGAGCTGTTGGGCAGCCGTGATGTACCAACTGCCAACGACTTGGGGCGCTACTTCAAGGTGATGCGCACCATTTTTACTTTCTTGAAAAAAAACGAGGAAATCCGGGCCCTTCACGCCAAGCGGCTGACAACTGGCCTGCACTTCGAAGGCGAAACGCTGCTGGTCGCTTGGGACTTCATGCAGGTGCTAACAAATAGGTAACCCCGCTCACTCCCTCGAAAACGTCCATTTCACCATCTCGCCCAGTGTCGCTTTTTTACCGTAAAGCAATACACCGACCCGGTAAATCCTGCCGGATAGCCAGATAAAAAATACCGCTGAGCCTGCCAGCAGCACTAATGAGAGGAGCACCTCCCAAAGCGGCGGCTCAAATGCCAACCGTGCTGGCATGAGCACTGGAGAAGACAATGGGAAAATGGATGCCCAGCGTGCCAAGGCACTGGTCGGGTTCTCTATCACCGGGCTGATGAGGATGATGGACAAGATGATGGGTGCCATGGCCACCATCGAAAGCGACTGGCTTTCGCCCATGTCGTCGCCCATGCTGGCACCCACGGCGGCAAACAACGAGGCGTAAATGAAGTAGCCTCCCACAAAATAAAGCAGGAACAACGGCAGGATGTAAGACCAGTTTTGGCTGGCCAGTGCTTCGAAAACCATGGCGGTCTGCGAGGCCATTTCCTCAGAGCCGGGCTGTTGCATCGGCCCCATCGAAGGCTGCACGGAAGTGGGATCCATGCCCAAAAAGGCCGTTGCCACAGAAGAGAGCACGAAGGTCATGGCCATCCAAATCAGCATTTGCGTCAGACCGACGGCACTCACGCCGAGTATTTTGCCCATCATCAACTGGAAGGGCTTCACAGACGAGATGATGACCTCCACGATGCGGTTCGTTTTCTCCTCCATCACCGAGCGCATGATCATTGCTCCGTAAAAAATGAGCACGATGTAAATCACGAAACCGGAAATGAACCCGATGGCCGTGGCAAGTTCAGCACTGCTTTTTTTGCCGGTTTCCACGAGTTGGCCCGCTTCGTTGAAGGCCAGCTCCTCCTGCTCGATGTCCACATCGGTCTTGAAGTTTTTCATCACCTCCTCGCTGTACCCGGCGTCCTTGATTTTTTTTGCCTCCACCAGTTCGGCTACCCGGTCGGAGACGTAGCTCACCACGCTCAACGAAAGTTGCCCTTCGGAAAAATACTGGAGCTTCATTTTCTCACCGCCGGCTGGCAGTGCTGGGATGTAAAGCACGCCATCGAAGCCCATGTTTTTGTAGCTGGCCTTGAGCACGTCGAGCGGCTCTTTTGACAGCGTGAAACTTGTCCTGGCAGAAGTGTCTGACGGCAGCACGAAGATGCCGGAGTCGTCACGAACAATCAGCGACTTGCTCTCCTTGCCAGCAAACAGCGTCACCAACACAGGGATGGTGAACAGCGCCACGAAGAGGATGGGCGACAACAATGTGATGAGGATGAAGCTCTTTTTTTTCACCCTCGTCAGGTATTCCCGTTGAACGATAAGCCAAAGTTTGTCCATTTTTTGAAGGATTGAAGGATAAGGGGATTGAAGGATTGAATGGGCCTACTGCTTAGCCCCGACGGTTTCGTTGACCCGCCGGATAAAAATCTCGTTGATGCTCGGCAGAATCTCGTTAAACGACCGGATTTGGACGCCCTGCCCGATAAGGTATTTCAGCACGTCGTTCGTGGCCGAGCCATCGGCAAGCTGCAATGTCAGTTGGTGGCTCTGGTCGTTTTTGACGGAAAAATATTGGTCGGCATTCGGCAGGTTTTCGGGCAGCTGCCCCTCGTACCCGATGCTGAAAAGGTTTTCCTTGAAACGCTGTTTTACCTCTGCCACCCTGCCCTCCAGTACGTTGCGCCCCTTGTTGATGAGCACGATGTGGTCGCACATTTCTTCCACCTGCTCCATGCGGTGCGTGGAGAAAATGATGCTCGTGCCGTTCCGGGCCAATTCCCGGATTTCCGCTTCGATGAGGTTGGCATTGATGGGGTCAAGGCCGCTGAACGGCTCGTCGAGGATGAGCAGCTTGGGCTTGTGCAGCACCGTAGCAATGAACTGCACCTTTTGTTGCATGCCCTTGGAAAGCTCGTCCACTTTTTTGTCCCACCACCCCACGATGTCGAAGCGTTTGAACCAGAAGCCAAGCTCTTGCCGGGCCTGTGCGGCGCTGAGCCCCTTGAGGCGGGCGAGGTAGGTGAGCTGCTCGCCGACCTTCATTTTCTTGTAGAGGCCCCGCTCTTCGGGCATGTAGCCAATCTGCTCAGGGTGGCGGCTGTTGAGCGGCTCGCCGTCTAGCCAGATTTGCCCGCTGTCGGCTTTGGTGATGTTGGTGATGATGCGGATGAGCGAGGTCTTGCCAGCGCCGTTCGGCCCCAACATGCCGAAGACCACGCCCTTGGGGATGTCGAAGGTCACGTCGTCAACGGCTCGGAAGTCGCCGTAGCTTTTCACCACACCCTGAAGTCGTAGAATGTTGTTTTCCATTGTTTTTCTCTGTGATAGATGGTGCGCCAAGGTAACCCATTTGGCTGTTTGGCAACCATTTGAAATCTATCAGCAGCTGTTTTTTTTCGATTAAAAGCTAGCTGCCCGTTGAGCGTGTGCGAAGTGAACAAAATCGCTGTGCAATGGCATTTAGTTGTTAATCTTGCTTCCGAGATGTTTTAACCGTTCACTAACATTCCAGTTTGAGACTTTTTCAACAATCATCGTCAAACAAGCAAATTCACCTAACAACATGAAAAAGACAACCATTTCCATGCTTTCCATCCTGTTCATTGCCGCTGCCGTTTTGGCGACTGCTTGCCGCGAGGGCGGTGCCGAGCAGACCAACGCTGGCGAAGCTGTTCAGGACACCGTTCAAACCATGCAGGATGCAGTCGCTGCCCCGGTTGATTCGCTTGCCACCGAACTCGATGCCACATCCGACGAAATCGAGCACGAGGCAAAGGCACTTCAATCGGCGCTTGATTCGCTTTGATGCAAAGCTGAACAAGGCACAGTCCTGATTTTTTCACAAAAAAAATTTCAAAATGAAGATTCATCAATTGTTCGCCATCATGCTGCTCTTGGCCTTCACTGCCACCACCAACTCGCTGTTTGCACAACAAGGCAAGGGCCAGGAAAAGAAAGAGGAAAAAGCTGAAAAAAAGGCTGCCAAAGCGTCCGACAAGGCCCAGAAAGGCACCGAAAAGGCTGGAAAACAAGCCGATAAAACAGAAAAAGCCGCTCAGAAAGAAGCTGGAAAGGCTCAGAAAAGCGCTGACAAGGCTCAAAAACAAGCTGGCAAAGGCAAGGACGACGACCAAGCCGATGACCACAATGAGGGCGATGCCTACAAAGGCGAGGGCAAAGGCAACGCCTACGGTAAGGACAAGGGCGAGATGAGCGGTCGTGAATTTGGCCAAAAACGCGCCGAAGAAGCCCGTGCCAAGCATCCAGAGAAGCACAAGCGTGCCGCCGATGCGGTCACCAACGGCGAAGCAGAAGTCGCCAAAGGCAAGCAGAAAATCAAGGAGGCCAAGGCCAAGCTCGAAAAAGACAAAAAGGCCAAAAAGATGAAGCCCGAAGACATCAAAAAGCGGGAAGAAGCCATCAAGCGCGCCGAGGAGCAGGTGGGCAAGCTCGAAAAAAGCGTGAAGAAAGGCAAATTGATAACGGGTACTGCGGAGGAGCAGTAACACCAGCTGCCAATTCGAAATACATGGCAGAAGCGGCTGTTGGGCATTTGCCCGGCAGCCGCTTCTGCGTTTTCAGAAACCTGATTTTTGAAAAAGATTGGCAAGTGGCACAAGGCAATGAGGCATAGATTGGTGGCATTGTTTCACAAAAATATTGAGCTTATGAAAAGGAAGATTACCACTGTTTTGGCCATGCTGACTTTGATTTCAATGACCGCCTCTGCACAGGGCAAGCACCCCATCAAGGGCATGGTGCTCGACGAAAAAGCCGAGCCACTTCCCTTTGCGACGGTGCTTTTGGGAAATGGGATCGGGACTGTGACGGATTTGGAAGGGCGTTTTTCGGTGGATTTACCAGAAGAAGAACTGGCCACGGAACTCACGGCCTCCTTCGTTGGCTATCAAGCGACGTCATTGCTGTGGCAGCAAGCGACTGCCTCCCAGCCTGTCATTTTCAGGCTGACCCCCGGCATTGACTTGCCCGTGGTGGAGGTGACGTTTATTAGTGTCAGCCGTTGTATCTTAACAAGATGCGTTTCCTACGTTGCCAAAGAGGAGTTTTTGCCTAAAACTGCCAAGTCGCCACCCGTTTTGTCGGAGGCTAGTATAATCGTAATAAACACCTATCCCAACCCCTTCGTCTCCACCATCAACGTCGAAATGGAAGTGCTAACCCCCGAACCCTTCCAGTTCCAACTGCACAACGGGAGCGGCCAACTCGTCTTTGCCGAGACGATGGAACTGCCGACTGGCCTGCAAACCCTCCAACTCGACCTCGTGCAGCGCCATTTGCCGGAAGGCGCTTACTTCCTGCGCATTTCGAACGGAAAGGGTGAAGTGCGCACAAATCAGTTGGTAAAAGTCAGTCCGTGACACACCGCCCATTTTGCTAAAATTTTAAGCCGCCAATTTTTAAAATCGGCCTACATTAACGGCCTCAATCGCCTCGGCGTTTGAGGCTTTTTTAATAAAAAACTATCAGGTAATCATGTCAACTACACCAACCGACAAGAAAAACTCCCTCAAACGCAGGGACTTCGTGAAGACCGCCGGGCTTGGCGCTGCGGCCTTCTTCATCGTGCCGAGGCACGTGCTGGGCCGGGGCTTCAAGGCACCCAGCGACAAACTGAACATCGCCCTCATCGGCGCAGGCGGCAGGGCCAATTCGCACCGCGATGCCCTGAAGGACACCGAGAACCTCGTGGCCTTCTGCGACGTGGACGATGCACGGGCAAAGGAAACCTACGAGATGTTCCCGAAGGTGCCCCGCTACCGCGACTTCCGCAAGATGCTGGACGCTCAGGACAAGCAGATTGACGCCGTCGTCGTCACCACGCCCGACCATACCCACGCCGTTGCGGCCATGGCCGCCATCACCCGCAACAAGCACGTGTATGTGGAAAAGCCACTGGTACACAGCATCTGGGAGGGCCGTGAATTGCTGAAGGCTGCGCAAAAGCACAAGGTCGTGACGCAGATGGGCAACCAGGGCGCTTCGATGGACTGCAACCGGGAGCTGGTGGAGTGGGTGCAGAGCGGCGCCATCGGCGACGTGACCCGTGCCCATATCTGGACGAACCGCCCCGTTTGGCCGCAGGGCGTGCCCACCCCCCCAAGCGGCGCAAAAGTGCCGAGCACCCTCGACTGGGACCTCTGGCTCGGCCCTGCACAATACCGTGACTACGACCCCGCCTACCTGCCCTTCGCTTGGCGTGGCTGGTGGGACTACGGCACCGGCTCCTTCGGCGACATGGGTTGCCACCTCGTTGACCCCGTCTATCGGGCGCTGAAACTGCACCTGCCCACCGCCGTGGAGGCCAGCACCAGCACCGTTTGGCTCAACGGCGTTGAACAAAACTACACCGACTCCTGCCCGCCTTCGAGTTTCGTGAAAATGGACTTTGCCGCCCGTGAAAACATGCTCGCCTTCGAGCTTTTCTGGTACGATGGTGGCCTGCGGCCAATGCGCCCAGCCGAGTTGGGTTCCGACGAGCCTTTCGGCAACTGGGACGGCGGCGTGCTGCTCGAAGGCACCAAGGGCAAGATGATGTGCGGCATTTTCGGGGAGAAACCGACGCTGCTGCCGACCAGCCGCATGAAGGAGGCCACTGCCCCGAAGCCCTGGCTGCCCCGCCGCAAGGGCTCGCACCAGCAGATTTGGGCGGATGCCTGCAAGGGCAACGGCGAGGCCACTTCGCCCTTCGAGTACGCCGTGCCGCTCACCGAGACGCTGAATATCGGCAACCTCGCCGTGCGCTGTTACGACATCAAAAAGCTGCAAAAAGGCAAGCAGCCCGACTGGTGGGCGCCTTATGACTACCCCGGCCGTGTGCGCCTCGATTGGGACGCCGAGAAGGGTGTTTGCAAAAATTTTGCGGATGCCAACCAGTGGGTGAAGCGGGAGTACCGGAAGGGCTGGAGCCTTTGAGTTGGCAGTTCGACAGTGGGCAGTCAGGGCCTACTTAGTTTCGACATTGATTTTTTACCAAAAAGTTTTTTGATACAAATGCGGTGTTCCTTCGGGGATGCCGCTTTTTTTCAATTTTAGCAAGGTCCGCAACTTGCAATTCTATCTCAATTAAAAACTACAGAATCACGCCCAATGGACTTTGGAAGAAGGTATGATACAACATTAGATTCGTTGAACAAGTCCTTCCCAGACTTGAAGGAACAAAATGAAGCAGTCCTCAAAAGCTTTATGGGCATGGTCGAAAACGACCCTCTAAAACTGATTAACTTTTTAAGGGCATACCTGAAAAGGAATCCTATTACTACTACCTTTTTTGCAAAGTTTAGAGTCCTAAATGCTTTAAAAAAAGAGGAAAATATCAGTTTAACCGAGAAACTGGAGATTATTTCTCTTCTGTGGGAATTAAGTGGATTTTTACAGTTTCCAGCAAGCTTACTTTCTAAGAATAAAATATCGCTAAATACCAATGTAGAGCCAACAGAGATTTTTAAGCATTTTAAAGGACTGGGGCTTTCTGGAAGTCAGAAAGAGATTTTTCGACAACTAAGGGATGCTATATCCCATAAATTGGACATTAGAGGGGAAGAAGTTTTTAATGAAAGAGGGGAAAAGTTTGCACAAATTTCAGATGTAGATATAGTTTATGGCAAGGTGATACTCATATATTATTGGTGGTTGTCCGTTTTTGTAAACACGGCATTGCATTCTCCTAGATTAGCTTCTCTCGTGATTGTAACCACGACCGTTGAAGTAAGAAAAGAGAATTCTGAGATGAATACATATATCTCAGAGTTAAAACTCAACTTCCCCGAAGTTTTTGCACTTTTTGAAAGAAAAAATCAGATTGAGGATTCAGCCATTAAGAATGGTTGGCTATATCAACTCATTGGCAAAGGAAAGCGGTTTATTGAAAGGTCAAAATCAACGCTTTTCAAAATTATCTTTCCATTTCATTATGCTGTTGGTGCGGGATTGGGAAAAGCTATTGCAGGAGGGATTGGAGACCTTATTAAACAAGGTTTTGATTGGTTTGAAATAGTTTTGATAGAAGGAGAAGAAGTTTCGTGTAACATGGAAGATTCAGAATACAAGACAGAATTCATTGATTCATTGAGGTTTATCAAAGAAAAATTTTCGGCACTTAAAAGTAATTTAAAGCCCAAAATTAAATGAATCGATTGTAGCCAGAACATCATCCCCGTCAAATCGCCAAGTCACAATAACAAGCAACAATTACCTAAAATCTTTTCCTATGAAAATACTAAAACCCTTCCTGTTAGCCGCCCTACTTTTGCCGGGCATCCATTTCCAATCCCACGCCCAATCCTTCAACAACCTTCCCGTCACCACCCAAAAGCCGCCGCTGCACGGCAGGCATTGGATGGCCATCACGGGCAAGCCGTTGGCGGCCACGGCGGGTGCGATGATTTTCGCCAAAGGTGGCAATGCCGTGGATGCGGGCTGTGCCATGCTCGCAGCCACCTGTACCATGTGGGACGTGCTGAGTTGGGGCGGCGAGACGCAGGCGTTGATTTACAACCCGGATACTCGAAAAGTGATTGCCATCAACGCCCTCGGCGTCGCCCCGACGGGTGCTACGGCTGATTTTTTCAAGGAAAAGGGGATGAAATACCCGCCTGAATTTGGCCCTTTGGCGGCAGCGACGCCAGGCACGCCCGGCGGCCTGATGACCATGCTGGCCGAGTACGGCACGATGAGCCTCGCCGAGGTGCTGACACCTGCCATCGTGCTCGCAGTGGGCTACCCCATGGATGCGCAGACCGCCAATTCCATTGAGCGGAACAAGGCGGAAATCAAAAACTGGCCGTACTCCAAAAAGGTGTTCCTGCCCCACCTCGGCGAGCAGCGGGAAGCCCCGTCCGGCGGCGAAATCTTCGAGCAAACCGACCTGGTGGCCACGCTTCAAAAATTGGTGGATACTGAGCGGCAGGCACTGAACAGCGGCATGACGAGGAAGGAGGCAATTTACGCAGCCAATGACCGATTTTACTTGGGGGACATTGCCGAGGAGTTTGTCCGTGGCTGCCAGGAGCAGGGCGGCTTGATAACGGCGGCGGACTTGGCCAATTGGAAAGTGAAAATCGAAGAGCCAGTGATGACGACCTACAAGGGCATCGAGGTCTATAAATTGCAGCAGTGGACGCAAGGCCCGGCCATGCTCCAGACCCTGAACATCCTCGAAAACTTCGACCTGAAAAGCATGGGCTACAACTCGACCCGGTACATCCACACGCTGTACCAGGCCATGAACCTCACCTTTGCTGACCGTGATTTTTACTACGGCGACCCTGCTTTTGCGCCGGAAGAACCCATGACCGGGCTGCTCTCGAAAGCCTACGCCAAGGAGCGCAGCAAGCTCATCAACCCGGACAGGAACGACCCGAAAGCTGGCCCTGGCGACCCTTATCCTTTTGAGGGAAAAACGAATCCCTACCTAGATTTGCTGAACAACTGGGGCAATGGCAGCCTCGATTCACCAAAGTCGGAAGCGCCGCTGAGCGAGCAGTTTTTGGAGGATTTTGCCGCAGGCACCACCAGCATCGAAGCCACGGATGACGAGGGCTGGGTGGTGTCCATCACGCCGAGCGGCGGCTGGGTGCCCGCTTGCATTGCGGGGAACACGGGCATCGGGATGAGCCAGCGGATGCAGTCCTTCGTGCTCGACCCCAAGGAAAACCCTTTCAATGTGGTGGAGCCGGGCAAGCGCCCCCGTGTCACCCTCACGCCCACCCTCGCCATGAAGGACGGTAAGCCTTTCCTCTCGTTTGCGAAGCAGGCCGGCGATGAGCAGGACCAGTTGCTGCTGCAGTTTTTCCTGAACATGGTGGAGTTCAACATGACCGTGCAGGAGGCTTGCGAAGCGCCCAGTTTCAAGACCTACCAGATGTTCAGCAGTTTTGGCGCACATGAAAAAAGCGTGGGTTCGCTGACGCTCAACAGCGAAATGCCACCCTGGATTCG
>CAYTZS010000051.1:0-27261 GCA_964442355.1 uncultured Saprospiraceae bacterium | reverse complement strand
TGTCGAATGGCTTGGTGCTGGACAAGAACGGCAACAAAATGTCGAAGCGCCTCGGCAATGCCGTTGACCCCTTCGAAACGATTGCGAAGTACGGTGCCGACGCTACCCGCTGGTACATGATTTCCAACGCCGCCCCTTGGGACAACCTCAAGTTCGACGTGGATGGCATCGCTGAGGTGCAGCGAAAGTTCTTCGGCACGCTGTTCAATACCTACAATTTTTTCGCCCTCTATGCCAATCTCGACGGCTGGAAGATGGACGAGTTCAACGTGATGCCCTACGACAAGCGCTCGGAACTCGACCGCTGGGTGATTTCAAAACTCTACTCGCTCGTCGCCGAATACCACGAGGCAATGGACGACTACGAACCACACCGGGCCTGCCGTCTGGTTGAAAATTTCGTGGACGAACACCTGAGCAACTGGTACGTGCGCCTCAGCCGCCGCAGGTTCTGGCGGGGTGAAATGAGCGACGATAAAAACGCCGCCTATCAGACGCTGTTCGAGTGTTTGATGGTCGTCGGACAATTGTCCAGCACGGTGGCACCGTTCTTTTCGGACTGGCTGTACCGCAATTTGACCGCTCCCATCAAGGACATTGCGAAGCAAAAAAATACCCCACTGCACCACGACAGCGTTCACCTGACCGACCTGACGAAGCCGAACCCAGCGCTCGTGGACAAGGCGTTGGAGCGCCGCATGGACTATGCCCAGCGCATTTGTTCGCTGGCGTTCAGCATCCGCAAGGGGAACGGGCTGCGGGTTCGATTGCCGCTGCAAAAAATCCTGCTGCCCGTGCTCGATGAGCGCTTCATTACAGAGGTGGACGGCGTGAAGGAGTTGATTTTGAGCGAAATCAACGTGAAGCATATCGAGTACATCACCGATGCTTCGGGGCTTTTGAAAAAACAGGCGAAGGCCAATTTCAAGACCCTCGGCGCCAAGCTCGGCAAGGACATGAAGGCTGCCGCCGAGCAAATTGCGCAGTTCACGAATGAGCAAATCAACGCTTTGGAAAAGGCAGGTAAAATGGCCATCGAAGCCAATGGCACGGCTTACGACATCACGCCGGAAGACTTGGTCGTGACGACCGAAGACCTGCCCGGCTGGAAAGTCGCCTCGGACGGCCCACTCACTGTGGCCCTCGACGTGACCCTGACACCGGAACTGGAGGCCGAAGGCATTGCCCGTGACCTCGTGAACCGCATCCAGAACATCCGCAAAGACAAGGACTTCAATGTGACCGACCGCATCAATGTGAAAATTGAAAACCATCCCGTTGTAGCGACTGCGGTGGCGGGTTTCGGGGAGTACATCAAGGCGGAGGTGCTGGCGGATTCGCTGGAACTGGCAGCCAGTGTCGCTGGCGATTCGATCGAACTGACAGATGAACTGACGGTCGGCATCGAGGTCGAACAGAATTGATGGAATTTCAACTACTTAAAAAGGCGCTTCGGAATCCGAAGCGCCTTTTGTTTTTCAGACGGCCAAACCCCATTTCACACCTTCCTCTATCGCTCGCTTGGCATCCACCTCGGCGGCCAACTTTGCTCCGCCGATGAGCGTGACGGCCATGCCCTTCGCCGACAGCGCATCGTACAAATCACGCACGGAATTTTGTCCAGCACAAACCACTACGTTGTCCACGGGCAGCAGTTTCGGCTGGCCCTCGTGCAAGATGTGCAGGCCCTCGTCGTCAATTTTCACGTACTCAACCTTGGCCAACATTTTCACTTTTTTCATTTTCAGGCTCGCCCGGTGGATCCAGCCCGTAGTCTTGCCGAGGGTACCACCGTGCTTGCCTTCCGAGCGTTTCAGCAGGTAAATTTCATGGGCTGGTGCTTCGGGATGCGGCTTGGTGATGGCACCACGTGAGGCGTAGGTCATGTCAACGCCCCATTCTGAGGTGAAGGATTGGAGGATTGAAGGATTGAAGGATTGAAGTGGTACATCGGTCGGGTAATTGACCAAGAACTCCGCCACATCAAACCCAATTCCCCCTGCCCCGATGATGGCGACGGACTTCCCAACTGGCTTTTTGCGGAGCAAACACTCTGAATAACTCAGCACCTTTGGGTGGTCTTCGCCGGCAATGCCTGCCCTGCGGCCTGCGACGCCCGTGGCGATGACGACTTCCGCAAAGCCTTGGCTTTCAAGCATTTCGGTGGTCGTTTTGGTGTTTAAGTGGAGCGTAACGCCCGTGACTTCCAGTTGCTTCGCAAAATAGCGGAGCGTCTCGTAGAATTCCTCCTTGCCGGGGATGCGTTTCGCCAAATTGAACTGCCCGCCAATTTCACCGCTGGCTTCAAAAAGATGAACCTCGTGGCCCCGCTTCGCTGCCGTCGTAGCAGCCGCCAGCCCAGCAGGGCCAGCGCCCACCACGGCTATTTTCTTTTTTGTGTCGCTGCGCAAAACAGGCATCAGCGTCTCGTGGCAGGCTCGTGGGTTCACGAGGCAGGCTGCTGTTTTTCGCTTGAACGTGTGGTCGAGGCAGGCTTGATTGCAGGCGATGCAGGTGTTGATTTCGTCTCGGCGGCCTTCTGCGGCTTTTTTCACAAACTCAGGGTCGGCAAGGAAGGGGCGGGCCATGCTCACCATGTCGGCGCAGCCCTCGGCCAGCACTTGCTCAGCCACTTCGGGCATGTTGATGCGGTTGGTAGTGATGAGTGGGATGCCCACCTTGCCCATCAGCCGCTTCGTCACCCAAGCGAAGCCTGCCCGTGGCACCATCGTAGCAATGGTCGGTATGCGGGCCTCGTGCCAGCCGATACCCGTGTTGATGATGGTGGCTCCGGCCTTTTCGATTTCTTTGGCCAAAAGTTCCACCTCTTCCCACGTGCTGCCGTCCTCTACGAGGTCGAGCATGGAGAGGCGGTAGATGATGATGAAGTTCGGCCCAACGGCTTGCCGTACTTGCCGCACAATTTCGATGGGGAAACGGATGCGCTGCTCGAAAGTGCCGCCCCACTCGTCAGTGCGTTTGTTGGTTTTCGAGACGATGAACTGGTTGATGAGGTAGCCCTCGCTGCCCATGATTTCCACGCCGTCGTAGCCTGCGTCCTGTGCCAGTTTAGCGCAGCGGACAAAGGCCGAAATGGTACGACGAACGCCCCAGCCCGTGAGCGCCCACGGTTTGAACGGGGATATTGGGGACTGAATTGCCGAAGGTGCCACCGCCAGTGGGTGGTAGCCGTAGCGTCCGGTGTGCAGGATTTGCATGCAGATTTTGCCACCCTCGGCGTGTACGGCCTTCGTCACTTTCTGGTGCTCCGCAACGTGCGAGCCGTTGGTCATGCGTGCGGCGAAGGGCGCTACCCACCCTTGCCGATTAGGGGCTATTCCCCCAGTTACGATAAGTCCCACGCCACCTCTTGCCCGTTCGGCGAAGTAGGCAGCCATCCGCTCGAAGCCATTTTTCGTTTCCTCAAGGCCCGTGTGCATGCTGCCCATGAGCACCCGGTTGGGCAAGGTGGTGAAGCCGAGGTCGAGGGGGGCGAAGAGGTGGGGATAATTCATGAATGAAGAATTGAAAATTGATATTGAGAAATTGGAGTGGCCAAAAATAGGCAAATCACAGTCTAGGATGTCATTTCATTGGCTTTTTGGGAGCTTGTTTTGTTTTGCCGGGGGCATTACCCACCTTTGCGAAACTTTCAAATTCTTTTTAATGAAAAATTCAACCAAACTGTTTGTTGCTGTAGCCATCTTGGCTGCGAGCTGCGCCCCGAAAAAAGACAAATACGAAGCCTTCGCCGACGATCTCTGCGTGTGCATGAAGCCAATGGCCGACTTTCAGAAAGAAATCACAGCTATGTTCGAATCTGGAAAGCAGGACTCGGTGATGGCCATGCTGGCCAAAGGACAAAAAATTGATGAAGATGGTCAAGCCTGCATTGCAGCATTGGAGAAAAAGCACGGAACGATTGAAGGCGAAGAGGCTGAGGACAAAGCAATGGAGGCATTGCGCAAAGTCTGTCCAGAGATTGTGGCGATGATGGAAGAAGCAAGTGCTGCTCCAAATATGGCACCAGAAGACATGCTTGAAGACGTAGCGCCAATCGAAGAGGCTTTGCCAGAGACGCAAGCCAAGGAGAAATAAGCCCGTTTTTCTCGAAAGCTTTTTGGGAAAATGAGGAGAAAAGGAAAAGCCCGGTGAACTTGCGTTCACCGGGCTTGATTATTTCCTTGACGAATCTTACACCGTTCAAGGATTTTGCCTCCTATTTCCTATATTTAAACTTTTCCAAATATCGTTCCAATTCCATCTCGTCATATAATAAAACTTCTCTAGGTTTGGATCCTTCTGCAGGCCCCACCACGCCTATCGCTTCCAATTGATCCATAATACGTCCAGCACGGTTGTAGCCGAGCTTCAAACGACGCTGAATCATGGACGTAGAACCATGCTGGCTTTGCATCACAAGGCGTGCTGCTTCCACGAGCATGTCGTCCATGTCGCTGGGGTCGAAGCTGCCCATTTCGCCCATTTCCTCGTCGTCGCCGTGGTACTCAGGCAGGTAAAATGGTTCAGGATAGCCTTTTTGGTCCGAGATGAATTTTATTACTTGGTCAACTTCTGGTGTGTCCACAAAGGCGGACTGGAGGCGCACCATATCGCCACCCACTGAGAAGAGCATGTCGCCACGACCGACCAACTGCTCGGCACCGCTGGCGTCGAGGATGGTTCGGGAGTCCACTTTTGCGGAAACTTTGTAGGCAATGCGGGCCGGGAAGTTGGCCTTGATGACGCCCGTGATGATGTTCACCGAAGGGCGCTGTGTGGCGATGATGAGGTGGATGCCCACGGCACGAGCCAACTGCGCCAACCGCCCGATGGGCAGCTCGATTTCCTTGCCTGCCGTCATGATGAGGTCGGCGAACTCGTCAATCACCAGCACGATGAACGGCATGAACATGTGGCCAGATTGTGGATTCAGCTTGCGGGCCACGAACTTGTCGTTGTACTCCCCGATGTTGCGCACATGGGCCTTTTTCATCAGGTCGTAGCGGGTATCCATCTCGATGACGAGCGAGTTCAGCGTATTTACTACACGTTTAGTGTCAGTGGTAATGGGTTCTTCTTGGCCTGGGAGGAAGGCCAAGAAGTGGTTCAGCAACCGGGCATAGGGGAACAACTCGACCTTTTTTGGGTCAATGAGCACCAGCTTGACCTGCGACGGGTGTTTTTTGTACAAAATCGAGAGCAACACGGCGTTGATACCCACCGATTTACCCTGCCCTGTGGCACCTGCGATGAGCAAGTGGGGCATCTTCGCCAAGTCCACCACAAACACCTCGTTGCTGATGGACTTCCCGAGTGCGATGGGCAGGTCCATTTTTGAGCGCTTGAATTTGTCGGACATGAGCAGCTCCTTCAGTGCCACGATTTGCTTGTTCTTGTTCGGCACCTCAATACCGATGGTGCCCCTGCCGGGAATCGGAGCGATGATACGGATGCCTAGGGCCGAAAGGCTCAGTGCGATGTCGTCCTCTAGGTTTTTTATCCTCGAAATACGTACGCCAGGTGCCGGCACGATTTCGTAGAGCGTGACCGTAGGGCCGATGGTGGCCCGGATTTTTACGATTTCTATTTTGTAGTTCAGCAGCGTCTCGACGATGTGGTCCTTGTTGGCCTCCAGTTCTGCCCTGTCAATTTCGACTTTCTGTTCGGCGTAGTCGTAGAGCAGTGACATGACGGGATGCTCGTACGATGAAAGTTCCAGCGTTGGGTCGTAAGGTTCGCTAAAGTTCGGTGAGTCCTGTGCGACGGCCATTTCGGGGAAGAGCGAGGGCTGCTGTACAGGAATCTTTGAGGCTGGCACGGTAGAGATTTGCGACAGCAGTTCTTCTGCCTCTGGTTCTGCGACCGTGGGGGTTGGCTCCGCAATCTCAAAATCAGAGTCGCCAGGTTTGAGTGAGGGCAGCTTGTCGTTGCTGGTTTTGTCAACCAGATTGAAGCCCATGTCGTCTTCGACCAATTCAGGCTTGGCTACAACATTCGGACGCACAGGCTGTGGCCGTTTGGAGGGGTCGGTGAAGTCGTCAGTGCCAGCAGTGTTGGAGGCTGGTTGCGGTTTGCGGCCCGTGTAACGGCGGTTGAAAATGTCGCTGAACCAAAGTTTGGTCTCGTACCATGCTTTTTGCGGGGTCAGTTCGTTGAAATTGGGATTGACGAACCAAACGATGATGCCCACGAAAATGGCCAAAAACAACACGGCCATGCCCAGTACACCCACGAAGCCTGTCATCAGGGTACTCACCCGTTCGCCGAAGGCACCGCCCCAAGGGAAGGTAGCGTTGCCAAAAATGAACTCCAAAAACACCGAAGCCAGCAACATGATGACCAACCACTGCCGCAACAACATGCGGTGCGCCCGCAGCGGGATGCGCTTCACCATTGACCAACCGAAAACGGCCACGAGATAGACGAGGATGAACGATGGTAGGCCGAACCCCCACCAGAAAAACGTGTTGGAGACGATGGCTCCCAGCTTCCCCAGCATGTTGGAAGCCTGAAAGCCTTCACTGAAAAGCTCGCCCAGCGGCTTGTTGTTTACCTCGGCGTAGTCGTCAGTCCAAGTGAAAAGGTAGGAGAAAAACGCAATGAACAGGTAAGCTGCAACCAGTAGCAGCACCACGCCCAAGAGCTTCGGTATGCGGTCGTCGTTGCCTAATTTGAATGAAAGCTGGTTCGGATTTTTTTTGACTGCCACGGCTTCGTGTGCTTCTGCCACCTTGTAATCTGAAATTGATTGAAATTATGGAATTGCAATTTCACGTCGCCCAAAAGCGGTGCCCAATTTCCTATTTCTCAATTTTCCAATTACGGTAGCTACCAGGGGATTATTCGACCTGCAATGAATTGGAAACTAAGCGGTTGAATATCAATGCTTTGGGTTTTCAATTTTGAATAAAAACTTCCTGGCAGGGTTTTGCTAAAATATGTTTGTTAAATCGGTGACAAAGGTAGCTAATCCGTTTGGTATGATGAAAAAAGGAAGAGTATGTATGTCGAAAAAACTATTTCATGGCACATGTGCAGCCCGCTTGACTACAGCCTAGAAGCTATTCTGTAATGATGGCCTGTGGTATTTTAAATCAAACCTTGGTCTAAAAAACTAAAGTAGCCGCCATCGGCGATGATGAGGTGGTCAACGAGCGGCAATGCGATGGACTCACCCACATGCTTCAATTTTTTGGTCAAATCAATGTCCGCTTGGCTGGGCCGTAGGGTGCCCGATGGGTGGTTGTGCGCTACGATGATGGCGGCTGCCATGCCTTCCAGCGCCTTCCTGAAAACGATTTTGGCATCCATGATGGTGGCGTCCGTGCCGCCGATGCTCAGTTTTGACTTGCCGATGACCTTGTTTTTCTTATTCAGAAACAGCACCCAGCTTTCTTCGTGGGCGAGGTCAAGCAGCAGCGGTGCTAGGATGTGGTAGGCGTCTCGGCTGCCACGGATTTCTGGGCGTTCGGGAAGGTCGGAGGCTTGGCGGCGGCGGCCAAGCTCCAGTGCCGCTGCGATGGTGATGGCCTTTGCCTCGCCGATTCCCTTGAACTTCATCAGTTCGGCGATGGAGCGCTTGCCGAGGTCGTTCAGGTTGTTGCCCACGGAGTCGAGGATGCGCTGCGAGAGTGCCAGTGCCGACTCGTTGCGGCTGCCAGAGCCGATGAGGATGGCGATGAGTTCTGCATCGGAAAGTGCTTGGCGACCTTGGGCGAGTAGCTTTTCACGAGGACGGTCATCTTCTGCCCAAGCGGTGATGGGCAGGTTGGTGGGGGTGTAGCTCATAGTAGTTGGCAGTTAAAACAGGGGCAGTTGGCAGCCGGAGCCTGCACATTTGCTCGAACTGTTGTTTTTCAAAAGGTTTAGTAAATGTTTTCCTTGGTCAGTGGGCTTAAAAAGCGAACCCGTTGGCGCTTGTCAGTGGGCAATCAAGCTGATTTAGTAGCGATTGACTGCCCACTGACGTGCCATCAAACTTACTTTCCAGCTGCCTTGGCCACGGCTTGTTCCAGTTCTTCTTCGTCGCCGGCCACGTAGCCGTTGTGTTCGAAGATGATGTTGCCGTTCTTGTCAGCAACTAGCGTTTGCGGAATGGTCTGAAAGTTGAAGGCGTTGCGCATGTCCTCCTCATTGCCAGAAAAAATTGTGTACTCCCAGCCCTTTGACTCTACGATGCCGGGTACTTTTGGTAGGGCACGCTGGTTGTCAATGGTGATGGCTAGCAGCTCCACGTTGTATTTTTTTTGCCACTCTTCGTAAACCTCGGCTACGGTATCCAACTCCTTTTTGCAAGGTGAGCACCAAGTCGCCCAGAAGTCGATGATGAGCGTCTTGCCGCTTTTGGCAGCGTATTCTTTGAGGTTGACGACTTGGCCGTCCAACGTTTTCACGTTCACATCTGGCACTTTTTTCTGGGCTTTTGCAACCATTGCGAAGCACAAAATGAGGAACAGTGAAATTGTCGCTTGCTTCATATTTTTCGATATTTAAGTGGTAAAAAATAAATTTGCGGCAGCCCATTGGCTACCTTTGATGGGCTGAAGAATTGGGAGTGCAAAACTACCCCTAAATCCACTGAAATCCATGCTATTTTATTTGATTAACCTGCCCTTAACTTGTTGTGGGCGAAATTAAACGAACCTTTCCAACATGATTCCAAGATTTTGGCTGCCAATCGTGTTTTTGACGCTCGCACTGCAAAGCGTCACTGCGCAAGAGGCTGAAAACGAACAAACCACTTCCAACCAAGGTCGGCTCTCCGGCAACCTCCAACTCAATGGCAATTTTTTCATGCGGGATTCCTTGATTGGGGCATACGACATCCCCCAGTACGATCGCCAGCTTTTTGGTGCCGATTCTTGGCTCAACCTCAACTACCAGAACTGGGGCTTCGACATGGGCATCCGCTTCGACATGTTCAACAACTCCAACCTGCTCAACCCAACCGGTACGTTCACGGGCATTGGCATCGGCCGATGGTATGTTTCGAAGAAAATCAACAAGCTCGGCATCACGGGCGGTTATATCTACGACATCATCGGCAGTGGCATCATCTTCCGGGCATACGAGGAACGCCCACTGGCCATTGACCAAGCACTTTACGGCGTGAAAGTGACTTATGACCTGACGGACAACTGGAAGGTGAAAGGCTTCACTGGTCGCCAGAAACAGCAATTCGACACTTACGGCAGCGTAATCCGGGGGGCAGCATTTGACGGTTTCATCGGTACAGACTCGTCCAAAGTCACACTGGCACCGGGCTTTGGTGCAGTGGCCCGCACCCTCGACGATGGCTCGATGAACAACCTTGTGGCCACGCTGAACACTTACAGCAAAAGCGATATCCTAGATATGTTCCCGGACACACTAGGCAAGGAGGGACCCAATTACAATGCTTACGCCTTCTCATTTTATAACACGCTCACTGCTGGGCCTTTCGTTTGGTACCTTGAAACGGCAGCAAAGAGCAAAGAAGTAATGTACGACCCACTCGGAGAACGAGTCACGGTATCTGGCGACACGGTGATTGGCAGGTACATCAATAAGTCAGGGAGCGTCATTTATTCCAGCCTCAGCTACGCAAAAAAGGGGCTTGGCATAACGGTGGAAGGCAAACGAACGGAAAACTTCGACTCAAGAACCCGCCCGCAAGAGGAAGGCGTGAGGGGCTTGATGCACTACATTCCGCCCATGACCAGGGTGAATACTTACAGGCTGTTGGCTCGTTACGCTGCTGCTACTCAGTTCATTGGGGAGCAGGCTTTCCAAGTGGATGCCAGCTATGCCGTGAACAAGAAGCTCAGCCTGAGCGCCAATTTTTCAAACATCACCAACTTGGACGGCGACCAGCTTTATCGGGAGATTTTTACCGAAATTTATTACAAATACAAGCGTAAATGGACGCTCACGACAGGGGTGCAACTTCAGGACTACAACTTAGAGGTCTATTTTGGCAAGCCGGACGCAGCACCCGCCAAGACCATCACACCCTATTTTGACTTCCTTTACAAGTTCAATTCCAAGACTTCTATTCGCTTCGAGTCGCAGTACATGCTCATGTCTGAAGACCACGGTGTCAAGTCAGACTACGGCGATTGGGTGTTCGGCCTCGTGGAGTTTACACTGGCACCGCATTGGGCCATCACGGTTTCGGACATGTACAACATAGCAGTTGGCAAGGAGTCAGCCGTTGATTTCAACACGGGTGAAAAGAAAGAAATCCATTACCCTCGTTTCGATGTTTTTTACACGCACAAAGCCAACCGTTTTTCGCTGAGTTATGTGAAACAAGTGGAAGGCGTGGTCTGCTCTGGCGGTATTTGCCGTTTGGAGCCTGCTTTCAGCGGCGTGAAAATGTCTGTCAATTCGACGTTTTAAAGATTCTAAAATTGTTGATTTGTTATGTTGTTGAATTGTGTTTCGAGCAATTCAACAAAGTAACAACGAGGCAATACAACCATGCAACAACATGAAAAAGTATATTCTCTTTTTTGTTTCTGCTCTGTTTTTCCTCAGTGCTTGCGATGAAATTTCACCAACAGTAACCGGCTCTATGGCTGGCGGTGGCGGCGGTGGCACCGATCCCGTTGAAGACCAAAAACGACAGGTCATCATCGAGGAGTTCACGGGCGTGCGCTGTGTGCAGTGCCCAGCGGGTGCTGCCTTCATCCGTGACTTGCTGGCACTGCATGGCAATCAGCTGATTGCGGTATCTATTCATGCTGGTGATTTCACCAATCCTTATCAGGAAAGCCAGTATGATTTCAGGACAGACGAAGGCACCCAACTCTTGAGCTACCTCAACGAGCCATTCGGTTTTCCGTCGGCGGTGGTCAACCGCAAGCTCTATCCAGGCCAGTTCGACCTCCAGCTTGGCCAAGGCGACTGGGCTGGCTACATCGCTTCGGAAATGGATGTGGCGCCCAAGGTCCGCATCAACATTGAGCCTGAGTTCGACTCGGGCAGCCGTGAACTCACCTTGGACGTCACACTGTACGTGGACGAGGCCATCACCGACCCCGATGTTCGCCTCAGCATCATGATTACCGAAAATGACATCAAGGATTTGCAAATAACGCCTGCCAGTTCTACCCCGCAGGCCGACTATAGCCACATGCACGTACTGCGTGACATGCTGACAAGCTACGACGGCAACCCCATCACCGAGTCGCTGTCCGCTGGTGCTGAAATAAAAAAGAGTTTTACTTACACAGTTCCGGGCGACTGGAAAGAAGAAAACTGCGAAATCGTGGCCATCGTGAGCCTAGCTGGCGCATCGAAGGACGTACTCCAAGCCCACCAAGTCCATTTGGTTGAGTAAACCGGGTAGTTGATGGCCATTAAAAACCCTTTCCGCAACAGCAAAATCAAGGAAACCGACGACCTCGGTTTCGGCAACCGCATCACTGGCGACCGTGACAGGCTCATTGCCAAGGACGGTAGCTTCAACGTTGAAAGGGTCGGGCAGCGGGCATGGAGCCCCTACCAAGACCTCGTGGAAATGACTTGGGGGCGATTTTTCACAGTAGTAGTGACCTTTTTCGTGGTGGTCAATATTTTGTTTGCGCTGCTGCTGAATTGGATTGGGATGGAGTGCCTCAGTGGTGTAAAAATGGGCACTTGGCTGGAGAACTTTGAGCAGGCATGGTTTTTCAGTGTGCAAACTTTCACGACCGTGGGCTACGGCAGCATCAGCCCCTCCTGCGTTTCCACCAACTTCGTTGCAGCTTCGATTGCGCTCGTCGGTTTGATGTCGGCAGCACTGGCCACGGGGTTGTTGTTTGTCCGTTTCTCGAAGCCAAAATCACAGCTTGTTTTCAGCAAAAACGCCATCATCACGCCCTATCGGGAGGGCCTCAGCTTCCAATTTCGCCTTGCTAACCGACGCAACAGCCGACTCATCAACCTGGATGTGAAACTCACCATGTCGTGGGTGGACACCAACCCCGATGGCACTAAACAGCGTCGCTTTTCGAGACTGAAATTGGAAAGGGAGAAGGTGGTGATGTTGCCGTTGAACTGGAACATCGTTCACCCGATTGATGAGGAAAGCCCGTTTTTCGAGCGCTCGCCCGAAGACTTGAAGGAGATGAACGTCGAAGTTATCGTGCTGGTGGAGGCGTTTGACGAGTCTTTTTCGCAGACTATTTTTGCCAATGGCTCCTACTGCGATGAGGAGTTTCTGTTTGGCGTGAAGTGGAAGCCAATGTATTACCCCGACCCCAATGGCAGCGGCAAGACAGTACTTGATTTATCGGCGATTGATGAGGTAATCTACTTGGGTGCTTAAGTGTTTGTGTGGGTCGTGCTGATTTGCACAGTTCCAAAAACACATAAGCACTCAAACACAAGTTTCACCTAAAAAATTTCCTTTCAAACACTGCCTCGTTCCCCACAGCATCCCGTACTACCAGCCTAAAATTGTGTTCGCCCGGCGTGATGACCCCATCAAAACGGTGGGTGATGGTGCCGTTTTTCTTGTCGTATTCCATCAGTATCCACTGGCCATCCACATGAGCATCGAAACTCAGGCTCTCGACGTTCGGGGCAGCGGCCACGTTGTCGCTGATTTTGAAGGTGAATTGCTTGTAGTTCTGCATGTTTTGCCCAAAAACAACCTGCTTGATGACCGGAGCCGTCTCGTCAACAAGGATTGCGTATTCGCCCAAGCCACGGACTTTGGCCCTAAGCAGGCCATCTTCCCAGCGGCCACCGCAATTTAGCACCTTGCTGCCCTCACAGTAGGCCACGAACACCTTGGGTTTCAGCTCGGCAGGGATGGACTTTGTAGGTCGAATGCCGATGTCGAAGAAGTTGTGAACGGGCGTCTTGCTGTTGTTAAGGTGGTGTACGGCGGAGTAATATCCGTTGGAGCGTTCTGGCGACACATCGTATTTCAGGTAGAGGTCTTGGTAGAGGGTGCCGGGTGGCATGTGCAGGTAGAGGCCCTCGGTGCGTATCATATTGCCCTCGTTGAAGGGCAGGATATAGTCGTAATTTTTGTTGGCAACGGGCTGGAGCAGGTTGGCCGTTTCGGGTTTCCTTTTCACCCAAAACTCCAGCGTGGAGTTGTTGCCGGCCACGTCGGCGGCCACCATGGTTATTTTGCTGGTCTGGCCTTCCTGCAATTCCACGACGCCGTTGTTGGCTTTGTGGCGGTAGATGGACAAGTTGTTGCCGGGCAGCGAGTAGCAGCGGTTGTAGTAGCTGTTTTTGGTGACCCGCTCCACGTAGTCGCAGTGGGCGTTGATGTAACGGCTTTCTTCAAAAGAAAAAGATTCGAGGCTGAAATCGTAAATCAAGCTGTCGTCTCTGTACACCGTTAGTTCATAGATGCCGTTCCAGTTGCTCACCCGGTCGAAGTGGTCGTAAACCTTGAGGCCAAACCCCGTTTGGCCAGCGTCTAGTTGGACAGTGTCGTTTTTCACCTTGTAGGTGTCGCCGATTTTTATCAAAGTCACTGCTTTTGAGCCGAGTTCTTCCCGCTTCTCGTTGAGCGAATAAACCTTTAGCGAGTGCATTTTTGGGGCAATGTTGTCCACCACCCGGAAGCCGAAGAGCAGCGGGTTGATGGGGTTGTCGGTGCTCGTCTCCCGCACCTCGAAGTGCAGATGGGCTCCGTTCGAGGAGCCAGTGTTGCCCATTTTGCCAATCTCATCACCTTGTGAAACGGGGAATTTATCGTGCGTCAGGTCAATGTCTACCTCAAACTTCTCTTGGATGTACTGTTGAGCCTTCACGAATTTTTCGATGTCGGACTTGAACTTGTCGAGGTGTGCGTACACGGTCGTGTAACCGTTCGAGTGGCTGATGTAGAGGGAGTTTCCGTAGCCGCTTTTGTCCACTTTAATTCGAGAGATAAAACCATCGGCGGCTGAGTACACGGCATCGCCGACCACGCCTTTTGCAGATTTGATGTCAATGCCTGCGTGGAAATGGTTGGGCCGCAGCTCGCCGAACGTGCCGGACAGGAGCAGCGCCTGGGCTACCGGAGCTTGAAAATAATTGCTTGGATAATTGCCACGAACCGTGGGCCTGAGCTTGGGAACCGTAAAAGCTAATAAAAGCAGTGTGAGTGCGAAAAACAGGAAATTCCTTTTCATCTCAATTGTTCTGTCGTTTTTGGCAAAATAAAAACAGGGTGAAAGCAAAAGTTGCTGCCAAGTCGTGTGCGAACGGATAGCAAATATATGGTTTGCCATTAATTCCACTGAATTGAACGAACAAAAGGGGGACGAAATCGGCGGGGGATGCGGTGTGCTGGTGTTCTGAGCGGTGTCCAAATCTTTGTCAGAGACGCCAAGCTACCCCTCCATTTCAAAAAACGTGTCAAATTTCAAAACTCACCAATTCTTTTGGCGTAGAAGCTGCTATTTTTGCGCACTTTTTTAAAAAGTTCTGAATTAGTGAGTTTTGAGTTATCAAGTCAAGCGACTCTCATAACCCAAAACTCACTAACCCAAAACTCATAACTCCACCTCATGTATCGTACACACAACTGCGGCGAGCTCCGCATCTCACACGTTGGACAGGAAGTGAAACTCTCAGGCTGGGTGCAAATTGGGCGTGACTTCGGCGGCCTCACCTTCGTGGACCTCCGCGACCGCTACGGCATCACGCAACTCGTTTTCAATATGGACGACGACGCCGAGCTTTGCGGCAAGGCCCGCAAATTGGGCCGTGAGTTCGTCATCAGCGCCTCCGGCAAAGTGCGGGAGCGCTCCAGCAAGAACCCCAACCGCCCCACTGGCGATATCGAAATCGAGGTGAAGGACCTCACCATCCTCAATGCCTCCAAGACCCCGCCCTTCACCATCGAGGACACAAGCGATGGCGGCGACGACCTGCGTATGAAGTACCGCTACCTCGACATCCGGAGAGCGCCTGTGCAGCAGAACCTCATGTTCCGCTCGCAAGTGGCCATCGAGACCCGCAAGCACCTCAGCGGCGAGGGCTTCATCGAAATCGAGACGCCGAACCTCATCAAGAGCACGCCGGAAGGTGCCCGTGACTTCGTGGTGCCATCCCGAATGAATCCGGGACAGTTCTACGCACTGCCGCAGTCACCGCAGACTTTCAAGCAAATTTTGATGGTGGCAGGCATGGACAAGTATTTCCAAATCGTGAAATGCTTCCGGGACGAAGACCTGCGGGCCGACCGCCAGCCTGAGTTCACGCAAATAGACTGCGAGATGGCCTTCGTGACCCGTGAGGACATCCTCAATACTTTCGAGGGATTGACCAAGCACCTTTTCAAGTCCGTTTTGGGCCTCGAAATGGCCGACTTCCCCCGCATGAGCTACGACGAAGCCATGACCCGCTACGGCTCCGACAAGCCGGATATCCGCTTCGGGATGGAGTTTTGCGAGCTGAACAGCGTAGCCCAAGGCCACGGCTTTTCCGTTTTCGACAGCGCTGAATTGGTCGTGGGCATTTGCGCCGAAGGACAGGCTGAATCGTTTTCCAACAAAGACATCAAGGACCTCACCGAGTGGATGCAGCGCCCACAAATCGGGGCGAAGGGTTTGGTTTGGATAAAATACAATGCCGACCCGAACGGCGAATTTGGTCGTTTTCGCAGCAGCGTCAGCAAGTTTTACAGCGAAGACCAGTTGCAGGCATTTGCCGATAAAATGGGCGCAAAACCTGGCGACATGATGCTCGTACTTTCTGGCGAAGCCGAAAAAACCCGCAAGCAGCTCAACGAGCTTCGCCTCGAAATGGGCCGCCGCATGGGTCTGATGAAGGCGGGCGATTTCAAGCCACTTTGGGTCGTCAACTTCCCGCTGCTGGAGTGGGACGAGGATTCGCAGCGCTTCTTTGCGATGCACCACCCGTTCACAGCACCGCTGCCCGAAGACGCCGAAAAGATGATGTCTGGCGACCATGAGACGCTGAAAAACCTGCGTGCCAATGCCTACGACCTCGTGCTCAACGGCGTGGAAATCGGTGGCGGCAGTATCCGTATCCACGACCGGGCCTTGCAGGAGAAGAACTTCAACCTGCTCGGCTTCACGCCTGAACAAGCCGAAAATCAGTTCGGCTTCCTGCTCGGTGCCTTCGAGTACGGCGCACCGCCGCACGGTGGCATCGCCTTCGGCCTCGACCGCCTCTGCGCCGTGATGCGCGGCCAGACGAGCATCCGTGATTTCATCGCCTTCCCGAAGAACAACATGGGTCGGGACATGATGATTGATGCGCCGGATTCGCTGGACGAGGCGCAGTTGAAAGAGCTGAACTTGAAGGTGGAGGTGGTTGCGAAGGGGTAGATATCTGCTTCTGTCCTGCAATAGCCCTAAACTTTTCGGGTACAATACTGGTAAAATGGAAGGCACAAAATCAATCAGCATGGCGACCCGCCGATAATTGGTGCTTGTACTGCTTCATCTGAATCTGTGTTTGAAGGTTCGAATGGGGAAGTGCGCCCGCCCGATCTCTTGACCTTTCGCTGTGCCCGTACCCAATTTTATACAGTTTTTGAAGCTGCCTCATGAAGGTTCAATACCTTGGCAGATGATTTCGCATTTGGTGCTGTGCTTTTCCCATTTGGGACGATACTTTGAGAACTTGACCAAGTTACTGAACAACTGGCAACGTTCACTCCCCATTTTCCCAGATATTTGCCCCAAATGGACACCATAACCGGCCATATCGAACGCATCACCTTCCAGAACCCGGAGAACGGCTGGACAGTGGCCCGCTTGCAAGAGCCGGGCAAGCCTGACCTGACCACCGTCGTCGGGACGATGACCTCGGTGCAGGTGGGCGAGACGCTCAAGTGCCAGGGTACTTGGAAAAACGACACCCAGTACGGCTTCCAGTTCGTGGTGCAGACCTACGAGGTCACGCAGCCCGCCACCATTCGGGGCATCCAAAAGTACCTGGCCAGCGGCATGATAAAGGGCATCGGAGAGCATTTTGCGGAGCAAATCGTGCTGCGCTACGGTGAAAAGACGCTGGACGTGATTGACCAGACCCCCGATTTACTGATGGAAATTGACGGCATCGGCCCGAAGCGCTACGCAAAAATCACGGCGGGCTGGGCGGAGCAAAAGGCCATCCGGGAGGTGATGTCGTTCCTGATGCAGTACGAAATCAGTCCCACCTACGCCCAGAAGGTGTTCAAAACCTACGGTGAGGAAAGCATCGCCGTGCTGCAAGAAAACCCCTACCGCCTCGCCCGTGACATCTGGGGCATCGGCTTCAAGACCGCTGACAAGACGGCGCAGAAACTCGGCATCGGCAAGGAGAGCGACATGCGCATTGACGCCGGGGTGGAGTACGTGCTGAATGACCTCTCGAACGACGGCCACACCTGTTATCCCGTCAATCTTTTCCTCGAAAAGGCACAGGAACTGCTGGAAGTAGAGGCCAATCAAGTGGCCGCCCGCCTCGCCGCCATCGAACAGGAGGAGCGCATCGTGACGGCCCCGCTGACGATTGACGGGACACTGACGGCCTGCGTTTGGCTCAAGGTTTTCCATGTCTGCGAGCAGGGAATCGGTAATGAATTGAAAAGATTACAGGGAGGAACCTCGGCATTGCGGAGCGTAAAAACCACGGAGGCACTGGTCTGGGCGGAGGAGAAGCTGAACATCCAATTGGCTGAAAACCAGCGAATTGCGGTAGCAAAAAGCCTGACGGAAAAGGTGCATATCATCACGGGCGGACCGGGCACGGGCAAGAGCACCATCACGAAGGTCATCCTGCTGGTGAGCCACCAAATGACGCAGAAAATAATGCTGGCTGCGCCAACGGGCCGGGCCGCCAAGCGCATGTCCGAGATAACGGGACTGAAGGCCAGCACCATCCACTCGTTGCTGGAATTCGACTTCAACATCAACGGCTTCAAGCGCAACCGGGAGAACCCGCTGGACTGCGACCTGCTCATCGTGGACGAAGCGAGCATGATTGACACGGTGCTGATGTTCAACCTGCTGAAGGCCGTGCCTACCACAGCGAGGTTGATGCTGGTCGGCGACGTGGACCAGTTGCCGAGCGTGGGGGCGGGCAGCGTGCTGCAGGATTTGATTTTGAGCGAAAAAATACCGACGACCCGCCTCACCGAGATTTTCCGGCAGGCCGCCGCCAGCAAAATCATCACCAACGCCCACCGCATCAACGCTGGTGAATACCCCGACCTGAGCAACGACAAGGGCGGCGACTTTTTTTTCATGGAGGAGGAAGACCCCGACAAGCTGACCGACCTCATCGTGAACCTCGTGGACAGCCGCCTGCCCAAGGCGTATGGCTTCGACTCCTTCGACGATATTCAGGTGCTGGCCCCCATGAACCGGGGCACCATCGGCAACCGCAACCTGAACGATATTTTGCAGAAGAAACTGAACCCCAGCTACGACCCGCTGGTGAAAATGGGCCGCAGTTTCCATGAGGACGACAAGGTGATGCAAATCAAGAACAACTACGACAAGGACGTTTACAATGGCGACGTGGGTCGCATCAAGAGGATTGACAAAACGGAGCAGGAGGTGGTAGTGCTCTTCGATGGCAGGGAGGTCTTCTACGACTTCACCGAACTGGACGAACTGACGCTGGCCTACGCCGTGAGCATCCACAAATACCAGGGCAGCGAGTGCCCCTGCGTGGTGATGCCGTTGGTGATGGGCCACTATATGATGCTCTACCGCAACCTGATTTATACGGGCATCACGAGGGGAAAAAAGCTGGTGGTGCTGGTCGGCTCGAAGAAGGCGATAGCCATGGCGGTGAAGAATGATAAGGCGGTGAAGCGGTTTACGGGACTTTTGGAAGTGATGCGACACTAACCCCAAACCTTTCCACCACTTTCCCACAAGCCTCCTCCAACATCCGAAACACCTGCTCAAATCCATTGTCGTCCCAATAAGGATCTGGCACAGCCTGGTTCCTGCCGGGCGAGGCGAAGTTCATGATGAGCTGCACTTTTTCTTCCTGTTCTTTTTTGGTGGCGAGGCGCAAGATGTCCCGGTAGTTTTGGCTGTCCATGGCCAGTACGAGGTCGAAGCGGTCGAGGTCGTGGGGCTTGAGCTGGCGGGCCCGCTGGTGGGTGATGTCGATGCCGTACTGGCGGGCCGTGGCGATGGAGCGGCGGTCGGGCAGCTCCCCGACGTGCCAAGCACCCGTGCCAGCGGAATCCACCTGCCAGTCGAGGCCGTGCTCGCTGATTTTGCGCTGCATGATGCCCTCGGCGAGCGGCGAGCGGCAGATATTGCCTAGGCAGACCATCAGGATTTTCATGTTCGCTGGATTTTTTATTTCTTGCTTCGCATTTGGCTTTTCAAAATTCAATGTCAAAACCACAAAACGAAAATTCGGCCAAAAACTGGCTTTTCATCGTCAACCCCGTGGGTGGCGGCGGTGCCGTTCGCAAGCGCTGGCCCGCAATCGAGGCGCTGCTCCGGGCTTCGGGTATCGCCTTCGACGCCGTTTTCACCGAGCGCAGGTTCCATGCTGCCGAGCTCGCCGAGCGGGCCATTGCCGAAGGCCGACGCCACTTGGTGGCCGTGGGCGGCGACGGCACGGCACACGAGGTCGTCAACGGCATCATGCGCCAAACCACTTGCCCGCCGGATGAGGTCACTTTCACGCTGATGCCCGTCGGCACCGGCAACGACTGGGTAAAAACGCACCACATCCCAAAAAATTCCAGTCAGTGGGTCGAGTTTTTAAAAAACGGCCAAACGACCTTTCAGGACGTTGGTTGGCTGACCTACCACGACGGCGGCGGCGAGCAAAAACGCTACTTTATCAACGTGGCCGGGCTGTCTTATGATGCCTACGTAGCCCGCCGCTCGGAGGCATACAAGATGCAGCTTTCGAGCACCATTTTTTACCTGCTCTTGATTTTCCGCTGCCTGTTCGAGTTCCGGGTGCCCCGCCTCCGGGTCGTTTTTGACGGCAACACCGTGGAAAAGCCACTCTACACCATCAACATCGGCATCTGCCGCTACTCCGGCGGCGGGCTGCAACTCGTGCCCCACGCCATCCCCGACGACGGTAAGTTGGCACTGACCCTTGCCGGGCATATCTCCAAGCTCGGCGTGCTGCTCATCACACCGTTTTTTTATTCGGGCAACATCGGCTGGCACCCCAAGGTGTCCATGTTCCAAGTAGAGGAGATACTGGTGGAGGCGGCTGACCACCAGCCCGTGCTGGTAGAGGCGGACGGAGAGTTTTTGGGGGAAGGGCCGGTGCGGGCGGGTGTGATGGAAAGAAGGCTGAAGGTGCTCGTAGGTGCCTCCACAGTTTTGTGAAGTACAATTGGCGCTTATGGTGCGATGGGTGGAACGGCCAGTTGCAAATTGGCCAGAACTGTTACTTATGCTTGTTGCGAAGCCTCCACCCCATCCCGCATGGCAGCTTCAAGCACCTCCAAATTGATGTCTTTCAGCGATTTGAACTTGATGCAATACCCCGTCACCTTTGCCTTGCCTATTTTATCCCCATACGTTTGTGGTAGGTAGGTCTTGTCCTTGATGCCCATGATATAGACAGAAATTCCAGCAGTGTTGCCACTCAACCCTATCTGAAAAAACTCCTTGGTGGTTCCATCCGCATATTTGATGGTGTAGGCCCCATAGCCAATATTGGGATTGGACACGACTTTACCGGTATCGTCCTTTCCATCCGAGTACCACAATTTGCATCCAGGAAACGCCTGAAGTATGTGCTGGTGCAACGCTTGCATTTCACTGCGTTTTGGTTCAGGTTGGCTGGCGAGGTAGGCTTCGATTTGTTCTTGTACGCTCATAAAAAATATTGAATGGTTGATTGCTTTGCTGAGTCGGTGCAGTCCAAGCACTAGGCCAACACCCAGCCCCGCAATGTACATAGTCCTTGCAAGAACTATATGGAATACTTGCCACAACTGGGGCGGCACTGCAATCTTTTACAATGGCACAATCGACATCGGGGATGGCTCTGTAAACTTTTACAATGGCACAATCGACGTCGGGGATGGCGCTGCGGGAATTTTGGACTCTTTTTGATTTGAATTGAGGTAATGGTGGGATTAAGGTGAGTTTGAATTGATTACCGACCAAACCTGTTTCTCCAATTTTCTTTAAATTGCTGCCCGAATGGATTTCAAAAAGCAACAACAAAACGAGAAACAGTTTAAAAACTGGGAGGAAAATGACCGTAACCAAAAGAATAGCCGCACAAAAAATATTCGCCTACCTCAACCACAAGCTGTCGCTTGAAAAACTGGTGAACTGGTCGGAGAACGCCATCATGGAAGGAAACCTCGCCGAAAAAGACATGGACGTGCTGATGGAAGTGCTCGGTAGGTTGGGGGTTGCCGACGTGCGCAGCTTTGGCTTGACTTGGGAGGATTGCCAGTCTTTGATGAAACAGCTTGGGTATTCGCTGCAGGTGGAGATGGCGGAGGCGGCGTGAATCTCACCCCCTCGGCCTCCGCATCCTCAGTTTATCTGGTTCCAAAATCCAAAGACACCCAGTGGGGTCATTCTGTTCAAGTGCAACCACCAATTTTTCCGACATGGAGCGCATAACCTCCAAAGTTATCGGACGATTCGGGCGAATCACGATGATGCCAGGTGTGTTATCAGCAGGGAAGCGGATGATGTTGGCAAAGTCGAGGTCAAGTGTCACAAGGCAGCGTTTTTCAGAAAGGCACTGTTCCGAAATTACCTCATCCGGTTCGCCAGACAGGTTTTCTCCAAGCACTGTTTCAGTGTCGTGCCCTGCCTGAATGAAGATTTCCGCAAGATAAGGGCTGAAGTTCTCGTCCAATTTCAGTGCAGCCATCACGCAACCATTTTCAGTTCCACAAAATGCTCGTGCGACATGGCCGCACCGTAGGCAATGCAGGCCAAAATATCCTCCCGCTTGAGTTGCGGGTAGTTTTCAAGTATTTGCTCGATGTCGCTGCCGGAAGCCAAGAAGTCCAAAATAAGGGACACCCAGATGCGGTGGCCTTTGATGCAGGGCTTCCCGAAGCAGATTTTCGGGTTGACGGAAATACGTTCAAGCAGTGGATTCATGGTAGAGAATTTTTACAAAGATAGGAATGGGGAGCGGGGTTGCAAAGTTCATTGGTTTAAATGACAGTACCTTGCGGCAACTGTGTTAGCTTTATTTCAATTCAATTTTAGACTTTTCTGGTTCGCCTATTTGATACATGCCGCAAAGTGTTTGGATGTTCTTAAACTTCCATTCTTCCATCTTAGGATGACAAATAACTCTCATGGAAGTAAAGATAGTCTGGGATAGTTCAATTTCAAGAAAAGTTGGATTCGATTCACTTAGGTTTAAAAGAGTTACAATTAGAAACCGATATTCTTTTTCAAAATCAAAAGTCTCATCCTTTTTTAAAGCACTATAAATGACATCGTCAACTTTATGGTAAAAGTCTGGAGGATTTATCCGTTGATAACCTACAGAACCACAGATAAAAAGATGATTTGGCCAGTCGTAAGTCGGAATAATTGTTCTAAAGTATTCTATTAGATTTGATCGATTAAAAGAAATGGCTATGCTATCAGGATTTGAGTATATATTCCACATCGCCATTGCTTCCCTTTTTGATGAAAACCAGCAGTTAACAAACTGAGTTTTTTGTTGTGCCAAAGCTTGGATTTCATAATTAGCAAGCGTATCTTCTTTAGTCTTTAAGATTGATGTCCTCTCTTCATCTGAAAATGATGGATTTAGGTGCTCGCCTGAAGGGATTCTGTTCGCACTATATCTAGCTGCGATAAGTTCCTTGGTAACACCTTCAAAAGGGTCATCAAATTGATCAAGTCTTGAAAAAAATAACTTTTTCTTACTTATCAAATAGATGAATCTATGCAAGTCCATATACCTCCAAAGTAAGCTATCTTTATCTAACTCAAGACTGGGCACTTCTTCAAAACTCATTTTAAATATTTTTATAGTTAAGCAATCAATTTTCAACTTATCCTCCCCCAATGCTTCCCCCGCTTCGTATCCTTCTCCAACTGCTCCCGCATCATCACATTCAATGGGTGCTGCAACTCCGGGTCTTTTTCCAAAATCCGCATCGCAATTTCACGGGCATTCCGCAGAATCTCCCCATCCCGCGCCAGGTCGGCGATGTGCAGGTTGAGCAGGCCGCTCTGCTGGGTGCCCTCGATATTGCCGGGGCCACGCAGGCGCAGGTCGGCCTCGGCGATTTCGAAGCCGTCGGTCGTGCGTACCATCGTGGCGATGCGCTCACGGGCATCGGTGCTCAGTTTGAAATCGGTCATGAGGATGCAGTAGCTCTGGTCGGCGCCCCGGCCCACCCGGCCCCGTAGCTGGTGCAGTTGCGAGAGGCCGAAGCGGTCGGTGTTTTCGATGACCATCACGCTGGCGTTCGGCACGTTCACCCCCACTTCGATGACGGTGGTCGCTACCATGATTTGCGTCTCGCCCCGCACGAAGCGCTGCATCTCGAAGTCCTTGTCGGCTGGCTTCATCTTGCCATGCACGATGCTGATTTGGTACTGCTCGATGGGGAATTCCCGGCTCAGCACCTCGTAGCCTTCCATCAGGTTTTTCAGGTCCATCTTCTCGCTCTCCTCGATGAGCGGGAATACGACGTAAATCTGGCGGCCCTTCGCAATCTCCTCTTTCATAAAGCCAAAGACCCGAATCCGGTGGTTCTCGGTGCGGTGCGAGGTAGTGATGGGCTTGCGGCCCGGCGGCAGTTCGTCAATCACCGACACGTCGAGGTCGCCGTAGAGGGTCATGGCGAGGGTGCGGGGGATGGGCGTGGCCGTCATCACGAGCACGTGCGGCGGCAACGGCTTGCTTTTTTTCCAAAGGGACGCCCGCTGCGCCACCCCGAAACGGTGCTGCTCGTCGGTGATGGCAAGGCCGAGGTTCTGGAACTCCACCCAGTCCTCGATGAGGGCGTGCGTGCCGATGAGGATGTGAATGTCGCCGCTTCGCAAATCGGCGAGTATCTTCTCCCGCTTCTTCCCCTTGATGCTCCCGCTGAGGTAATCCACCCGGATGCCCAGCCCCTCCACCAACTCGCTGATGCCGATAAGGTGCTGCTGCGCCAGGATTTCCGTCGGGGCCATGAGGCAGGCTTGGTAGCCGTTGTCGAGGGCCAGCAGCATGGATAGCAGCGCCACCACGGTCTTTCCGCTGCCCACGTCGCCCTGCACGAGGCGGTTCATCTGGATGCCAGCACCGAGGTCGGCACGGATTTCTTTTACCACCCGCTTCTGTGCGCCCGTGAGTTCGAACGGTAGTTTTTCCTTGTAAAATTGGTTGAAATGCTCGCCGACCTTGCCGAAGACATAGCCCTTGATGGCTGTCTTGCGGCGGTGCTTGGCCTGCAACAGGCGCATTTGGAGGTAAAAAAGCTCCTCGAATTTCAGGCGGTTGGTGGCGGCGTCCAGTTCTTTTTGGCTGGGGGGGAAATGAATCCAGCGCAGCGCATCATAGCGGCTGGGCAGGTGCATTTTTTGGAGGAGATAATCGGGTAGGTTTTCCGGCAGGTCTTTGGCCGTCAGCTTCTCGAACAGTGCCTCGGTGAGCCGTCGGCGGCCTTTGGCTTCAAGGCCCTTGGCGTTCAGCTTATCAGTGCTGCGGTACACCGGGGCGAAGGTGCGCTCGGCTTCCATGTTCTCCTCGTTCACCTCCTCGATTTCGGGGTGGGTGATGTTGAAAAAGCCATTGAAACTGCTCACCCGCCCGAACACCACATGCGGCGCTCCAACCTTCAGTTGCTTCTCCAGCCAATAAATCCCCTGAAACCAAACCAGTTCGACGACGCCAGTTTCGTCACGCAGCCGCCCGACGAGCCGCCGCTTGCCGCCCTCCCCCATGATGTCCAGTTTCCGGAGGATGCCCTTGAGTTGCACCTCGCCGCTTTCTTCTGACAACTCATTGATTTTGTGGAACTTGGTCTTGTCCACGTAGCGGTAAGGGAACGCATGGAGCAGGTCGCCAAAGGTGTGGATGGCGAGTTCTTTTTTGAGCAAATCGGCCTTCACGGTACCGACGCCCCGGAGGTATTCGATGGCGGTGTCGAGCATTTTTGAGTTTGCAGTTCGTCAGTTGGCAGTGTGCAGCCGGGGGCTGCGTTTACAAATAATCAGGCAATTGGCAGTCAAAATCACCGTAACATTGCACCGCAAAAATACACTTCTCCGCCAATGGACTCCACCACTATCATCGGCCTCGTCTCGGCCTTCCTCACGACAGGCGCTTACGTGCCGCAGGCCGTGAAGACTTGGCGTACCCGCCGCACCAGCGATTTGTCGCTCAGCATGTTCACGATGGTTTTCTTGGGCACGGTTGGGTGGCTGTCGTACGGTTTGCTGAAAAACGACCTGCCCATTATCTTGGCCAACACCATTACTTTGGGTACCTCCTTTGTCATTCTTTATTTCAAGGCACAGGAAGTAAGGGCTACCCGCCAAGGCAGGTAATTTACCTGCAAATTGTCATGGCCCACCAAAGCACAAAACTTTAGCACACACCAAAGATTTTTCAATTTACCTTTGATAAAACTTAGCCGCTCTGCAACCAAACGAGCGGTAGTTTGACCTCGTTTTTATTTATCTAAAAGCTGAAAATGAAGAAATTATACACAATCCTAGCACTCGTAGCTGCCACCGCTTGGCTGCACGCTCAAATCACCGTCACCAGTGCCATTTTTCCGGTAGCGGGCGACACACTCAAAACCGCCACCGACCTCAACCCCGATGGTGTGATCATCACCCCTGCGGGTGGGCCTACCAACTGGGATTTTACTGGCCTCGCAGCTACCCTCAAGTCGGAAACCGTCTTCAGGCCCGCCAGCGAGGGCAGCACGGCCGCCGACTTCCCAACGGCTACGTTGGTCACTATCGGAGCAGGAGGGCAGGGCGAAACTTACTTCGCTGCCGATGGAACCAGCTTCGTCAATCTTGGCTTCAGCGGTCAAGACCCTACAGGTGGCTTTCCGGTGCAGACCACTTTTAAGTTTACCCCACCAGTGCCAATACTTACGACGCCCCTCAATTTCATAGATAACAACTTCGCTGAAACCAGTGTCAACGTGGCGTTCTCCCTTGCCGACATCCCCGGCGGCATCTTGGACAGCCTCGGGATACCCACAACGCTCGTCGATTCTATCCGAATCCGGGTAGCGGCAACCCGCAACGACCTTGTTGATGCCTACGGTACCCTCGCTATCCCCGGTGGAACTTACGACGTACTTCGTGAAAAGCGCACCGAGTACCGAGAAACCCGCCTTGAGGTACACTCATTTTTTGGCTGGATTGATGTCACAGACCAAGCTGGAGCAGCCGCTGGATTGGGGAAAGACACCTTGATAACTTATAATTTTATCAGCAACACCGAAAAAGAATTCATCGCCGTAATCCAACTAGACAGCTCAGGCTCGGTCGCACAGCAGGTGGAGTACAAGGACAATGGCGTGGTGAGCAGCAACAACGACGTGGCCTCAACCGAGCCTGAAGTGCTCATTTCTCCCAACCCAGCAACTGACTATGCGGTTTTTAAACTCAAGAACTTCGCTCCCGGCAGCTATTCGCTCCGCTTGCTCGATGCCACTGGCAGGGTGGTTTTGGTAAAAAAATTGGCTTCCGAGACCGACAACGTTTCATTGGATGCGCTACAATCAGGCGTTTATTTTTACCAAATCCTTGATGGAAAAAATCAGCTATCGGCGAGTGGTAAGCTCCTGAAAATCAACGACTAAGGCAATATGTTCAAATTTTCTGGCGACAACGATCGCACCGAGCAACTTCGCCAAACGGCGAGGGAGTTGGGCATGGAGTTTACGGAAAAAGACGAGTACGGCCTGATCGGGCTGCTTCGGGATTTTCACCTATTCGACAAGGGAGGCAGCAAGGAAATCAGCAACTTGATGTCCTACGCCAGCCCGCTCATGGAAGACCGGGTAAACATCTTCGATTACAAGTACACCGTCAGCACCGGAAAGTCGGCTGTCACTTTTAAACAGACCGTTTTTTTCATCAACTCCAAGCGCCTTTCCATGCCTGAAATGCTATTGAAGCCAGAGCATTTTTTTCACCGCATCGGCAACTGGCTCGGTATCGAAAAAGACATTGACTTCGAGGAACACAAGGTTTTTTCCAGCAATTACCTATTGCAGGGAGAAGACGAACCCCGTGTTCGACGCACCATAAACCAAGACGACGTCATCCGATTTTTCACGGTAGAAAAAGACTGGAGCCTCGAAAGCGTTGGGTTTTTCATGATATTTTACCAAAACGAACGCCTCATCCCCCCGCATGAAATCAAGTA
>CAYTZS010000050.1:0-27597 GCA_964442355.1 uncultured Saprospiraceae bacterium | reverse complement strand
GATGGTGTAGTCGCCGTTTGAGCGGTCAAGGCCTGCCACAATTGCGTGGTTTTTATTCACTGGCGATGAGAGGTTTAGCAGAAAGATGTTTTGTTTCAGTGAAGTGTCGAGCGGCGTTATTTTCTCGTCAAATCGCTGGCCGTTGGTATTATTAACCAAGATAATCTCAAAGTCGGAAAAATTACCATTGAGTTCACCGTAAAGGTTGCTTAGAAGTTTAGGTAAGCATTGAATCTCTTCTCGGTGTTCAATTACGATGACTACAGATAAGAAGCAATTGTGCATGAAGGCTTGGTTGAGGCCACAAATATTGAGAAAAATGTGCTTTCAAGGAGTTGTATTTCTTTTGGACTATCAATTTGCCAACTTTTTAAAACAAATAATTTTAAATAATTGGCAAAAGAAAGAAATTGTTTAATTTTGTAAACAATTTGTGTGAAATGAGTAAAAATACTTTTGACAGTGGATACCAAAAGGGTAGGGGAGCTCAAATCAACCCTGCCAACCGTTTTGACAAGCAGTTTTACGAAAACGAGCCTGACATTCCCTCAATTGAAGCTACGCCATTAAGAACCGAGTACATCGAAGTACATCCAAAAACGATGATTAACAGTGTCAATAGTCCCGATTTGCCAATGGGATGGTCTGTCAATCCTTACCAAGGATGTGAGCATGGTTGCGTGTATTGTTATGCAAGGAATTCGCACAATTACTGGGGTTATAGCGCTGGAATTGACTTTGAAACCAAGATTTTATATAAGAAAAATGCTGCACAGTTAGTGGAGGAGAGAATTCGAAGCAAGAACTGGAAAGCATCACCGATAATGCTCTCAGGTAATACAGACTGCTACCAACCAATCGAACGAAAACTCGAAATCACCAAATCAATTTTGGAGGTACTGTGGCGGTATAAACATCCAGTTAGCATTATTACGAAAAATAGTTTGGTGTTGCGTGACCTCGACATTTTAAAAAATATGGCGGCACAAAATCTCGTGAGGGTTGCAATATCCGTAACGACACTTGACGAAGAGTTACGCCGAAAGCTTGAGCCAAGAACTGCAAGCGTTCACAGTAGGTTATTCACGATTGAAAAATTGGCTAGCAGTGGAATTCCAGTATCGGCAATGTTTGCACCTATCATTCCAGGGCTAAACGACCACGAAGTTTTCAAATTGGCAGAATACACTTCTCAGCTTGGGGCCAGCAGCCTTGGCTACACAGTCGTTCGTTTAAATGGCGATATTGGTGAGATTTTCGAAGATTGGATTCGCAAGAACTTTCCTGAAAGAGCTGAAAAAGTATTGAATCGGATCAAGGCGATTCATGGAGGCCAACTTGGCGATTCACGATTTGGTGACCGAATGCAAGGCGAAGGAAACTTTGCGGAAATTATTCGAAGTCAGGTACAGCTTGCCAGAAGGAAGTATTTTGGAGGCCGTGAAGTGCCACCTCTAAACCTTGAACTATTTGAGCAGCTTCGGCATCCACAGTTGAGTATTTTTTGATAATCTATATTATGTTAAATTAACGTTTACATTTTTTCGGCCTAAACCTAAGTATTGCCCTTTTGTTACCTTTGCCAAACAAAATAAAATGGCATTGTCACAAGAAGTTAAACCATACAGTGAGCAAGGTAGCAAAAAGTCTCAGGTATCAACCATGTTTGACAATATTGCACCTTGGTATGATTTCCTAAACCATTTTCTTTCACTTGGCATCGATATTAGCTGGCGCAAAAAAACAATTGCGGCGCTTCGAGATTTAAAGCCTCAAGTGATACTTGATGTAGCTACTGGAACTGGAGACCTAGCGATTGAGGCTGCCAAACAGCTGTCCCCAAACAAAATCATTGGAATTGATATTTCAAACGAAATGTTGGAAGTTGGAAGGGGTAAACTTGTTAAACGTAGCCTCTCCCCTATCATCGATTTGCAGACCGGTGATAGTGAAAATATTGCATTCTCAGACAATACATTCGATGCTGTAACCGTTGCTTTTGGTGTCAGAAATTTTGAAAACCTAGAAAAAGGCCTGAAAGAGATGTTAAGGGTACTCAGGCCAGGAGGAAAGGTGGCAATTCTCGAGTTTTCAATGCCGACCATGTTTCCGTTCAAGAGTTTGTACCACTTTTATTTCAAAAACTTTTTGCCCGTGATTGGTAGAATCACTTCCAAAGACCCAAAAGCTTACAGCTATTTATATGAATCAGTACAAGCTTTTCCTGACGGCAATAAATTTGTTAGTCTACTTGAAAAGATAGGTTACAAATCTGCCAGCTTTAAGCCTTTTACCTTGGGAATTTGCACATTGTACGTTGCAACAAAATAAATTCATCCCTTTTTATGAATGCAAAGTTCTTGGCTAAACTGCTCATAACATCAACGTTAACCTGCTGCCTATCTGCGATAGTTTTTGCACAGTCGGCCCGTGGAAATTACAACTTCTTGGATTTCAACCAAAAACCTTACTACTTTGGGATAACCTTGGCTTACAACTCCTCCAACTTTAAAGTTTTCCAGTCAAAGGAGTTTGTTCTCAACGATAGTATCAATCGAGTAGAATCTGTGACAGGTCCTGGGTTCAACTTAGGTATCGTGACAAACCTCAAAATCGGTGAAAACTTTGATGTCCGGTTTCTTCCTACCCTTTCCTTTGGTGAACGGAACATTAATTATTCTCCGACTTCTTTCGATAGAAAACCATTTGCACGGAGAGTAGAATCTGTTTTTGTAGAAATGCCTTTTCATGCACGTTACAAATCTGCGCCATTCCACGATACAAGGCTTTTTGTGATTGCTGGTGTGAAGTATTCATTTGATGTTGCCAGCGACTCCCGCTCAAGGCAAGCAGAAACTTTAGTGAAAATTGCCCCCAACGACTTTGCCTTTGAACTTGGTGCCGGTATTCAGATGTTCTTGCCGTACTTCATTTTTTCACCTGAAATCAAATTCTCCCACGGCTTCAACAACATTTTGATTTTTGACAAAAACTTGGAGGAGTCAAGTGTTATTGACAAAGTTTTGTCTAGGACATTTACGTTGTCCTTCCATTTCGAGGGTTGATCCCCCTACCCTATCAAATTAGGGGTAGGTGTAACAAAAAAGGCCAGCTGTTTTGCAGCTGGCCTTTTTTGTATTAGCGTACAGAATATTATTCTGAAACAGAAACCTCTTTTTGTATTACGCCAGTGTAAGAACGCAGCTCAATTTTGTATTGCCCTGGCTGGAGGTTGTTCAAATCTAGTTCGTAAATCGTGTTAACAGGCAAGTCCCACAATTTATCTGAAATCACAACCTCACCTTGTTTGTCATAGACTTTCAAATCGTTTAAATTTACACTAATTGACTCAAAATCAATGTAATAGACATTGCTTTCTTTGTCTAGATAAAAAGTCCAATCTTCTCCACCGATGGTCAATTGGTCATTAATTTGTCCAGAATATGCTTTTGAACTAATTGATGCAGAACTTTGAGCAGAAATAGAACTAACGAGAAAAAACACGAACACTAGAAACACGAATGTGATTTTAAGCTGCATTGTGATTTAAAATTGAAAAGTCTAACGAAATTAGTATTTGTTCGTCTTGCACATTGGCAAATTTATGCCAAGTTTACAAGATAGAGAAGTGTTGTACAGGTAGTATGTTCTGAAATTTGATCAAACGACCTGATTTACCAATAAAATGACTTTTCAATAACGCATGAGCTTGTAAAAGTAACGCTGTATTGCCCTGATTTTGTTTTTTGTTCTGAATTGGCCGATTGTTAAAAAAATCTTAACGAGAGTGGCTCTCTTGATTTTTCAATCTTCCCATGCCATGCATCGCTTCACCGCTTTTTGCCATCCGCTGTACTTCTTTTTTCGCTCAGCATCATTCATATTTGACTGGAAGGAGCGGTCTATCTGCCATCCTTTGGCTATGTCGCTCATTTTCCAGAAACCGACTCCAAGACCTGCCAAGTAGGCGGCACCCAATGCAGTTGTTTCAATTATTTTAGGTCGGTCAACCGATGCGCCCAACATGTCAGCTTGAAATTGCATGAGAAAATTGTTGGCGGAGGCACCGCCATCTACCCGAAGTGCCTTTAACTGTATTTTAGAATCCTTTTCCATGGCGGTCAACACGTCCTTGGTTTGGTAAGCCATGGATTCGAGTGTTGCCCTTATCAAATGTGCGTTTGAAGTACCCCTCGTTAGTCCAAAAATTCCTCCACGAGCGTACATATCCCAATATGGAGCACCCAAACCTGCGAAGGCAGGGACTACGTAAACTCCCTCGGTGTCAGCAACTTTTGTAGCGAAATATTCAGAGTCTTTGGCTTCCTGTATCATTTTCAAGCCATCTCTTAGCCACTGAATAGCTGCTCCTGCAATGAACACACTGCCTTCAAGCGCATAGTACACCTCACCGTTTAAGCCCCATGCAATTGTCGTAAGCAACCCGAATTTTGAGGTCACAGGTTGTGTCCCTGTGTTCATCAACATAAAACAACCAGTTCCATAAGTGTTTTTTGCCATGCCACTTGTGTGGCAAGCTTGTCCGAAAAGTGCCGCCTGCTGGTCGCCAGCTATGCCTGAAATGGGCAACGAAGCCCCAAAAATATTAGGTTGTGTTTCACCGTAGACTTCACTCGATGGTCTTACATCTGGAAGTACAGATTTCGGAATGTCAAGTGCCTTCAACATTTTTTCATCCCAAGTCAGTGTCTTGATATTGAATAGCATCGTGCGGGAAGCATTGGAATAGTCGGTAACATGGACTTGGCCACCGGTCAATTTCCAAATCAGCCATGAATCAATTGTCCCGAAAAGCAGGTTGCCTTTTTCTGCCTCTTTCCTAGCTCCTTTAACATTGTCGAGCAACCAATTGATTTTTGTGCCTGAAAAGTACGCATCCACAACAAGACCAGTAGCTTTTCGTACATGAGGCTCCAACCCCTCAGCTTTCAGTTTGTCGCAAATGCTTGAGGTTCGCCTGTCTTGCCAAACAATAGCATTGTGAATGGGCTCCCCAGTGATTTTATTCCAGATGACGGTTGTCTCACGTTGATTGGTAATGCCGATTGCAGCAATTTCTGATGCTTGTATATTGTTGTTTATCAATACATTCTGTGCAACTTTCAGTTGTGATTGCCAGATTTCGTTGGCATCATGCTCGACCCAACCAGGCCTCGGATAATACTGTGTGAACTCTTGCTGTTCAATTGCGACAATATTTGCCTTTTTATCAAAAAGTATTGCACGTGAGCTGGTTGTGCCTTGATCGAGCGAAAGGATGTACTTGGACATACAGCGTTGATTTACAATTGTTTTTGTGAAGGGGTGAAGGTAGGATTTCATGGCAATTTTGCCAATAGCCGTTCAATTTCAATATTAGAACAGCGAAAATGCCCTTTTGGGCAACTTCCCCTTCCATGCAGTCCGCAGGGTCGGCAAGCTAGCTCTTCAGTGGATTCCAGAACAGTAGAGTTTGATGAAAGTGGGCCGAATCCAAAAGCTGGCACCGTTGAGCAGAAAATCGCAGCAACTGGTGCATCCATCGCCGACGCAAAATGCAAAGGTGCAGAGTCATTTACGTAGTTCATCCGGGCGTTTTTCATCAAAGCAGCCGATTCCAGAAAAGTCAACGCCCCAGCTTTTACAATCATCTTCGGGTGCTTCGTTTGCCCTTTAAGCCACTCGCAAAGTCTTTGGTCGCCAGGGCCTCCCAATAAAAAAACAGTAGTGTCCTCCCCTACCCTGTCCATAAACTTTAGCCATCGTTCTTTGGGAAATTGTTTCGTAAACCAAACAGATGCTGGCGAAATCGTAATGTATTTTTCAGTAAAATAGACTGCTTCAAAATTCTTGGCACTAGGATAAATTTTTGGCTTAATTACCTGGTTGTCAGTCCATTGCGAAATCAATTCAAGATTTCTTTGAACCTCGTGCTTGTCACCAAAAGTGTGCGCTACTTGATGAGTTGCCAGCCATGAAAGCGGGTTTTTGTCAAAACAAACTTTCGTTTTTGCCCCTGAAAAACCCATCAAAAGACCAGTTGAAAGAAATCGCTGTGAGTTTACAATCAGGTCATAATTTGTCTTTCGCACCTTTAAAATCAAGCGAAGCAAATTGAAGTGCTTGCTCCTTTTTTTGTCCCAAATCAAAACCTTGTGCAAAAATGGATGATTGTCAAACAAAGCTTCATTTCCCTTCCGTAGCAAAAAGTCGATTCTGGCATCAGGAAAGTGGTGATGCAGCTTCTCTAACAGGCTAGTTGCCAGCACGACGTCTCCAATAAATGCCGTTTGAATGATCAGTATTTTGTCAAATGAAGCCAAATTCAATGATACTTTTGTGAAAAAAACTCAGTTATGCACCGTCTCGTCCTGCTGATGATTTGTATTGCTTGGATGGGCTGCCAGCAAAAGTACCAAGTTCGGCTTGCGAAACAAATTGCTGAAGAAACCCGAAAGGAGTTTGCTCCCGACAAACGAGTTGCGCTGTTTCGCATTGACACTTTGGTCAAGGGAAACCCACTTGTTGTTTACGGTGAAACAAATTTGGCAGCAGCCAAAGAAGCCCTTTCCGCCCGCCTTCAAAGTGCTGGCATAAATTTCAAAGATAGCTTTTTGCTTTTGCCTTCAGTGGCGCTTAATGGCAAAAACTTTGGTGTCGTGAATGTATCAGTCTGCAACATGCGCTCTGAACCAAAGCACTCAGCAGAACTTGCTACCCAGGCGCTACTTGGCAGCACGCTGCGTGTTTGGAAAAAGCAAGGCGACTTTTACCTCGTACAGTCCCCCGACGACTATTTTGGATGGGTTGATGATGGTGGTCTGCAATTGATGACAGCTGACGAGTTGGCAAAATGGTCTAACTCCAATCGGGCGATTTGTGTCCAAGACTATGTTTTCGCTTTTGAAAAACCCGATGAATCAGCTAACAAAGTAAGCGACCTACTGGCAGGCAATATTGTGCAAGTAATTGAAAACCAAAGCGCTTTTACCAAAATCAGGATGCCTGATGGCAGAACAGGTTTCGTGAAGTCCATTCATTTGTCGCCGCTTGAAGATTGGCTTTCGTCACGCCGACCCACTGCTGAAAACATCCTCAAATCGGCTGAGGAAATGATGGGTAGGCCGTATTTGTGGGGTGGAACTTCAGGAAAAGGAGTGGATTGCAGCGGCTTTACAAAAATGTCGTATTTTTTGAATGGCATCCAGTTGCCGAGGGATGCCAGCCAGCAGGTGCATGTTGGAGAATTGGTTGAAACGGACACGGTAACCTGGAAAAACCTTCAACCTGGAGACCTGCTTTTTTTTGGAAGAAAAGCTACACCTGAGAAGAAGGAGCGAATCAACCATGTAGCCATGTACCTTGGTGATGGCAAAATCATTCATGCTTCGGACCGGGTGAAAGTTGAAAGCCTAAGGCGGGGTGACCCAAGTTTCGCTGAGGACCGTGTTAAGACTTTTGTTCGTAGCAAACGTATCATTGGTCAAGAAGGAAAGAATGGCGTAAAGCTCGTCGCTGACTTGCCTTACTATCAGCCCAAACCCTGAGTTTGACTTTTTTTGTTAATTCTGAAAACTAACCCTGCTTTCTTTGGATTAATCAAAATGGCAAACCTATCTTTGCCCACCCTTCGGGGAAATTATATTATCAAAAAAAGAACCTGGCCGGGCTTAATTGCCTAGCCAGGTTCTTTTCAAATATTGAAGTCATGTTACCATTAGACGACCAGTACGTTGATGTTTTGCAAGCCATCGCCAATGAGATTCAGGAGTCCGACGAGCTTGCCTATTACCTTTCCGAAGAGGAAGAAGAATATTTCGAACAACTCAAGGATTTGTTCGAGCCGAGAATCGAAGAGCTGTACAACCAAGTTGCTGCGGACAACCCATTACAATTGGTTTCTCTCGACAACATGTTGATGAACGAAGCTTTTGAGGGGCTTTTCCTGCCGCGTATCCTCGGATACTCTGTACTACGTGGCGAATTAAACACCCAGTTCAAGTACACCCGCCCACAGGACCACTTCAAGGACGTCCTGATGGCAATCTGTAATTCACCAAACTTTGAGATTCTGAAAAAAAGGATTGGGCAGAGCATCCAAGTTGGCTTTGCGTTGAGTAGTGACATTTGGATCACGAACTTGATTTCGGCCGTTGAAAATAAACGGATACGCTATTTCCTTCAGAGCCAAAAGCTGGATAAATATTACACGCCTGAGGGACGCCAGCAGGGCCTTGCCATTTACAAAAAACAGTTCGTCAACTTCAACTACATGACAGCCGAGTTTCCCAAAACTTTGGGAGAACTGAAGGTACTTTGGTCATCTTTGAAAGAATTCTTGATTTACCGTGAAGAGAAGGGTTTGAACAATACCAGTTTGATGCCCTTTCTAAAAGAGTTGATTGGAAATGCAGAGTTTCAGGGGCACGACGAGCACCTGCAAATTTTGGGCATGTATGCCTCCTTTTTTGACTTGCAGGGAGAAGACCTTGAACACCTTGCCAAGCATTTCAACGCTACCCGTAAAAAGCATCCAGAGTTCAGCCAGCACTGGCTGGCTTTCGTATTGGAAATGCACGAAAGCAGCCGGGTTGACCTAAATGCTGCCGCAGATGCCCGTATTTCTGCCATTTTGGATAAGTCTGTGAAAGACGAACTCACCGAGTACTACGAACTCATGGACGTCATTCACGGGGTTGGGTATGTGCGAGAGGAAGCAATGGACGCTGTGAAGTCATTCTACAATCGGCACGAAGGCACCTCGCTTGTTAATGAGTGCGTGCGAATGACTATCTATCATTACCTGGCTCGCTTCATCAACAATCTGGAAATCAGGGATTATCACGAGCTGTTCGAGTTGGCTAAAATTTACACGGTTTACATCAACATTTTCGCCAACCAGCAATTCAACCAGAACGTGAAAGACCTCTCGATGAAGTACGTGCGGCGCATCTTGCGCTTCTACACCGACAAACGTGGAAGGGACTACCAGGACATCAAAAAGTTCGTTTCAACGACTTTCGTTGACCTCAATTTCATCAAGGAAAAAGAGGTGGTGGAGATGTTCAAAACGCGACGCAAGAAAAAAGCTGAGAAATAATCTCCAAAAGAGATTCTACAACGCATACTACCAGGCGGCCCTTCGTGGCCGCCTTTTTTGTTTACATCGAAATGAATCTCCATTCAGTAGAATTTAGAATTTACCAAACGTGAAGGTTGCGCTATTTTTAGTCCAAATTCTAATAACATGCTAAACGATTTTTTTGACGGAATAACTAGCTACGGGAAGGCCATTACACATGTCAATAAATACAAGCTTTGGGCTTTTGTGCTACTTCCAGGCTTGCTTTGCATTGTGGTTGGCATTGGCGTCTTTGGGCTTGCTTGGTCTTTGTCAGACAACATTGGAGATATAATTGACAACCTTTGGAAATGGGACTGGGCTAGCAATATTGTTGCTAAAATCGCTCAAGTCTTTGGCGGGTTGTTGGTTTTTATCTTGGGGATGATTGTTTTCAGGCAGATGGTGATGGTCATCTCAGCGCCTTTCATGAGCATACTTTCAGAAAAAGTGGAAAATCAACTGGTAGGCAGGGAGTCTGGCATTCGGTTTTCAATTCCCCAAGCCCTTTCAGATTTGGCTAGGGGGCTTCGAATTGCTGTACGCAATATTGTCAGGGAGCTATCAATGACAGTGCTTTTGTTGTTGCTGGGATTGATCCCTATTTTTTCGCCGTTTACTGCGGTTTTGGTGTTCGTTGTCCAAGCCTACTTTGCGGGATTTGGCAATATTGACTTCGCGTTGGAACGGCATTTCAGGTACAAAGAAAGTATCCGATTCGTTCAAAACAACCGAATGCTCGCCATTGGGAATGGCGCAGTCTTCATGTTTTTGTTGTTGACTTTCATTGGTTTTCCATTGGCACTGCCGCTTGGTACGGTCGCTGCGACCATTGAAACTACCAAGCGGCTTGCCAAGTGAAACCTGTCAATCTTCTACCCAATGCGTTTCCTTCACAAAAACGTCATCTGGGTATTCTTTTTTGAATTCATACTTCAACAAATCGTGCGTAGTGACGATGCCAACCAACCGGTTTGCATCATCCACGATGGGTACCCCATGAAATAAGTGACGCAAAAAGACCATTGCAGCAGCACCAACGGAGTCGTTTGGTCCCAGCGATGCTACTTTGATTGTCATTAGGTCGCCGACTTTGAAGTTGCCGTACTCCTCAAACCGCTTGTTGGACTTTATCAAGTCCCAAGAAGTGATGATACCTGCCAACTTTCCATCAGCATCCACCACTGGCAAGTGATGGAAATGCTTTTCAAACAAAAGGGCTTTGACCACCTCCAAAGAATCTTCAGGATGGACAGTGACGACATTTTTCGTCATGATCGTGGAAATTCGTTCATTCATCATAGGCAGGATGTTTAGATTTAAAGGCTTAAATTACTACTGTTTGCGATTGAAGGATAAACTTAGCAAGCTTTTTTTGAAAAATCTAAACAAAACATCTTTTGTGTTCAATTTTGTTAATTTTTAAAATCAATTTGTTTTAAAATAAATTGCACTTTATCTTTGTCAAACAATTCTTGAAATGAGCCTAAGAACAGTATTTCCGACCTTGCCAGGAGAACACACCGGGGGAACCAGCGATGGCTACTGTTATCGCACTTGTTTTTCTGGAGCTACGCTCCAACATAGCCTCGAAATGGTTCAGCAATTTTTGAAGGAAGAAGGATATGGAGATTTACCCTTGCCAAAAAATGAGGAGGAACTGAAGATGTTCAGACTGCCTTCAAAGAATAAGCAACTCAGGATGTTTGAGGACAACGGCTATGTACACAATCCCATCAAAATACTTTTCTCGGACAATCCTCGTCAAACCAAAATGCTAAAACTTGAAATTTACGACGAGAATGCCCCAAAACACTTGTTACGCTTCCACAAAAGACTTTGGGACTAGAACCCATTGACCGATTTTTGCTTGGGTTTCAAGTCAAGTTGGAGTGAAACAATATGCGAGTAGCGATTTTGTGAATCACCGAGGTTTGTGAATGCATAGTCAATCCTCAGGCTGTAAAGCTGCAATCCAATTCCGATGGCCGGCCTTGAAATCAAGTAGTCCGTTCCATCAAAGTTTTGCTCCTTCTGGAATTGGCTGATACCCGCCCTTAAAAACAAGAAGTCGTTGTAGCTTGCCTCCATGCCTGCACTTGGGTCCAAGCTGATTGGGTCTGCTGAAACCAACGTGTTGCGTTTCCCATCAGTTGTGGCTACAAGATTGAATTCTGGCGTGAGCTTAACTTTTTTGAACTGAAAAGTATAAGCAGCTCCTAATAGCACCTGTGGTTTTGTGATCTCAATGGAGTTGATGTCTGGTAGCTCGTTGTCTGTATTCAAGAGCACATCTTTTTCCTTTTCTGTAAACGTTACATGCCAAGCGTTGAAAGTGGTTGAAATGTCTCTCGCCGTAGCACCTATTCTCAGCTTCCCAATTCGATATTGGGTGCCTAAATCAACACCAAAACCCCATGAATTTGCAAAACTGCCAATTACCCTCCTGACAATTTTTGCATTTCCACCAATGAAAAAATCCCGACCATCTTTGGCTTTCAGTCGTTGCGCATAGCTCCCCAAGAATGCATAGTCGGCAGCCGAAAACGAAACAATATTGTCATAGTTCACTGAGCCGTCATCTTCAAAAAGGCTGAGCGTATTCGGAATGTCGTCTATACCAAATCGAATAAGGGAGAAGCCAATCCTGCGTCCGTTGTTGCCAAATGGCAAGGTCATCCCGAGGTAATCGTATTTACCTACCCCCGCAAACCATTCGGCGTGCATGGCTCCAATTTGCAAGCCCTTGTCTGAATCAATGCCCGCTAGGCCAGCAGGATTCCAGTACCCTGACGTAACGTCGGCTGTCGTAGCCACCACGGCATTACCCAAGCCTTGCGCTTTGGCTCCAATGCCAATCGAGAGGAATTCGTTGCTGTATTTTTGAGCTGACAAATCACTGAAAACCAATAAACCAACCAGTAAGAAGTAGATTTTAAGGGTAAAAGTTTGAAACTTCATTTTGGCAAAATTTTAGAAAAAACGCAGGCTTGAAACAAGTAGTGCCCATTTAACGAAACAAAGCAAAATGGGTTCGAGCAAAAATACCAAAGATTACCAGCGTGAAGTTGAGTATTCGAACCTATCATGCATGAAAATGAACGTATTGGATTAAATTCGCTCCAAATCAGATGCTTCAATGAACAAAGCTGCATTAATAGAAAATACGAAAGCCTTGATAGCTGATGGCAACATTGATCAAGCGCTAGAACTTATCACGTCATTTTTAGCGGCTGACAAGGCTTACAAAAAGCTACACACCGAGGTACTGCACCTATCTTTCATGTACCATAAAACCAAGCAAGATGAGGTTAAGCGAACGATTAGCTTCGAGAACGCTGAGCTGAGTTATGGGAAAGTGAGGCAAGGGCTTATCAACCTGCTTGACTTCATCGAGAGAGATGAATTTAATCCTGATGGTCTTTTGACCCAAAAACTTACAATTAGGAAGGCGTTGGCCAATAACAAATGGCTTTTGATTGTTGGGCTGCCATTGATGTTGATTGGGACTGCTGTTTTGATACTCGTACTTCGCTTGGATAAGCCCGGAAATGAAGATTGCACCGTCGAATTCGACAATGATGTGGCTTCGAATTTTCTTGTACTGCCATTTTACAACCCAACAGGTGACGACTTGCAACCAGCTGGGTTGATTGTTGAGCGATTGGAGGGATTTTGCGCAGGAATTACTTCCTTGAAAGACTCGGACTTTGAAATTTGCGACAGCTACAAACCCAACAAATTGCTCAACTATGAAGATGCTGCCAACAAAGGCAAAGCCAACAAGGCGTCAATCGTAATTTGGGGTCGAGCTGAACGTAGCAACGCCACCACGGTCATTAAAACCCGTTATAAATACTTAGGCACCAAAGATAGAGAGGGTAAGGTACCTTTCACTAGATTGAACCAAGAAGGTGAGCAAGAAGTGGCTACTGACAAAGTGCTATCTATTATCACATCTTCAGGTGAATTGACTCAAAATTTGGAGAACACGCTTCTGTTGATGGTGGGAATGATTGCAAATCTGGAAGGCGACCAACAGGGGGCAATCAGGGCCATGCACGCTGCTCAGGTTACTGACTCATCGGCCAATTTGATGAAATACATGATATTGGCAGACAATTACTTAGCCATGAACGAACCAGAAAAAGCCAAATCAGCACTTGATACTTGTCTTGAAGTAAACCCAAATTATTGGCTGGGGCGTGACAACAGGGCAAGCCTGCGGATGGAAGGCGGCGATTACCTTGGAGCAGTTGAGGATTTAACTGTTGCGCTCAAAAAACAACCAGATGACACTAGGTTGCTAATTGCGAGGGGCAAGGCCTACAAGCAATCTCAACAACTTTATGCCGCTAAAGAGGATTTTGAGAAAGCGATTAAAATGAAACCTGCTGCTGAACCTCAACTCCGGGAAACCATCAAGGAAACCAACATCGAAATAAAAAGGCTGGAAAAAATTGTGGCGCCTACAAAAGTCAATACCAACTCAACCAAATTTTCAAAACAACAATACTTGGCTGCGGCGGAAGCAAGCAACAAACTTGGAGACATTGCCACGACTAAGAAATTGGTTACAAAAGGCTTGGAAATTGACATCAACAATCCAAAATTGATTGCCATCCAAATTGATAATTTGCTGAAGGAAAATGAATTAGCGAAAGCTAAACAGGTTTTGAAGGCTGCTGAAACTCGAAAGGTGAGCAAAGATGAGATTGCGAAGCACAGTAAAAATGTTGCCACTCTAATCAAGCGCATGGAGCAGGAAAATGAATTCTGAAAAAACATGAGTCATCCCGAATTTTTCGGAATGCAGCAAGTACAAGGGTGTAACCGGGTGATTTTCTGAGCAAAACCGCCGAAAACCCAATTTTTGAACCAGCCAATTGCTCAAAATTCGGGAAGACTCATGTTTCCTACTCATTTTATCTAACCAAGGACACTGAGCCTTTGTATAGCTCGACCCTGCCATCGGTGAACTCGATTTCTGCAAACCAAGTAAAGACAGCTGGCTGTAATCTCTGCTCTCTAAACCTACCATTCCATCCTACCAATGGGTCGTTAGGCACAAAATTGTATTGCTCGTACATGGTCTCCCCCCATCGGTCAAATACTAGAAACGATTTGATGGATGAAACACTTTTGCCGGCATAGATGGTGAAAACATCGTTCAGGCCATCATCATTAGGTGAAAAAGCATTGGGTATGTACACAGGACGGTCTTTCTTGACTACTACTGTCAAATCATCCGAAGCAGCGCAGCCTCCTTCGTCAACGAGTACGGTATAAGTTGTTTGTTGCGTTGGGCTGACAGTGATGGCAGGGCAGTTCTGGCAGCTGTCCAGACCTTGTGTTGACCAGAGAATAGAATCGAGTTCTGAACTTGAAGGAGTTGAAAGAATGGACAGGACAAGCTCGTCACCGAGGTCTATCACATTGGAATTGTTTACAGCAAAGTTGCCAACGATTTCAACCGTGACTTCCACAGGTTCTGAAATGTCAAATGCAGTTTCTCCCTCACAACCACCAGCGTCAACAACACTTACAGTATGCTGACCTGGTCCAAGGAGCGAGAACAAAGTTGAAGAAGAATAGGCGGCTCCATCAACAGAATACATGTAAGGCCCTACCCCACCCCATACTGAGTCCACTTCCACAAATCCATCATTGTCACCAAAACAGCTAACATCCGAAATCACGATTGACATGTTTGGAATCGAAGCAGATTGGGTAATAACTACCACATCCGTAGAAACACAACCTTGGTCATCGACAGTAAGTGTGTAGGTACCTGGTTGATTTGTTACTGTGTTTGCAGTTGATGGATTACTAACGGTTCCTCCTGTCCAAGAATATATGGCTCCAGAAGTAGTATTTGGCCCACCTAAACCAACCGTGAGGATATCACAAGTCAACACTTCATCAGGCCCTGCATCAGCAACAGCTCCAGCATTGATGACCAAATTGACCGTCACCATGTCATCTGGACAGTTTCCAGTACCTTGGACGGAGTAAGTATAAACATAGGTTCCTGCTGTAAAGCTTGCTGCATTAACGATGCCAGCTGAAACCACACCTCCTGGGCCTGTCCATTGACCACCAGGCGATGCACCTGTTATTTGATCGTCAAGGTCAAATGTCTGTGCCCCACCTTCGCAAAAAATGACATCACCTAAAGAAGTCCCAGCGTCAACATTTGGATTTACTGTTACGGATGCTGATTGAGTAGAAGTGTTAGAGCAACCAGTCCCGTTATCTGTAATCGAAACGAGGGTTACGGTGGTGGTGGTGGTAATCGCAGGTAAAGGAAAAGTCCCCGATGTTGGTATGACTTGAGGAGATTGCGGCATCCCATTCACCGTATAATTTACAGTAAACGGACCAGTACCTGTGAGGGTTAAAGTCAGTTGTGCTGACTCACCTTGGCAAATTGTTGTACTCCCAGCTATGCTGATGGTTGGTAATGCATTGAACACCACCGGAGTACCTACTGAAACATCCAAGCATGGATCTTGCAAATTTATGCCACCCGTTCCGTTGTTGTTACCAGCAACTGCACTGATGTAGTACACTGTGCCTGGTGTCATTGTACCAGGATTGAAATTGAAATTCGGAGTTGCACTTGTTCCTATTACCGTACCCAAAGTATTGCTGTTCCCAGTGTGTAAGTAGTAAACTAGGATATCATTGGGATCCAACAGACTACCTGTGGCTGCCGTTGCCATTGCCATATCATCAACACACAAATTCAACTGTATCGGCGACATGCTACCAGCATCAGTGGTACAATTGCAGAGATAAGAACCCGTGACGATGGTTGGACCGCAACCATTCGCATCATCAACATCGTAAGTATAGTTTGAACCGTCTGGAAGCGGGTTACTGGTGTATAGATTACCGACCAAAGTGCCCGTAGGCATTACGAAGTAACTTGCCTGGTCACCTCCTTGGATTTCAAAAGTGACCACAAAAGTTTGTCCAGTGGGGTCACAGGTTTCGAGTAAATTAGCAATGGATGGAGGGTTGTTGACTGAAACAGTGACGGATGTTGCATCAATTGTACCCGGACAGGTCGCATTGGCAACACTGACCAAACTGTAAGTGGTCGTGGTAGTTGGAGTCACTTGAATTTGGAAAGGGCTGTTATTGGCTGTTACAGTGATTGGCCCACCAGTTGTACCTTGGTAAACCAACGTCCAAGGTGCCTGCCCCGTCAGTTGGACGCTGAGTGTGGCTACATCGCCTTCGCAAATTGATTGAGTTCCAGACAATACGGCAGTTGGTATTTCGTAGAAAACTACCGGCGTAGAAGGAGCAGAAACATCCAAACATGGGTCACTCACGTCAACTTGCCCAGTACCATCATCATTTCCAGCAATCGCAGAAACATAGTAGGTAGTGCCATAGGACATGGTGCCAGGTATGAAGCTGAAAGTAGGCGAGTTGTTGGTTGCTAAAATTGTCCCCAATTGCGCAAAGTTGTCTGGTCGTAACACGTACCTAACAATATCATCCGCATCGGTCACTACTCCAGTTGATGTTGTTAAGGTAGCTGGGCCATCCCCACACACTTCTACCAACACTGATGACATACTGCCTGCATTGGTTGTGCAGTCACAATCAACTAAAGTCTGAGCTACCGTTTGAGGAGCGCAGCTATTTGCGTCATCAACTATCAATGAATAACCTGTTCCCGAAGGTATGGGATCGCTGGTGAAAACATTGCCTACTATATTTCCGGGGGCACCAGTAACAGAATATGTGCTGGGGTCACCACCCGAAATCGTAAAGCTCACTGTATAAGCAGTGCTAGTTGGGTTGCAAACGACGTTCAACCCAGTCACTACTACCGCTGTATTCACAGTGACCGTGCCACAACCGCTGGCCGTGCCAAGGCAGTTATTGTCGCTCGTTGCAGTCAAACAATAAGTGGTTGTTGCGCTTGGTGATATGGCAAGTATGTATGGGTTCTGGGTAATCCCATTCAAAGTTTGAACATTGCCAGCCCCATCATCATAAGTGATGCTCCACGGGCCTACTCCCGTAAACGTTACAGTGAGCTGGGCAACATCGCCATCACAAACTGCGTCAGTACCACTCAAGGTAGCGGTTGGCACTTCATTGAAAACAATTGGAGTGCCTTGAGCAACTTGCAGACATGGGTCATTTAGGTTGACGCTACCCGAACCGTCGTTGTCACCTACTACTGCTGAGAGGTAATACGTTGTGCCATAAGTCATGCTGGCCGGGCTGAAACTCACAGTTGGGGTACCAGATGTACTTAAAATTGGAGGCACTATTGAAAGGCCACTTCCGTTGTGCAAAACAAAAGCAAGTGTGTCGTTGCCATCAAAGTTTTGACCAGTTGGATCGTATTGAATTGTGGCAGGCCCATCTCCACATATTTCGACTTGGGCAGCATCCATCGAACCAACTTCGCTTTCACAATTGCAGATAACAGCATTCTGGGCCACTGTCACAGGGTTGCAATCATTCACATCTGTGACCACAAAGGAGTAACCACTTCCAGTTGGAATTTGGTTGCTGGTAAACACGTTGCCAACCAAAGTCCCATTTGAAGGTGTGATGCTATAGGACGCAGGGTCGCCTCCATTGATTGTAAAAGTGACAATGAAGAACTGGTTGGTGGACTCACAATCTGCAGAGATATTGGAAACAGTAGGTGCATCATTCACTGTTACGATAGCACTGCCAGTAGTAGTTCCATCACAGCCATTGGCATCAACAACGCTGGTCAATGTAATATTGCCTGCTTGTGCTTCACCAATGTTCCAAATGAAAGGGCTTGCTGGGACTGGAAATGGTGCCTGAGCAATGCCGTCAAGCGTCCAACCTACCGTCCAAGGGCCTGTTCCGGTTAAACTAATAGTCAAGGGAACGGATTGGTTGCTGCCTTCACAAATTGAGCCCGAGCCCGTCAGTGTGGCTACGGGTGCAGGGTTTTGAGTGACAACAGCTGAACCGCTAGTAGTCCCCAAGCAGTTTGCATTCGTGATGCCGACCGATGTCAAAGTGTAAGTACCTGCTTGCCCTACGGTCAGTGTGTAGGGACTAGTGGTTACGTTAATGTTGACAGGTGTGCCATTGTTGAGGGCATAAGAAACATCCCATGGCCCTGTGCCTGTCAGAGTTATTGTCAGGTCAACAGTCTCACCACTTCCTTCACAAAATGCACCTGCTCCGCTAATGGTGCCGGTGGGCGCCGTAGTAACCTGAACGGCTTGACAGGCTAGGGCGCTAGTTCCACAGGAGTTCTGAGCAGTTACACAAACTTGACCACTTGATGCGCCATTGAAATTTATGGAAACAGATGCTCCAGAGCCGGTTATCGTAGCACCTGGAGGTGCTGTCCAGTTGTAAGTTACACCAGTGGGAGGATTACTGACTGTGTATGTATAGCTACTCACACTCGTACAAACACTTGCTGGCCCTGACATTGTTGGGGTAGCTGGAACAGCGGTAATGGTAAACGAGGCACAACCAGGCTGGCTATTGCCACAGTTGTTTTGTGCAGTTACGCAGACTTGTCCATTTCCTGGTGCCGCGTTGCTGAAGTTTACGGTAATACTAGAACCAGAACCGGTGTATGTTGCTCCAGCGGGAACTGTCCAGTTGTAGGTAATGCCGGGTTGTACATTTGAGACCGTAAAAACCTGGGGTTGGTTATTGGCACAAACAGTTGACGGCCCAGTTACTATTGGTAAATTCGGTAATGCCGAGACGGTTATTGGAATGCAAGCAGGCGGAGAAAAACCACAGTCATTTTCAGCAAGCACACACAATTGTCCTCCATTCGGTGAGTTCCATGTAACTGCGATTGTTGTTGCATTGACTTGCGTGAAAGGCTCATTGTTGGGTGTCAACCAAGAGTAACCTGTTGGTGGTGGTGTGCCAACTGGCGTCACTGTATAGTTTACCGTAGTCCCTTGGCACGGGTTCTGTGGGCCACTGATTTGAGGTGTCTGTGGAGTTTGAATATTTGAGGTTACGGTAATGCAATCTTGGTCGGAGCAGGTAACGTTACCTCGACTAGAAACAATTGTGAAGCAATACTGACCAGCTACATTCACATTGACAGTTGGGCCATTGTCAGCTCCCACTATACCCGGCCCTGTCCACTGCATAGTCATCATACCGCCTGGTACTTGTGAGAAGTTGGAGTTAACTGCCGATAAAGTCACTTCAGAGAAAGGCCCACAACCAATTACAGGAGCAGGTTCCAATAATACTTGAGGGTCGAGAATTGCGAGGTCAACGTTAACCGTAGAATCACACCCCTGCCAGCTAGCGTCTGTACAAACATGTGTAATAAACTCCGTATTGGAATACTGCTGGCCACAAATGGTAAGCGTATTAGGAGCGCATAGCGTCACCATACCTAAATTTGTAACAATAGCGGGTATCTGCGTGATGTGACAGTACACAACGCTGTCGCAACCCAAAGCATTTTGTAAGGTAATCGGAGTACCAGCTGGACCTGTACCTGAGCAAAAGCTTTGACCGGCGCATGGCACACAGTCACCCACGCACAAGTTGTAGTATTCATGGGATGGGGGAAGGTTTGCCGAGTTGATGGTCAAGCAAGTTGTACCACCCAGAAAACAAGGGTTGGATGAAGTTACACAAAGCTGGGTTTGACCAGTTCCTGTCCATTCAATGTTAATTGAGCCGCCTGGTGAACCGCTAATCGTTCCAATAGCTGGGTTCAATGTCCAATTGAAGGTTGCTGCGTTTTGGTTGGACAATGAATAGGTGGTGATAGCACCCGGACAAACTTGGGTAGGCCCCTGAATTGGACTGGGGTCTTCAGGAGGGATTGGCAATGTTGAACCTTGAATAACATTGACCTGAAAATCACATATATCGCCTGCACAACCATCGAAAACTACGTAGTAAACTTGACCTGGCACAAATACGCCACTCATTATAAATGGTTGGTCTGTGCAACCACATTGAGTTGCCACTGGAGTACCATTGCAATTTCCTTCATAAATGGCTCCTTGCATACCAAATTGGCCATTGGTTCCTTGGCAGTTGGAGGGTACAACTTGAATATCAATAGCAGGGCTTCCGGCGATGAAGGCAAACCACTCATCGTTGTTTAGCGCATTGCCGGGGCAGCCTGGAAAAGCTTGTTGCACGTTGTTGGTGCCCAAAGTTGCGCAGTATCCATTCAAATCTGTACACAAAGTCGGGGCCTGAGGACATCCGTCACCCGGTGGTGGGTAACCCGGTGGTGGGCATTGTGCTATTGCTGTTTGGCACAAAGCCAGCATAGAAAGCAGGCTAAGCAGTACAAATCTTTTCATCATCGTTTTGATATTGAATTGAAAAAGCCTCAATTATTGTTTAGGGAAACTGTTCGTGATCGCAATGAAATCAGCGGCCTTCAAGGATGCTCCGCCAATCAATCCACCGTCAACATCTGGTTGTTTAAAAAGTGATTCGGCATTGTCGGGTTTGCAACTGCCACCATATAATATCGTTGTCGAATCCCCAATTGCTGCCCCATATTTAGCAGATACCAAGCCCCTAATAAAGTGGTGCATCTCTTGGGCCTGTTCAGGTGAGGCCGTTTTACCAGTACCAATTGCCCAAACAGGTTCGTAAGCGATAACAACCTTTTGGAAGGCTTCATCATCAAGATGAAAAAGCCCATTCTCAATTTGTGAGCTCACCAAAGATTCATGGGTGCCATCTTCCCTGACAACCAATTTCTCCCCACAACAAAAAATTGGCCGCAAACCATTTGCTAGTACGGCATTTACTTTGTTTGCCAATAATCCGTCAGTTTCATTAAAAAACTCCCTTCGCTCAGAGTGGCCAATTATCACATAATCGGCACCAACTGACTTCAGCATACCAGCGGAAACTTCACCTGTGTAGGCGCCTGATGTTGCCTCATGGCAATTTTGTGCCCCAATCGCCAAATTGGAAATTCCATCTGCCAACATTGAAAGGTGGTTCAGGTGAATGAACGGAGGACAGAGGACCATGAGAACCTCCGAAGGCCATGAAGACCGAATGATGTTGCTGGCTAAATCCCTTCCTTCTTGAAAGTTCAGGTTCATTTTCCAGTTGCCCGCAACAATTAGTTGTCTTTTCATCGATATTTAAACTTTTATTTACCAAAGATGGCAAATGTAAAGCTTTCGATTGCAATGACAAGTTTTCTGCTTTCAGCTAAATGCGCTTCTTGAAAAGAAGACGTCATTTCTCGTTGTTTTTTCGAAGATTGTTGAACTAAATTTTGAGGAATAAATAAGACCCGTATCGTTTCGCAACTACACTTTCCCATTGTGCCGCATTTCTGCAAAAACCTTTGCGAAATAGGTCAGTATCACATCGGCACCAGCTCTCCTGATTCCCATCAAAGTCTCCGGCATCGCACGGTCAAAATCAAGCCAGCCGTTGCGGCAAGCAGCCAAGAGCATGGCACATTCCCCACTAACATGGTAAGCTGCAATGGGTAAGTTGAAATTGGATTTGAGCAAATGGATGATGTCCAAGTAGTTCACTGCAGGCTTAACCATCAGGTAATCAGCTCCTTCTGCGGTATCCAGTTCTGCTTCTATCAATGCCTCCCGCTTGTTGGCAGGGTTCATTTGGTAGGTCTTTTTGTCTTTTGGAATATCGTCGGCTTCTTTGGGCGCACTGTCCAAAGCATCTCGAAACGGGCCATAAAATGCACTGGCGTACTTGGCGGTATAAGACATGATGCCAGTTTCAAAAAATCCTGCCGAATCGAGTGCCTGTCGGATATGCCCTACCCTACTATCCATCATGTCGCTGGGGCCCAACACGTCAAACCCCGCCGCTGCTTGTGCAACAGCCATTTTTGACAAAATGGTTAGCGTCTCGTCGTTTACGATTTTACCAGACTTGACCAAGCCGTCGTGCCCATCTACACTGTACGGATCCATCGCCACGTCACTGATGAGCGTGCATTCTGGAAAATCCTGTTTGATGCTTGTAGCTGCCTTGAGGTAAAAGTTCTCAAGGTCGTGGCCGTAGGTTGCCAATTTGTCCTTGTACGACTCAGGCACTGCTGGAAACATGATGAAACTCGTCAATCCCAGCTTCATGCATGACTCGATTTCCTGCAAAAGTTGGTTGAGGGAAAACTTGAAAACACCTGGCAAAGAGGGAACCTCCACTTTTTTGTCGGAGCCTTCCAAAAGAAAAAGCGGGTACACCAAATGGCTGGTTTCAAGGTGGGTTTCTTGCACAAGTCCCCGAACTGAGGCGGAAACCCGATTGCGTCTTGGTCGTCTCAACATGCTTTTTTTGAGCAAAATTAGCCGAACCTAGTTCAGAACATGGTCAAAGGTTCGTTTAACTACAATATTTTTACATTTAGGCCAAAATCAATCAACTCAATCAACATGGAATTATTCAACTTGAAGCGCAAAGTGGACCTCTACAACGAGGTTTTAGCAAATACCGAGAACTATCGAACAGCTTGGCAAACTGGACTCAAAGCCATGATAATCAAGCTTTTGCAGGACATGGCTCAAGAAGTTAGCCTGTCAGTGAAGGTGGAAGAACGGGTGCAAATGGAAAACCTGGAGGCCGTCGTCATGTCATTGGGCACCGTAAAAAGCGGCATGTACCAAAAAATTGAGCACGGCATCGAAATGCCACTGGTGAAGCACAGTGGCTCATTGATTTACCAGCAATTGTTCAATGGGAAAGTCATCGTGCTTATTCAGTACCCGTTCATCGAGAACTATGGGCAACCCCGCCCGCCGAAAACCATCGCCATTTACAGGCCAGAAGAATTGAAAGAGCCTTATTTCGTGCGACATTTCGAAGAGTTTGTACACGAAATCACGGCCTGGGAAGATTACGACGACGATGAGCCTAGCAAGAAAATCGGTTTCGAAATGAACTTTGGCAACCTAAAAAAGGAAGGCCAACCCGACTAGTGGCTTCTAGCATCATGGCGTAGCTGCTCTGAAACGTCATTGCCCAAATACCGATCAATCCAATTGTGTACGAGGTAAATCAACGGCGTAAGTAGCACGGCGACCACCAACTTGTAGCAATAATTCACCGTTCCAACAGCCAAAAACAAGCTGATTGGCCAATTCTCACCGGGGTTGATTACAAAGGCGATAAACAGAACAACGTAGCTGTCAATGAACTGCGAAACCAAGGTTGAACCAGTAGCCCTGAGCCACAATTTTGATTCACTTGTGATGGTTCGAAGTTTGTGAAAAATGGCAGCATCAATTACCTGCCCAACTAAGAAGGCTATCAATGAGCCGCAAATTATCCAAAGCCCTTGCCCGAAAATATTGGCAAAGGCTGCTTGACGATCAGCCACGCCCCGGTTTTGGGCAGAGGTGACCCACCAATCGGCTGGCACCAGTTTAATTGCACCGAAAACCATCAAAAAGGCATAGGCGATTAGGGCTGCCGTCAGCCAAGAAAGCAGTTTGACCGCCCGCTTGCCGTAGTATTCATTGATTAGGTCAGTCATGATGAACACGACTGGCCAGAGCAGCACCCCCGCTGTGAGGGACATGGAACCTGTCTGGCCGAATAGGTGCCAAGACAGTGGCTCGAAACCAAGTGTGTTTTCGAGTGCAAAGATTTTTACCCCGATGAACTCCGCCACGATGGCGTTGGTAACAAAAAATCCGGCAAGGGTCACAAAAAGCAATACCGGCTTATGCGAAAGCAAATTCTTCATGTTGAGATATTTCGATGAAAGGTGCAAAGAAAAACCTTTTCACAGCAGATTTTATGGAAAAAACAGTGCAGTTCAATCCTTCCATTTTACCTTCGTATTCACACACACCGAGCCTGCCCAGTAGAGCAGCAAAGGCAAACATGACATTCCAGCGTTTGCCAATTTTCCTTCACACAATAAAAACTGATTATGAACTCCATTCGTCAACACTCATTCCTGTTGTTGTTTGTGCTTCTTGCTTTTCAAGTCCTTTTTCAGGTAAAAATCAATGCTCAAGTCGGCTGCCCAGGCTGTGTGGTTAGCCTTCCAGTGCTACCATCGGATACCATTTACCTTGGTCCGGCACCAGACGGTGAGGCAGGTGAGTACTACAACGGTGACATCAGCTTTCGCATGCCGAAAACCACTACGCCCGTGAATGCCAGTGACCCTAGCACACCTGCCGGGCTACCCATCAGCAATATTTCCATTGTAGCGGTTGTGAATGTGCCACCAGGGCTTACTTGGGAAGCCAGTCAACTGTCGTTCAACCCATCCAACCAAACTGACGGTTGTGTGAAGTTTTGCGGAACACCGCTCCAACCCGGTCTTTACAACGTGGAAGTTTTTGTGACTGCCACTGTGCTCACGATTGACGAATCCACTTCGTTTTCATTCCAGATTTATATTGCGCCATCTAGTAGTAGCAGCAACGGTTTTGCCATGCAGAACAACTCCGGCTGCGGCGAAGTTACTGTTTCATTTCAAAACAATCTGCCCTCCAACGGTGTCCAAGGATATGCTTACAACTGGGATTTTGGGAACGGCATGACTTCTTCGTTTGAAAACCCACCAAACCTGACTTACGATGCGCCGGGTGTTTACGAAGTGAATTACACCGCCACAGTAGACACATTTGGGTATAAATTGACGACCATTCGGGTGTTGGACGCCAGCTGTGATGACATCCTCATCAACACAGCTCCCGACCTTTACCTTAAAATTAAAGATCCACTTGGCAACACTGTGGTGAGCACGGGAGTACAGGACAACGCTGATTTTCCTGCCGTGTTCAACATCAATTTACAGTTGACCGATGGCGTTTACGAATTGGAAGTCAGGGACGAGGATACTTTTGGCTCGGAAGGCTGCGGCTTCATCAATTTTACCAAAAACTCGAATGGTATCTTGGTGAGCGGAGGTTTGGAGGTGCAGTTTGACATCATCCATCCTGTGCAAACTGTGCAATCATCTGGCACGGTGACGGTGTACGAGCAGCCTGCCGCACCTGTCGTTTCGCCGAACGGAAGTATCAATCTTTGCGACGGCGAAGAAGTGGAACTAGTGGCCGACTACGACCAAAACATCCAGTGGTATCGAGACACAACTGTGCTTTTTGGCGAAATATTCCAGCAGCTGCATGTAGCTGACGAGGGTGCGTACTTGCTGGAATATACCAGCCCCGTGGGTTGCAAATCACAGTCTGAAGTGGTTGAGGTCAATATTTTGGCGCTTCCAAGCCCACCCGTTTTTCTGGTGACCGGCAACGAATACGCAGTCGCCAACCCCAACCAACTACCCTCGAACTACTCGCTCCAGTGGTACATGGACGGCAACTTGTTGCCGAACGAAAATGGCCCAGTGTATTGCCTGATGGAGCCCGGTGTTTTCTTGATGTCCCTCGAAGTCACGGACAACGAAACTGGGTGCAGCAACCAGTTCAGCCTCGGTGTTTCGTTCAACCCTGCTTACACCTGTGCTTCGGCAGCCAACGAAATTGCTGCGACAGCAGCCAGCTTGGTGCTTTCGCCCAACCCAACTGCTGGTGAAATGGTCGCCGAGTTTGAAATTGAGCGCCCAGGTGAGGTTATTTTTCAGGTCTTCGATTCAGTTGGGCGTTTGGTCGGACAGGAATCATTGCAAGCGAATGGCACGCAGGTTCGTCACGAAGTGAATCTGGAAAACCTAACCAGTGGTATTTATCTTTTGAAAATCCAAACGCCAAATGGCTACATGCTTGGGCGGGCGGTGAAGCAATAATTTCAAGGCTTTTTTTACCACAAAAACGGCAGCTGGAGTAAAATCTAGCTGCCGTTTTTGGTTTAAATTTCCATCAACTCTTCTCGCATTGACAGCAGTTTTGCCTCCGTTTCGTCGTCAAGCACGGCAGCCCGTTGGCAATCTTTCCATCTAACATCAAGGTCGTGGTACTGCATGGAAAAGTAGCCAAGCAGCGGTATCACAAACACCAATCCTATCAACCACCATTTACCAACAATCAGGGAAACGATGAGCAATATGACCCAGTAAACGATGTAGAAAACCATTGAAGCGAAAATGGAAACAGAAGCCCTGAACTCGATGGTTTTTGTTTTTTTGTTGGCCAAGCGATTGCCAAGGAAGAGTGGCAAAAAATTAAGCGCATAACCCAGCATGTAAGGAATCCAGCCAAGTCCAAGCAGCAGCGCACTCCCAAGCGAGTAGGAAACATGGTCCATCAAACCACGGTCGCTGATGCCAGATTTGGCGAGCAACGACTGATATTCCAGCACTTTTTCACGAAGAGTCGTCTTTTTTTCAGGAGGGAGCAAATTGAGGCGATCTGCAAGTTTTTTCTCTTCGAACAACGGCGTGGGGTCAGTTGAAAAACTCGGAAATGACCTCGGCGACTGTATGTGCCGATGAATGGCGAGCAGCGGTTCCGTCCATTCGTCGTCAGTCGGGTGGTCGAGGTGGATGACCCGTTCTTTGAGGTGCTTGCGCAAATCATGGGTCAGGGCGTTGACTGCTTTTGCTTGATTTTCACGGTAAACATCCATGTAATCCTGTACTCGAATTGGTTCACCATAATCAATCCTGACATCGGAGCGGAAGGAGTCGGAATCTGTGTAGTTGACGCCAACCGGCACCACATAGAGGTCAAGTCCGTCGTATTTTTCCAATGCACCGAACACGATGCGAGCGGTGCCTTTCATCAACGGGCGCAGGCGTTTTTCGTGTTTCGTTCGGCCCTCGGCCAAAATCATCACCTTTTTGTTTTGAGACAATGCCTCGTAGCACTTGCTGAATGTATCGTAATTGCTTTTTAGTCCACTGTAACCGTTGTCGTCGAGCCTGAAAACAGGTACGATATGAAACCATTCGTAGAGCTTTCGGATGAGTGGGCTGTTCAGGTAGAGGTCTCCCCGAGCGAGGAAGTTGAGCGGTTCGTCCATCCAGCATGCCACGATGCACGGCTCAATGAAAGCTGTTGGGTGATTGGCAGCCAGCACAACTGGCTTTCCCTTGGGGATTCGCTCCCTGTGGGAGATGTTCATTTTACGGAAATAAACGGATAAGGCTACTTTTGCGCAAGGCTTTACCAGGCTGTACATCATCGCTCAAAAAGTTGAATGCTCGCCGACGTGGGGTTCATTTTTGGCGAGTCGGCAAAAGTACAACCTGCCCAGCCATTTTCGAGAAAATGCAAGTTCAAAAACAGTTAATCGTCATCGGAGGCGCCACAGCTACCGGCAAAACAGCAACTGCCATTGAGGTTGCTCGCCATTTTCAAGCGGAAATACTTTCTGCCGACAGTCGGCAATTTTATCGGGAAATGAGCATCGGCACGGCCAAACCGACTCCCGATGAGTTGGCACAGGTACCCCACCATTTTATAAATTCCCTCACTGTAGATGACAACTATACTGTGGGCGATTTCGAGGCCGATGCCCTTGCATTACTTGAAAAAATGTTTGAGAAAAAGGACGTTGCCGTGCTAGTGGGTGGCTCTGGGTTG
>CAYTZS010000049.1:0-28029 GCA_964442355.1 uncultured Saprospiraceae bacterium | reverse complement strand
CATACTGTCAATGAACTTGCTTTTCAAAGTTTTTAGGGGTGCGTAATGTCAGTTCTTAAATAATCCGTCTGGCGCAATTTTCTGGATTCGTCAAGCGGGAGTTATCCGTCTTTTATGCAACACCATGTCGCTATTTTCGCCTCTGGCACAGGCTCCAATGCGAAAAAAATCGTCGAACACTTCAAACATAACCATTATATTAGCGTAAGCCTAATAGTTTCGAACAGGGCTGATGCGCCTGTATTGGAGATGGCTCGTGAAAATGGCATCCCCACGGTGGTCATCAACCGGACTAGTTTCTACCAAACTGAAGATATTTTAAAAATATTTAATGAATTTTCTATCAGTTTTGTGGTATTGGCTGGTTTTTTGTGGTTGGTGCCAACGTACCTAGTACGAGCCTTTGAGGGCCGCATGGTCAACATTCACCCTGCATTGCTGCCCAAGTACGGTGGAAAAGGCATGTACGGAATGCGAGTGCACGAAGCGGTGAAAAAAGCTGGGGAGACTGAAACTGGCATCACCATCCACTTCGTAAATGAGCACTACGACGACGGCGATATCGTTTTTCAGGTAAAATGTCCGGTCAGCGAAACCGATACGCCAGAAGACATCGCTCAAAACATTCACCAGTTGGAGCACCGACACTTTCCAGAAGTCATCGAGAAGCTCCTGTTGAGGACGGAAAGTACAAATTGAAAAAACGAGGTGTGTGGATTTTGTGAATCAACCGCTCTCGTCATAAAAAGCTTATTATCAACCATTTACTTGAGCAAAGTATTTCCAAAACAACAATCATGAAAAATCCCATCATCTTATTCGTTTTCGCAGCCGTCCTGATGGCATTCAACGTGCAAGCTCAGGACAAACTTAGCTGGAAGAAACACGTCAAGCTCGCCGATGAGCTTTACGCCAAAGCCCAATACGCTGATGCAGGCGAGCACTATCGGGCAGCTTTCAAGCAAAAAACGAAGAAAAAAGAGCTTGCCTACAAGGCGGGCGAGTGCTTTTTCACCATTCGTGACTACCGCAATGCCGCTGATGCCTGGAAAAATGTGAAAGACGACAACGCCACATACCCACTCATTGGCCTACGCTATGCTAAGTGCCTGAAGCAGAACGGTGAGCACGAGACTGCCAGCAGCGAGTTGGTCAGTTTTTTGGGCAACTACAACGGTGTTGACAAGGCAACCGTCACACAGCTCGTGCAGACAGAACTGCGTGGCTGCGAGCTGGCTGCTCAGTTTGCCATCAAAGGCGACGACCCAAACATCGTACTAGAGCACCTCAGTAGCAATGTCAATACGCCGGAAACGGAGTTTGGCCCCATCCCATTCAGCGATGAGGCGCTCTATTTTTCCTCCACAATGGCAAAACGTGCTGAAATTTACCGTACCATCCGCTCTGCTGGCACTGACTGGGGCAAATCTTCGCCGATTGACAACTTTCCGGTCATCGAGGGTGACCATTTTTGCAACGGTTCACTCACACCGGATGCCAGCCGTTTTTACTTCACCATCTGCAAGTCGGAAGAAAAATGGGGCGGCCTAACCACTCACTGCGAGATTTACGTGACCCGTCGGGTGGGCAAAACCTGGACGACACCAGAGCGCCTGCCTGAGTACATCAACGAGAAGAATGTTACCACCACGCAGCCGAACGTAATTCTGGACGGCAATACTGAAATCCTGTACTTTGCTTCCAACCGCAATGGCGGCATGGGCGGCATGGACATTTGGTACACTACTCGTGAAATCAGCAGCAATGCCAACGACTTCACACTGCCCATCAACGCTGGCTCCCGCATCAACACGAAGGGCGATGAAATCACGCCATTTTATGACAAAATTGAGGGCATCCTGTATTTCGCCTCCAACGGTTCGGTGTCAATAGGCGGTTTCGACATTTTGAAAACAAAAGGCTCTAAGTCGCAGTGGCAAACTGCTGAGAACGTGGGTACGCCCCTCAACTCGCCTTCCGACGATTTCTCTTTCGTGAAAACACCTTCGGGCAAGGGTGGCTTCATCGTCTCCAACCGCAACTACGGCATGGAGAAGGTCAACACTACCGATGAAGACATCTTTGGCTTCAGCTACGAAACGCCTGTGGTACAGTATGTGGCAACTGGCGAAGTGTTCAGCAAGGCTTCCCGTGAAATGCTGGAAGAGGTGGAGGTAGCCCTCTACGAGATTGACAACAATGGGCAGCGCAAGTTTGTGAAGAAAATTGTCTCCAACAATGGCCACTACGATTTTCCTGTAGAGCCTTCCCGCAAGTACGTGTTGGAAGCTTCGAAAGACGGCTTCTTCATGGCTTCTTATGATTTCGATAGCAACGATTATAACAACTACACCGACTTCGGCGCACCACTTTACATGGAGCCTTACGGCGTTGGTGGCGGTGACGAAAGTGGCGCAGAGAAGGAAGACGCTAAAAGAATAGCTGCTAAAGAAACAGAGGAAGAGCCCGTAAAAGAAGTGGTAAAACCAGAAGCTCCGAAAAAAGAGGCGGCTCCAAAAAAGGAAGTCGCAAAACCGGAAGCACCGAAGAAAGAGATGGCTACCACGGCCAAACCAAAACCCGAAGTCAACAAAGCGGCCAATGCAGCACCTTTGACCACGGGTACGTACTACAAAATCCAGATCATTGCGTTGAAGAGCGTGGACATGAACCATTCACGCTTTAAAAACGTGAAAAATATGCGCCGCATTGACAAGGAGTTTTTTGCTGACCGCAAGCTCTACCGGGTCTTGGTGGCCGACTACGCCACCCTTGAGGAAGCCCAAGCCGACCTGCCCAGCATCCGTGGCATGAAGGATTTTGGAGATGCCTTCATCGTTGAGTACAAAGATGGTGAGCGCATTGCTACAATCAGCAACCAGTAAGCGCAGCGTTTACTGGAGATTTGCTCGAAGCAACATAGAAAGGGGCGGTTTTGATGTCAAAACCGCCCCTTTCTATGTTAGGATAACGTTGTTGTGAGTTGCGATTTCACTCAAACAACTGGTCGTACTCGCTGCCTTTGGCTTGTTTTTTCAGTTGCGGAAGCTCAAGGGGCTTTTCGTTCTTTGGCTTAGTTTCGAGCTCTTCAAAGTCAATCAACTCACCTTGGTGCTCGTTTTCATACTCCTGACGGGCCTGTTTGAATTTCTTTTTCAAAAGTGCTTTCGCAAACAAAAATGGGAAAACCAGTGTGTAACCAAAAATCGTGAACAAGATGGCGCCAATGCCCAGCAATGGATTGGTTTTCAGGGTGCTACCTATCCATTTTATATAATTGAACACCACGGAGCGGTCAATAATCAGCGTAGCAATCAACAACAAGGGGGCTGCCACTGTCAGGGCTATTAAGGTGTATTTGACGATGAAGTACATAGCCACCAAGAAGCCAACGAGAATCAGCATACCTGTGATGCCGTCGAATCTGAACCCAGTTGTTTTGCGATAATTCGTCATTTTCTGATAATAAATGTTTGAAGTCCTGTCAATCTTTACGACGATACAACTGCCAAAAGTACCGTCTTGTTTGCTCCATTGACTCGAAAAATGCGGTAGCTACAAGAAATGGGGATGGGTTGAAGTAAATAATAGACAAACGGGTTCAATCGGCGCCTATTATTTCCAGCAGCTCGTTGAGCATCATGGCCGTAGCGCCCCAAAGAACCTGACCATGCAGGTCGAAGTACGGCACGTTTTTCAGCGTGATTTGTGCATTGATGCGGATGTCCGTAACCCGTCTGGTGCCTGGCAGCTGAAAATGCGACAGCGGTACTTCCAAGACATCGTTCACCTCCGATGCTTGCAGTTGGTACGCAGGTTGGGCATTCAGGTATCCCAAAAACGGATGTACTTGAAAATTGCTGACTGGGATGTAGATACCCGTCAGGTTGCCCAAAATTTTGACCTGCTCCCTCGAAATCCCCACCTCTTCTTCCGTCTCCCGCAGTGCGGTGGCAAGCATGGTGCCGTCAGAAGGCTCTGCTTTTCCACCGGGGAACCCAAGCTGTCCAGCATGCTGGTCACGGTCGTTTGCATTCCGCTCGATAAGCACAATATGCCACTCCTCATTTTTTGGAAACAAAGTCATCAGCACCGCCGCTTGTTTTGCTCCGGTGGGTGCATCCATGTAGTGACGGCGGGTGATGTGCGCCATGCGCAAATGTGCGTCCATGCCCGGCAGTGGTGCATTCAGGCGTTGTTCAATTTTCTCGATTAAGTCGGTCATGGCGCTTTGGTTTATGACATTTCTCAGTCCGTGTGCTAATTTTTGTCACCGGGCAGGGGTGGTTGCGAATCGTTTTTTTGCAAAAAATCATCCGAAGGCAAGGGAATTTATTTTTTGAAAAAAAGCATCTAGCCACGTGGTGCCACTCCGGAAAAACTAAACAAACAACAAAGCACGGCAATGTTCAAACCGCTGGAAAAATAAATTGGTGAGAAGGCAAAAGTTTGGGCGTATTCTAAGCTGACAAGTTTCGAAACCACAAAAAAAGTTTTTTTAGTAACCGTAATTTAATAAGTTCACGGCTCAAATTTTCACAATCATCTTTCGTCGTTTGTTGCCTGTTGTTCTTTTTTCCTAACCATCCAAAGCTAAGAACGAACAACCAACAACGAGAAAACCAACTATCAAATGCGTTATGACCTACGACACCAGTAACATCCGTAATGTCGTTATGCTGGGTCACCCCGGCAGCGGAAAAACGACTTTGGCAGAAACCATGCTCTTCGAGTCCGGCGGCATCAGCCGCCGGGGTACAGTGCAGGAGCAAAACACGGTCTCTGATTACACTGACATTGAGCATGAGCGAGGAAACTCCATCTTCTCAACGCTCATGCACGACGATTGGCGAGGCAACAAAATCAACGTGCTGGACACGCCCGGCTCCGATGACTTCGTCGGTGAGGTGGTGGCTTCACTGAAAGTTTCTTCCACCGCTTTGATGGTACTCAACGCCAAGGGCGGTGTGGAGGTGGGCACGGAGTTGCTTTGGGAGTACGTGGAAAGTTTCGATACACCGTGCCTGTTTATCGTCAATCAAGTTGACCATGAAAAGGCTGATTTTGACGCCACTGTGGAGCAAGCTAGGGCGCGATTTGGAAGCAAAGTGCTGCCGTTTCAATACCCACTGAACCCTGGCACGGGTTTCAATGCCATCATTGATGCGCTGCGCATGGTCATGTACGTCTTTCCGCCGAACGGCGGCAAGCCAGAGAAAAAACCTATCCCAGATTCCGAAAAAAGTCGGGCCGATGAAATGCACCGGGCCATCGTGGAGGCTGCCGCCGAAAACGACGATTCCCTGATGGAACGCTACTTTGAAGAAGGTGAGCTATCGGAATCAGACCTTACCGCAGGGCTTAGAATGGCCATTGCCAACCGCACTATTTACCCGCTCTTTTGCTGCTCCGCAACGAAGAACATGGGCAGTGGCCGCATCATGGGCTTCATCAACGACGTCTGTCCATCTCCTGCCGAGCGGGCTTCTGTCAAGTTGGAAGATGGCACCGAACTGAAGTGCGATAGCAAGGGTGATACCACCATTTTTATCTTCAAGACCCACCATGAGCCACGGGTGGGCGTGATTTCCTATTTCAAGGTATTCTCCGGTGTACTGCGCACTGGAGACGAGCTTACCAATGCTGACAACCGCACGGTGGAGCGCTTCGGGCAGCTTTTTTTGGCCAACGGCAAAAACAGGGAGGCTGCCAACGAACTAAAAGCAGGTGACCTCGGCTGCACGGTGAAGCTTAAAAACTCGCACACCAACCAGACGCTGAATAAAAAAGGCATTGACCGGAAAATAGACCCGATTCATTTCCCCAACTCTCGCATCGAGGTGGCCGTACAGCCACCTAGCAAGAACGACATGGAGAAACTGATGAAGGCGCTCCACGCCATTTCGGAGGAAGACCCCACATTGAAAGTCATCCAGTCCGCCACATTGAAGCAAACAATTCTCGAAGGCCAGGGCCAACTCCACCTCGACCTTGTGAAGCACCGCATCGAGCAAGAGTATGGGGTGAGCATGGAGTTCATCCGGCCACGCATTCCCTATCGGGAGACCATCACCAAAGAGTCGAACGAGATGTACCGCCACAAAAAACAGACGGGTGGAGCTGGTCAGTTTGCCGAGGTGCACATGCGCATCGAGCCGTATTACGAAGGCATGCCTGACCCAAGCGGCCTCACCACTCGCAACAAAGAGGTGGAGGAACTGCCTTGGGGCGGCAAACTCGCCTTCTACTGGTGCATCGTTGGGGGTTCCATAGACGCCCGTTTTTCGAGCGCCATCAAAAAGGGCGTTTTGCAAAAAATGGAGGAAGGCCCGCTCACTGGCTCCAACTGCCAGGATATTCGGGTGAGCATCTATGACGGCAAAATGCACCCCGTGGATTCGAACGATATGGCATTCATGACGGCCAGTATCCAAGCTTTCCGGGCCAACTTTGAGAAGGCTGCTGCGCAAATCATGGAGCCGATTTACGACGTGGAAATCCTTTGCGACGGTGATGTGATGGGCGATGTGATGGGAGACCTGCAAACCCGCCGGGCAATCATCATGGGCATGGACGCCGATGGGCACTATCAGAAAATCTTGGCTCGCATTCCGCTGGCCGAGATGTACCAATACTCTTCCACGTTACGCTCCATTTCGCAAGGCAAAGCCAAGTTTAGCAGGAAGTTTGCTGAGTATGCGCCCGCACCGCCAGACATCCAGCAGAAGCTGATTGCGGAGCACAAGGCGACGATGAAAGACGAGGATTGATGGAGTTTTTATGAGTCTGTGGCGACAACTAGCTCATAACAAACAAAAAGCCCGTGCGGATATTCCGACACGGGCTTTTTTCGTTGGCCTACAAGGATTCGAACCTCGACAGACAGAACCAAAATCTGTAGTGCTACCGTTACACCATAGGCCAAACTCTAGTGCCTTTTTTCAAAAGCGTGGCAAAGGTATAACGATTTTGTATTTTTGAAAAGTTCTGATTTGTATTTTTTTTCTTTGGACGATTTTTAGGCAGCACTAACTTCATTTTCAAGTGCTAGTAAAACCGCTTGGAGGGGAGCGTTGAGCGCTGCAACGAGACTTGGTATTGAATGGATATCCGTTTTGTACTTTGTGACTCGCTCCAATTCTTTGTTGGCGTTGGTCATGCCATCGTTGCCAACAAAAGCCAGTGTTGACTTCATTTTGTGGCTTACCTTGGTCAGTTCGTCCCAGCTTTCTGCTGCTGCCAAGTCATTGATTTTACCCATTTCTGCCGGCAATTCCTCTAACAGCATGGCCAACATGGTCTGAATCATTTCATCGTCATTATCGGCCATGAGGCGCAGGTAGTCAAGGTTGATGTAAGCAGCGTTGGAGGTTTCCATGTTTTATTTCTTTTTGACGTACTTCGATATTTTGTAAAACAGGTCATCTGGTTCAAAAGGTTTAAGCACGAAGTCGTCCATGCCATATTCCTTGTATTTTTCATCTTTGGCTACGTGGGCATGTGCTGTCATGGCCAAAATAATCATGTTCGAGCGGTCGGGCGGAAAGGTTTCCCTGATAATTTTGGTAGCCTCGTAGCCGTCCATGATGGGCATTTGGATGTCCATCAGCACGATGTCGTAAGTGTTTTCCCGCAGGAGGTTGACGGCTACCTGGCCATCGTCGGCGATGGTGATGTCAATGTTCTTCCATTTGCGCTCCAGCGTTTTGCGGGCCACTAGTTGGTTCATCTTGTGGTCTTCTACGAGCAGCAAGCGGAAATTGGCATCCTCCGGCAGAGCCACTGCTGGTTCATGCGGTGTTTTGCTGGCCAGTGCGACTTCATCGGCCATGTCGAAAATGAGGTCGAAGAAAAAAGTGGACCCTTGTCCCTCCACGCTGGTGGCGCTGATTTTTCCGCCTTGCAGTTCCACTAGGTTTTTGCAAATGGAAAGGCCAAGCCCTGTGCCCTCGTACACCCGGTCCTTGCGGAGTATCCGGGTGAAAGTCTCAAAAATGGCCTCGATTTTATCCTCCGAGATGCCGATGCCTGTGTCTTCGACGCTGAATTTCAACTGTACGCTGGAGCCAATATCGTGCAGTTTTTCGATGAAAATCTTCACGTAGCCACTATCGGTGAACTTGATGGCATTGCCGACGAGGTTGTACAGCACTTGGTTCAGCCGAAGCTTGTCGCCGCTGATGTACCTCGGCACGTCGGGCGATGTGATGACCTGCAAAAAGATGTCCTTCTCCTGCGCCTTGTACTGCATAACATTCGTGAGGTTGCTCAGCAGCTCGGTCAAGTCGAAGGGTTGGTTCTCGAACACCACCTTGCCATTCTGGATTTCACTGATTTCCAAGATGTCGTTCACCACGCCCAGCAAGATTTCCGAAGAGTTTTTGATGTTCTGAACAAGGTCGTTTTGTTCCGACGGCAGGCTCATCTGCAACAAAATATTGCTCATGCCGAAGATGGCGTTCATCGGTGTGCGCATCTCGTGGCTGATGCTGGCGAGAAACTGCTCTTTCATGTGGGCGCTTTGCCGGGCGAGGTCGCGGGCTTTGCGCATTTTTTCAGCCTGCTTGAGCTCGGTCACATCACGCAGGATGCAGTTGTAGCCAATAAAATCTTCGGTGGTGATGATGGTGGCCGTCATCATGCATTCCCGCACCTCGCTGCGCTTGTGGGCAATGCTGATTTCAAAGTCTTTGACCGCTTTTTGCGCTTTTAGCTTCAGCAAAAACTCGTTCTTCCGTTCTTGCGGGTAGTAGAGTTGGTGGCTGTCCCGCATGGCCAAAAGTTCCTCCCTGGAGTAGCCAAACACATCCACCGTGGCTTGGTTGAAGTCAATGAATTTGCCATCGAAGGTGCTGATGAACAGGGCGTCTTTGGACTGGGTGAAAATTTCTTGGTAGCGCTCCCGGCTTTTCACCATCTCTTGTTCGGCCAGTTTGCGCTCTGTGATGTCTTGAATAATGCCCTGGTAAACTGGCTGGTTGTTCTCGTTTTGCCGAAAGGTACACTGGACAGACACATAGCGATAAGCGCCGCCTTTCTGCTTGATTTTCAGGTCTTGTTTTACGCTGCCGTTGATGGCTACCTCATCGTGTATGTCCTTTAGTACTTTAAGTGGACAGTCGGCATCGTGGATGCTTTCGCCGCCTATCTCATGGCGGTCGTCCGTGTGGCCGAAAATTCGATAGAACTCGTCCGTTGCGTGGAGGTCGTTTGTTTCTGGGAAATACTCCCAGTTTCCGATGCGGGCGATGCGCTGGGTTTCTTCCAGCCGCTTGAGCACCCTTGTGCGCTCAATGGAAAACCGCAGCGACTTGGATAGTTGCTCAGAGTCAAAGGCACCTTTTACCAAAAAGTCTTGTGCTCCGGCCTTCACGGCCTGCAAGCCCATCTCCTTGTCGGCGTAACCGGTGAGTACGATGATGTTCTTCTGTGGAAATTTTGCGAGTAATCGTTCCAGCGTCTCGAAGCCCCGGCTGTCGGGTAGGGTGAGGTCGAGCAAGATGGCCGAAAACTCTTCGCCAGACTCCAGCGTGGCGATGGCATCCCCCAAGGTTATCTTGTTGACCACCTCACAGTTCTGCAAATCCGACTCCATCAGGTATATCTCCACCAGCCTTGCGTCGCCGGGGTTGTCCTCCACGAGCAGGATTTTGTTTATGGAAACGAGTGTCGAGTTTGAAACCATGTTGAGCGACCGTTGGAGGGGGTAACGGGTGGTGGAGTTGGTCAAGGCCAAGTTCTCCATTTGGCAACAATTTGCCTTGATTTAGCTTGAGGGGGGAGCGGTGCTTTCGTCCATTGCTTCATCGTTTATGGGTAAAAAAATGAAGTTGGCACCCAGCTCGCTCAGGGCAAACAAGCAGAGGTCGTCGTGGTGGGAGCGGTAAAGTGTCTGAAAATCTTCCACTTTTTCCTCCGCAATGATCTGTTTGGTGACAAATTCCTCCAGCGTAGAGGCGTTGACCGACCAATTGCCCTGGGCGACTCCCTTCTCCACGATATTTATGCCAATATCCACGATGTTCTGGTGGATGACGAAAATCGGAAACTTCGAAACGTCTTGGTCCTTGATGACCTCTGCCGCTTGCGACAATATTTTCTTGTACCCTTTCAACTCTTTTTCGAGCTGTTTGTATAGTGGAGTCTTGTTCATGTTGTGAAAATGAGCATTTTATTCTGTTTGGGCTGAATTTCTTTTTCAGCTTACCTTTGCGGCTTGTTGGTGGCGGTTAGCCAACGACTAGCTGCCAAAAGCCAATATTCAACTGCAAAAATGAGTGATTTTATCAAACACGAGTGCGGCATCGCAATGATTCGCTTGCTGAAACCCTTAAATTACTACGTAGAGAAATACGGAACGGCCCTCTACGGCATCAACAAGCTGCACCTCCTGATGGAAAAGCAGCGCAATCGGGGGCAAGACGGCGCTGGCATCGCCACCGTCAAGCTGAACAGCCGGCCCGGCACAAAGATCATCCACCGCAAGCGTTGTAGCGGCAACAACTCCATCCAAACCATCTTCGAGGAGGTTTACAACAACTTCAACCACCTCAAAAAAGACAAGCTCAAGGACGCCGACTGGCTCAAGGAGAACACGCCCTTCACCGGCGAACTCATGCTCGGCCACCTCCGCTACGGCACTCACGGTGCCAACAGCGTGAAGAACGTCCACCCTTTCATCCGCAAAAGCAACTGGATTCACCGCACCCTCGTCATCGCCGGGAACTTCAACCTGACCAATGTGGACGAGCTTTTCCAGGAACTCGTCGAACTCGGCCAGTACCCCATGGAGCAGACTGACACCGTCACTGTGCTCGAAAAAATCGGCCACTTCCTCGACGACGAGGTGCAGCGCCTCTACACTTGGCACAAACCCGACGGACTTTCCGACCTCGAAGTCAACGAGCTCATTTTCGACAACCTCGACGTGCAGCGCCTGCTCCAGCGGGCCAGCAAGCGATTCGATGGCGGCTATGCCATGGCGGGCATGATTGGCCACGGCGATGCATTCGTGATGCGTGACCCCAATGGCATTCGCCCAGCGTTCTATTATGCCGACGACGAGGTGGTGGTCATCACCTCCGAGCGGGCGCCCATCCAGACGGCGTTCGACGTGCATTTTTCCAAAATCCAGGAAATAAAACCTGGCCATGCCCTCATCGTCAAACGCAACGGTACACTCAGCGAGCTGCCCTTTACCGAGCCGGGCGAGCGAAAATCCTGCTCCTTTGAGCGCATTTATTTCTCCCGTGGCAACGACCGGGACATTTACACCGAGCGCAAACAACTCGGCGACCAGCTCACGCCCGCCGTGCTCGAAGCCGTTGACTATGACCTGGAGCGCAGTGTGTTTTCATACGTGCCCAACACCGCTGAGAGTGCCTTTTTTGGTTTGGTAAAGGGCATCGAAAACCGTTTGAACGACATCAAGCTGCAGAAAATAAAAGAGCTGGGTGAAAACCCCTCCACGGAAGCACTACAACAGATACTTGCCATCACCCCACGGGTCGAGAAGCTCGTGCAGAAGGATGCTAAGCTACGCACCTTCATCGCCGACGACGACTCTCGTGGCACGATGGTCACGCACGGCTACGACGTGACCTACGGCCTCGTGCGCAACGAAGAGGACACCCTCGTGCTACTTGACGACAGCATCGTGCGGGGCACCACGTTGAAGAACAGCATCATCCGCATCGTGGCGAGGCTGCGGCCCAAGAAAATCGTCGTGGTGAGCAGCGCCCCACAGATTCGCTACCCAGATTGCTACGGCATTGACATGTCGAAGATGAAGGATTTCGTGGCCTTCCGCGCCCTCGTCGAGTTGCTCAAAGAGACCAAACGGGCACACCTGCTCGAAGAAACCTACCAGCGCTGCAAGGCACAAGCCAACCTGCCCAAGGAGGAAATGAAGAACGAGGTGCAGGCGCTTTACGCCCTTTTTACCGATGAAGAAATCAGCGACAAAATTGCCGAGATAGTGACGCCCGATGGCATTACTGCCGAGGTGAAGGTCATCTACCAGAGCCTCGAAGGCTTGCACAACGCCTGTCCCGACCACCTTGGCGATTGGTATTTCTCCGGCAACTACCCCACGCCCGGCGGCAACAAAGTGGTGAATCGTGCATTCATCAACTACATGGAGGGGAGGGACGAGCGGGCGTATTGAGTGAGTAGCTGTGCAGTAAAAATTACTGCTACCATAAGGTATTTGATAAAATAAGGCAATAAAAAAATGGCCGGCCGGGGTTCTTCCCGACCGGCCTCTTTTTTGCAAATTGGGGCAATTATGCCCGGCTGCTTGTGCCGCCCCCAACCTTTGTATGGTCGGCAAGATGGGCGGAAATCAATCGGTTCCACTTTGCCTGTAGTTGCAGTTGTGTGTTAAAGATGAATGGGTTGCCCACGTTGTAAAATTCGAGGTAAATGGGCAGTTTCTTGCCATCCTTCGGCAGCAGCTCTAGCCCAATTTGGTCAATCACCTGCGAACTTTCTTTGTTGTAAACCACGCTCCTAACAACGTTGACAGGCTTACATTTCTCAATTTCCCGTAGGTCAATCAAGATGTGCTCGTCCGGCGTTTTTCCTGCCGTAACCCAAAGAAGTTTCCCCGCCGCCATGTCCATGCCGAGCACGATGTTGTCCCAGGCGTCGCTATCCGAAAGGACCAATTGGTATAGCGTTTTAAGTGTGTTTACGCGGTCGGACAATTCCTTTTTTTTCTTGCTCACAGACCGCATTATCAGTAAGACGGGGATGATGACAATGGCCAGCGTGATGACCACAACGATGCTATTTGATAATTCCATTTTCCGATTTTTATAAATGATTTTGGTGTGCCAATGGCTGGCACGGCGCACGTGTCGGCCATCGCAGATGACGGACAGAATGGGGGCATGGCCCCTCATAAACTTTTGGAAAATGGAATCACCAGAACTGGTGGAAAGGGAAAATGACGTCAGTAGTTTTGAGCGAGATGGGCAAGTACCTCGATTGGCAGAAGTACTTGGCCGCTGTTGCTGCTGCATCGTTCAGGTGGGCCAATCTTGCGAAGCCCACTGGTGCTGGATGTTTGACAGGCACGAAGCCGTTGCCCTGCTGAGAACTTGGGCTGGTCTTCTGCTCGGTCTGGCAAAACGGTATGTCGTGAATCGAACGCACCGTCCCCGACCAATGCTCGGCGCTCACCCCCTTTGCTGGGGGCAGATGCACGTCGTGAACACCCTGCAACCCTAAGTTGATGAGCGACAACAGCACGATGCCGAGGTAGAGGCTTATTTTGCCGATGATTTTCACGCCGCAAAGTTGCAGAGAAAAAGGATATTGCCTGCTTGCCTTTTTTGAGTTTGCATGATTTCGCCCCAAGCGGCTCTTCGAGTCACAGCAACGATTGATTTTCGAGGTCGTATCTTTGCTTTTAAAAATAGCGCAGTTGTTCTCAGGCATCTACCATAAAAAGCGGGTACTCCTCACTGGCCACACGGGTTTCAAGGGCGCATGGCTTGCCACTTGGCTGCTCGAACTGGGCGCTGAGGTGTACGGCCTTGCCAATGGTGTGCCCACACAGCCCTCCCTGTACGAGGTGTTGGGGCTGCCCGACCGCATCCAACATCATCACGCCGATGTGCGTGATGCAGGATTGGTGAAAAAAATCGTGGACGATGTCCGGCCCGACTTCATCTTCCATTTAGCAGCGCAGTCCATCGTCAAAAAATCGCTGGAAAGCCCACTCGACACGCTCACCACTAACCTCCTCGGTCATGCCCACCTCCTCGAAGCCGTGCGGCAGCTCGGCCACCCCTGCACAATGGTCATGGTCACCTCCGACAAGTGTTACGACAACCGGGAGCAGCACGAGGGTTACACCGAGGCTGACCCACTGGGTGCTGACGACCCCTATGGCGCCTCCAAGGCTGCTGCCGAAATCGTGGTGCGGGCATGGCAGCGCAGCTTTTTTTCGGAAAAAAACAGCCCAGTGCGCATCGCCACCGCTCGTGCTGGCAACGTCATCGGTGGCGGTGACTGGGCGGAGGGTCGCATCGTGCCGGACTGCATCCGGGCATGGTCGGAGGGGCAGCCTGTGCATTTGCGCAAGCCCAATGCTACCCGTCCTTGGCAGCACGTGCTGGAACCGCTCAGTGGCTACTTGCGCCTCGGCCAGATGCTTGCCCAGCAGCCCGACCTGAGCGGCGAGCCGTTCAATTTTGGCCCCAAATCATCGCAAAACCGGACCGTGCTCGACCTGCTGGAGGCGCTCGCTGTTCATTGGCCGTCTGGCAAAAATGAAAAGTTCGTCCTAGAGGACAATCCTACTTTCAAGGAGGCGACCCTGCTCCAACTCAACTGCAACAAGGCACATGCCCTGCTCGGCTGGAAACCCAGCCTCAAATTTGAGGAAGCCACCATGCTCACGGGTGAGTGGTATCGCCATTTTTACCAAAATGAAAATATGATGCAATTGACGCTCCGTCAACTCGATTTTTTCACGAAAACCGCCGAAAGGCGTGGCGCTGCATGGATGCTGTGATGAAAATTGACGGCTGCAAACTGACACCACTGCGCATCATTCTTGGTGAGAAAGGCAATGTGATGCATGCATTGCGCAGCACCGATGAGGGCTTCATGGCCTTCGGTGAAGCGTATTTCTCTTCGGTGAAAAAAGGGGAGGCAAAAGGCTGGAGGAGGCACCGCCGCATGACGCTCAACCTTGTGGTACCTGTCGGCAACATTCGTTTCCGCCTCCACGACGACCGTCTAGGCAGCCTTACCTGTGGCCAGTCCGATGAGGTTGAATTGTCGCCTGAAAACTACTGCCGCCTGACCGTACCACCCGGCATCTGGCTCTCTTTTGAGGGTTTGGCCGATGGGCTGAACCTGCTGCTCAACATCGCCGATTTGCCGCACGACCCTACCGAATTGGAGGTTAAGTGAATTGGCAGTTGGCAACCTATTTTGAAAAACTGTCGGTCAATATTGGCCGAACTTCGTTGTTTTGCAGGAATTTTTCCGGCTGCAATGCCGGAGGTACTTTTCAACCACTATGTCCAAACCACCGCTAAGTTCTGGCCGCAAGGCACTGTACAGCAGCATCATTTTGGTATTTGTGCTGGGCATCGTCTTTTTGGTGGGCGAATTGGCCATGCGATTGGTGACGAAGGAAAACAAGCTCAACCCACCCTACGACACGGCACAAAAAGACGACCACCTCGGCTGGAAAATGACGCCCGGCTACTCCTACCGGGGCGAAATGCTCGATGTAAACCGCCAGCCCTATCCCATCAATATCCGCTACGACCAGAACGGCTTCAAGGCTTTTGGCGACACGTTGAGTACGAAGCCCAAAGTGCTTTTCCTCGGCGATAGCTACACGGCCAGCATCGAAGCGAGCAACGAGCACACGTTTTACAACATACTTGCCGACAGTCTCGGCTTCGAGGCATTTGCATACGGTCATGCGGGTTTCGGCACTTTGCAGGAGTACATGGTTTTGGACAAATGGGTGGATCGCATCAAGCCCGATGTGGTAGTTTGGGAGACGTGCAGCAACGATTTCATTGATAACTACGCCCCGCTCGAAATTGCCTGTGGCTACAAGGTGGGCCAACGCCGGCCCTACCTCGACAGCGATGGCAGCATTTTTTACGAAGTGCCCAAATCATGGTGGCAACGGCTGCTCTTCGCCGCTTGGCTGAAAGAACGCTGGGACGGCGTACAGCAAAACCTTTTAAAACAAGAGAATCGAGTTGGGGAATACTACATCGCCACCGACAAACGCAGCTATCCGCTCTTCGACGAGTCAGTGCGACGCACGGAGCAAATCGTGGCCATGATCCACAAACGCCTACCCGAAGGCACGAAGTTGGTAGCTTTCTCTGCCGACATCTACGAGCCGCAGATGAGTGAGATGAAGCGCATTTTCGAGGCAAATGGGGCTGCTTTTTACGAAGACCCTGCCCGGCTTTTGGAACAAACGATGCTGGAGCAAAAACTACCCCTCAAGGCCGTGGACAACTGCCACTGGAGCGAGCAGGGGCAGGCGGTGATTGCACAGGGGCTTAAAGAAGTTTTGAGTTTTGAGTTGCGAGTTTCGAGTGACTCCTCAACTCAAAACTCGCAACTTAAAACTCAAAACTCCCAATGAAAATACTCGGCATATCCGCCTTCTACCACGACTCCGCCGCTGCCGTGCTGCACAACGGTGAGGTGATTGCCGCTGCGCAAGAAGAACGTTTTACCCGAAAAAAACACGACCCCGGCTTCCCCACCAATGCCGCCCGCTTCTGTCTCGAACAGGCTGGCTTTTCCATTGACGAACTGGATGCTGTGGTTTTTTACGACAAACCACTGCTCAAATTCGAGCGGCTGTTGGACACTTACTACGGCTTTGCGCCGCAAGGATTGGCCTCGTTCATCAAGGCCATCCCCGTTTGGTTGAAGGAGAAGATGTTCCTGAAAAAAATCATTCGGGAGGAGCTGGCCAAGGTCGGCGACTACGACCCCCGCAAGCTGAAACTGCTATTCCCGGAGCACCACCTGAGCCATGCGGCGAGTGCGTTTTATCCCAGCGGCTTCGAGGAAGCGGCCATCCTGACCATCGATGGGGTGGGAGAATGGGCAACTGCAAGCATCTCGCACGGGCAGGGTAGTGGCATCAAGATTCTAAAAGAACTGCACTTCCCGCACTCGCTGGGGCTGTTGTACTCGGCGTTTACGTACTTCCTTGGCTTCCGGGTCAATTCCGGCGAGTACAAGCTGATGGGGCTGGCACCTTACGGCAGGCCGAACGCCCCAGAGACTGCCCGTTTCAAAAAAATTATCGAAACCGAACTGGTGGACATCCGGCCCGACGGTTCTCTCTGGCTCAACCAGCGATATTTCAGCTACGCAACGGGCCTGCGCATGGTGCGGGACGATGCTTGGCAAAAGCTGTTCGGCTTTCCCCGCCGCACGCCGGAACAGCCGATGGAGCAGCACCACTGCGACTTGGCGCTGGCCATCCAGCAGGTGACGGAGGAGGTGGTAATCCTCATGGCGCAAGAGGCCAAGTGCCTGACGGGGGCCAAGCACCTCTGCATGGCGGGCGGTGTGGCGCTCAATTGCGTAGCCAACGGCAAGTTGTTGCGGAGCGGTGTTTTTGAAAAAGTATTCATCCAGCCTGCCGCTGGTGATGCGGGCGGGGCGCTGGGTGCTGCGTTGGCGGCGCAACATTTGTATTTCAAGCAGGAAAGAAAACTGACTGCCGCCATGGACGGCATGAAGGGCACTTACCTCGGCCCAGAGTTCTCGTGGTTGGAGGTGGAGCAGGCCGCCCGCAAGTACAAGGCCGTTTTTACGAAGTTCGACGATTTTGCGAAGCTGGCCGAGCGGGTGGCGGCGCTCATTGCCGAAGGCAACGTCATCGGTTGGGTACAGGGGCGCATGGAATTTGGGCCACGGGCGCTGGGTGCCCGAAGCATCATCGGCGATGCCCGCAACGAGGAGATGCAGCGCAAGCTGAACCTGAAAATCAAGTACCGGGAGAGCTTCCGGCCTTTTGCGCCGTCGGTGCTGGCGGAGGATGCCGGGCAGTTTTTTGACCTCGATGCCCCATCGCCGTATATGCTGCTGGTGGCGGACATTGCCGAAGGCAAAAAAGCCCAAGTGCCCGCCAACTACCTCGACCTGCCGATGATGGAGCGCCTCTACGTGAAACGCTCGGATTTACAGGCGATTACGCACGTGGACTTCTCGGCACGGGTGCAAACGGTGCATCGAGAGACGAACCCCCGCTACCACTTGCTGATTGAAAAATTCAAGGAGCGGACGGGCTGTCCCGTCATCGTGAACACGAGCTTCAACGTGCGGGGCGAGCCTATCGTCTGCACCCCCGACGATGCCTATCGCTGCTTCATGCGCACCGAGATGGACTACCTCGTGGTGGGCGATTACCTCTTTGCCAAGACCGACCAGCCCGAATGGACGAAGACGGACAACTGGCAGGAGGAGTTTGTGTTGGATTGACATGCGGGTTTAGGAGGTTTAGAGGGTTTAGAGGGTTTAGTTTGGCCCCATCTAAACCCACTAAACCTTTCTAAACCCTCTAAACCTAAATAAAATGGATTTCTTCAAAGACCTTTGGAACTTCATGCGGGAGCGCAAAAAATTCTGGCTCCTGCCCGTCATCATCGTGCTGCTGCTGCTCGGCATTTTGCTGGTATTTGGCGGGGGCAGTGCAGTGGCACCGTTTATTTATACCCTTTTCTAAGGAATGAAGGATTGAAGGATTGAATCAGCCTTAATTCAATCCTTCAATCCTTCATTCCTTCAATCCTTGTCATGGAAAACCCAATCAAGAAAGGCCGACCAACCGAAACCTGCCTCGTTATCGCCACTGGCCTGTTGGTCATCTACCTGCTGCATCCGGCGAGGCCACTGATTTATGTGGCGATAGCCCTGGGCGTGGTCGGTGCGTTCATCCCCTCACTGGCGAAATGGGTGGATTGGGCTTGGTACAAACTGGCCGAGGGCATGGGCTGGGTGATATCGAAAGTGATGCTGACGCTGGTTTTCTTCGTTTTCCTCTTTCCCGTGGCGCTGCTTTCGAGGGTGTTTGGGAAAAAGGACAGCCTACAACTGAAGAAGAAAACGGGCAGCTACTGGACGGAGCGTAACCATGTTTACGAAGGAAAGGATTTGGAAAATGTGTGGTGAGAAGGCCAAAATCAGCTTGTCGGAAGCCCATCAACTCATTTTTACAGCTCAACAGTTGGCTCCAACAGCCCATCGGCTCATTTTTAGAGCCCAATAATTCACTCCAACAGCCCAATAGTTCATTTCTGATACGTTGAAAATGAACTATTGGGCAGTAAAAACCAGCTCTTGGGCAGTAAAAATGAATAAATGGGCAGCAAGAAGGCTTCCAAAACCAATCACGGCTTGGATTTCTTGGAAGGCAGCAAAAAAATAAGGGGAAGGTTTCGAGCCTTCCCCTTATTTTTTGAACAATGGTTGCTTTACTGCCCCAACACCACGAGTTTCTTCACGCCCCAATGCTCCCCGTCGCTCACCCGCAGCAGGTAAGTGCCGCTGGCAAGCCCCCGCAAATCGAGCGGTTGTTGAACAGCACCCGCAGCCTCCGTTTGCGAAGCAAAAACCTGCCTGCCCACCACATCGAACACCGTCAAATCAAGGCTGGTGAAAATAGGCAAGTCCATCTTCAAAGTGAAAAGTCCGTCGCTCGGATTTGGCAGCACCTCGAACACGAGGCCGCCCAACTGCTCGTCCGTGGCGCTCATGTCCACGATGACCTGGCCCTCGAAGGTGCAGCCGTTTTCGTCCACCACCACCACTTCGTAGGTGCCGAGCGGCAGGTTGTTGAAAATATTGCTCGTCTGGAAAGTCAAACCGCCATCAATAGAGTACATCAAGTTCCCAGTTCCGCCGCCAACGAGGATGGTCAAATTGTTTTGTACTAATTGGAAATTCACCTCCAATTCGTGTGGCTCCAACACCGAAAGCGTGATTTCGAACTCGTAGCCAGTTGCATCCTTGACCAACACCACGTAGTCGCCAGCGCTGAGATTCGTGTAGGTGGTTTGCGAAGAAAAAGCACCGCCGTTGAATGAGTAGGTGTAGGGCGACACGCCGCCCGTCACGCCCGTGATGTGGATTTCGCCGTCATTTTCGCCAAAGCAACTGGCGTCCGTGATGTCGGTCGTGATTCCTACCACTGCATTGACCACCACCGTCGTCGAAGCGGTACAACCGTGCTCGTCCCGGATGGTGACGGTGTAGCTGCCGTTGCTGCTGACCACTAGCTCGTTTTCGTTGTCGAAGTTCACCCCATCGAGGCTGTACTCGTAGTCGCCAGAGCCGCCGCTGCCGTTGGCAGTGATGGTTAGGCCAAATGCAGAGGCGGTCACACCCAGCACCGGTGGGTCAATGACGACGATGTTTGGGGCAGTCGTCGTGCCACCATCAGCACCCATCACGGTCACGGAGTAAGTGCCAGCGGCCAACCCGGTGAAGGTGTTGCTGGACTGGAACGGCCCGCCGTTGAGGCTGTATGTGTAGGGTGCCACGCCGCCGCTGGCGTTCACGGTTATGACAGCATCTGCCGCACCGTGGCAGCTCACTGGCTGCGAAATCGAGGCGAAAATATTGGGTGGCATGGCGCCAACGAAGACGCTGGCTGTCTGCTCGCAGCCGTTGGCATCCACCACCGTGACGGTGTGTGGGCCGTTGGCCACGCCACTGAAAATATTGGAAGTCTGGAGTGTTCCGTTGTCCAACCGATACTGGTAGGGCGGTGTACCGCCGCTGGCTGCCACCGTCACGGTTGTCCCAACGGCGTTGGGGTTCACGACCAGTGCTGGTGGAGCCGTCAGTGTGATGGTGGACGAAGAAACGGTGAAGCCGCCGCTGTCCATGATGGTGAGCGTGTAGTTGCCTGCGGCAAGGTTGGGGAAATTGGCGCTGCCTTGGAACGCACCGCCGTTCAAGCTGTACTGGTAGGGTGGCACGCCGCCAGTGGCCACCGCCGTGATTTGGCCGTCGTTGCCGCCGGGGCAGTTGATGGGCTGGAAAATGCTGCCAACAACGCCCAATGCCTGCACCGTGACGGTCACGCTGAGGGTCGTTTCGCAGCCGTTGGCATCCCGCACGGTGATGCTGTGCGCACCAGTGGTAACGGGGAAGAAGCTGTTGCTGCCCTGGAATGTCCCACCGTCCAGGCTGTATTGCAAGCTGCCCGTGCCGCCGCTGGCTGTCACCGTCACGGTGTAGCCCACTGCCGCCGCCGACCCCGTGATTTGCGGCGGAGCCGCCAAAACGATGGCCGAGCTGATCTGCGTCAGGCCGTCGCCGTCCATCGTGGTGATGGTGTAGCTGCCTGCTGCGAGGTTGCTGAAGATGTTGCTGCTCTGAAATGCGCCGCCGTTGAGGCTGTACGTGTACGGCGCCATGCCGCCCGTAGCTGATGCCGTGATTTGGCCGTCATTTTCCCCAAAGCAACTTACTGCCTGCGTCACACTGCCCGACACGACGATGTTGTTGGTAAAAACGGTGGCCGTCGCCGTGGTGGTGCAGCCGTTGGCATCCTGCACGGTGATGGTGTAGGTGCCGTTTGGCAAATTGTTGAAAATATTGCTGCCCTGATAAGCGCCACCGTTCAGGCTGTACTGCAAGCTGCCCGTGCCGCCGCTCGCCGAGACGGTGATGCTGTTGGCATTGTCGGTGGCAGTGGCGGTGAGTTGTGTCGGAGTGGATAAGTTGACGGCGGTGGTGGTTTGGGTGAAACCATCAGCATCCATTACCTCCACGGTGTAGCTACCGGGGCCGAGGTTGCTGAAGATGTTGCTGCTTTGAAATGCGCCGCCATTGAGGCTGTACTGGAATGGGGCACTGCCGCCACTGACCATGACGGTGATTTCCCCATCATTTTCCCCAAAACAGCTGATGCCCTCGCTCACGCTGGCCGACACGACGAGCGTGTTCACAGCGACAGTGGCTGAGGTAGTGGCGGTGCAGCCGTTGGCATCTTGCACAGTGACGGTGTACGTGCCGTTGGCCAAGCTGCTGAACGTGTTGCCGCTCTGAAATGTGCCGCCGTTCAGGCTGTACTGCAAGCTGCCAGTGCCGCCATTGGCTGTCACGGTAATGACGTCGGTGTTCACGCTGGCAGATGCGGTGATGGCAGGTACATCGCTGATGGTCAGGCTGTTGGTGACAATGATGAAGCCCGTGGCGTCTTTTACTTCCACGGTGTAGCTACCGGGAGCGAGGCCGCTGAACACGTTGCTGCTTTGGAAAGCCCCACCGTTTAAACTGTACTCCAATGGGGCATTGCCACCGCTGGCTGTAACCGTAATTACTCCATCATTATTCCCAGAACAGCTCACGTTCTGTGTGACGGCGGCTGTGGCCGCCAAGTTGTTTTGGATGATGTTGATGTGAAAAACCTGTGCATGGAGCCAATTGCCTGCGTTGTCCAGCAGGTCGAACGAGAACTCGTCGGTGGCCGTCATGCTGCCGTCGTGCTGGTAGGAGAGCAGCCCAGCGTCAATGTCAGCTTGGGAGAATGTACTGCCAACAGCGGGGGCATCTACGCCGAGGATTAGCTCGCCGTGTGCAGGCAGGGTGAGCAGGGTGTAAACCAACTCGTTGGCGGGGTTGCCCTGTGCTTGCAAGTAGGTTTGCGTGACGACTTCGCTCTGCCCCTGCGGTACGCTCAGCGTATCGTTTTTCAGCAAAACTGCCGATGGAGAGGGCACAAGCCCGCAAATGTCAAGCGACCAACTGAGCAGTGCGCCACCGTCGTCGTCAAAATTGTCGGTGATGCGAAGCGTCCAGTTGCCCTGTGAGTTTTGCCCGGCAAATGCCGAAAAAGCCTCCAGCGGCTGGTAGTTGCCGCTGATGGTAGGCGTGGCACCGTTGCAGGTATTTTCAAAAGCCGCCGCCGTGTTGGTGTAGCTGTCCGAGAAGCTGGCGGTGATGTCGTCGCCAGCACAGCCAAAACTCGTGGCCGGAACGCCAGGGCGGTCGAAGACTACCCTGATGGTGTTTTGTGGTGAAACCAATTCCACGTCCAAGTCGCCGACGTAACTGTGGTCAAAGTTCATGCTGCTAGTGACCGAAATGATGGACTGGCTGACGGGGACGTTCAATGTTTTGGTCACGGTCGTCGCCACGTTCGGGATGGTGAGCGGAAGCCCGGTGGCAGTGAAGGTTTGACAACCGATATTGCCCACATGGAAAGCGTTGAAAGCCGAAAAACTGCTCTGGCTGCAAGGGTTGGCGGCTCGCACCCGCCAGTAGTAAACGCCGAGGGAGTTCAGTGGGGTGGGCACTTGGAAGCTGTTGGTCGTCACTGTGCCCGAAGCGACCAGTGAGCTGAACGCCGGCGTTTCCGACAATTCCACGAAATACTCGGTGGCGTTGGTCACGGCGTTCCAAGTCAGTATCGGCAGTGCGGTAGTCACCTCGGCGCCATCGGCTGGGCTGCTGAGGGTGGCGCTGGCTGCCACTTGGTCCAATACGATTAGCACGATGTTGGACGTCTGCGTGACGGCTCCCCCGATTGCCGTTACCGTGATTGGGTAGGTTCCGGGCAATGTACCAGTGAGGTCGCCGATGGTCAGGCCCACGTTGGCAGGTGGTGCTACGTCGTTCGGCGAGAAGTTGGCAGTTGCGCCAGCCGGAAGGCCGCTGGCCGTGAAGTTTACGGCCTCGCTGAAGCCGGCCAGCTGGAGCATGTTGAAATCAAACACTGCTTCGCCACTTTGGCAGGCAGCGATGGTATCAGGCGTTGCATCCAGAATAAAGCTGGGCACCACCGCCATTTGAATGGTGAAATTTTGGTTCGAGATGTCGAAGTAGATGTTGTTTTTGGCCTTCACCATGACCCTCGCCTGGGTGGTGGAAATGTTGGGCACAAGCACCGACTCCGTGCCGTCGTTGTTCGTCGTGGTCAGCAGGGTGTAGGGGTAGGTATTGCCGCCATCGGCGGAAAGCAGTACTTCAACTTGGCTGGTGGAGATGGGAGGCAGGTTGGTGTTGGCCACATTCCAAGCGACGGTCGCCGTGCTGCCACCCGTCCAGACCACTGCTGAGGTGTTGGGATTGGTGACAACGAATGGCCCTGCCGAGGCGCTGAAATTGAGTGAAACGTCAGCTTCGTCGGTACAGCCAGCGCCGGGGTGGTTGTCACGCACGGTGCAACGGAAGCTCATCGTCCGGGCAACCGAGGGCAGCACCTCCCAAGTGGGCGTGGTGTTGGCGATGATGGCCGAGAGGTTGGGGAAGTAACGGCTCGGCGAAGTGGTCGGGTCAATCGAGCGGAATGCTGGCCCACCCGTGTTGGTGGAGACAGGCGGCATGGTGGCCACTTGGTTGTTCATTTGCTCCCAGCAATAGGTGAGTGCGTCGCTGGGGTTGGAATCGGTGCCCTGCGCCGTGAGCACGAAGGGCGTAGAAATGGGCAAATTGTAGGAGCTGTTGGGTACGGTCACCGAGGGGGCATTGTTGCCGGATGAGGTGATGGTGGCACAACCGTTACCTCCTCCCAGCAGGTGGTTGTGTATCTCGCCGAGGTTGATGGCATGGAAATAATCGTCGCTGTTGTTCTGCACGTTGGGGGAGCAGATACCAGCGTAGCCCATGATGGTACTGGCGCTGCCAGGTTCCATGGCCGTGGCACTGTTGCGGTTGCAGGAGTTGTTTTGGGTGTGGTTGCCACCAAATTGGTGGCCCATTTCGTGTGCTACGTAGTCCACATAAAAAGGGTCGCCGATGGGGCTACCGAGGCCCGTGACGCCCCTGGCTTTTCCGCTGCCACAAACGGCGTTGAGCTGTGCGATGCCACCGCCTCCTGTGCTGAACACGTGCCCGATGTCGTAGTTGGCAGCACCGATGATGTTGTTGCAGGTCGTCTGGTTTTCGTTCAGCATCGTGCCGCCGTTGTTGTTGGTGTAGGGGTCGGTGGTGGCATTGAGGAAGATGAGCAGGTCGGTGTTGGCCACCATGGTCATGGTCACCGCAAACTCCCGCTCATAGATGCCGTTGAGGCGGGTCATGGCCACGTTGTACTCAGCCAGTACGAGGGGTTTTGTGCCACCGTGGAAATTGGCGTACTCCCCCGTGCAGGCGAGGGCGAGGGCGTAGTTGCGGTGCTGGCAGTCACCGACCATCAGCGATTGCGCATTTGTTGCGGCAGCTTGCAGATTGGTGTTGTCATCCTCCACAAGGCACTCGAACTGGTGCGGGTTGGGGTAGTCTTTTTTGAAATAACTGATGTAGTGTCGGTCGTCGCCTTCGGCGTAAAGGTCAATGTACGCCGTGCTGTGGTTGGCGGACAAAATCATCGCATGGAAGCCCTTTTGGGTGTAGCCACAGCGCAGGTAGGCGGTGCCATCGGCATTGCTCCAGCCAGCAAAGGAGCGGATGTAGGGATAGCGGGCACCGAGATCGGGGTGCATGACCGGCGCCTCCACCACTTGAAACTCCTGCATGGAGCCATCTGGCATCGGGATGGTCAGTGTGGCTTGTGCAATTTCAGCTTCCTGTGTGAAACGCATGGGCGCTTCGCTCAAAGCTGCTTTCAGCAAGTCGAGGTCGAGCGACAGGCTGCGGTATTTGTTGGGCACGATGCGGCGTTGGGCAGTTTTGCTGGCAAAGCTGCTTTCGGGCGTATCTAGCCAAGGGTTTTGCTTCGTCTGAGCAAAAAGGGCTACAACGAGCAGCGCCATTGAAAGTGTAGTGAAAACTTTTTTCATACTGCGTTTTGACGTGTGTGGGTAGAAAATATTAGGTGTTTGAAAAAAAAGTAAAGGTATTGATGGAGCTTAATATGCCCAGAATAATGATTGATTTTCTTGAATTGTGTACAAAATTGGCGAGGGTTCCGGTGCTGGGTTGTGCCTATTTTCCGTTTGAGATATTCGCTCAAAATGAATAGACGTATTCCTGCCCGTTGTTTTTCAAAACAGGTGTCGAATTGATCAGTGGGAGTTGATGTTCCTCCAGTTGTGTTCCTCCAAAAATTGAGCCTAGACATGTTGGGCGGGGGGCACAAGTCGGCCAGCATGCATTTTGTATGCCTGTACTTTCTATTTTCGCCTTGATTTTTGCTCAAAACATGGTGGGTCGTCAAACAGGCAAGCCCCCGCATCCAGTTAGGTTGCAGGGGCTTGCCTGTAAAATCCGTTGTCAGCAAACCAACTTCAAAACTTCACAGCCACTGAGACATTTGCACTACGCCCATCGGAAGGCCAGATGCCGGGGCCAGGATAAAATGATGGCCTTTTTGTAAAGTATTGATTGTCAAGTACATTGCTGAGGTTCATGCGCAGCGTGATACTCTTGGTGATGCGCCAAGTGGCATTCAAATCCAGCAGGCCGTAGGCAGGTACCAGCCCAACAGCGCCCGTGGCGGAGGGTTCGATTGTGTTCAGTGGGTCGGCGAAACTCTCGGCGGTGTAGCTGTACAAGGCGGAAAAACTGAAGGTTTTGTACTTGAGGGTGAAGCCACTGCGGGAAATCCACGCTGGCACGCTTTCCACTTTGTTGCCGCTGATGTCCACGTTTTCGTTGCCGACCCGGATGACGGCATCTTCGTATTTGGCATCCATGTAGGCGGTGGAAGTGAATACGCTGGCCCGCCACGGGCCGCTCAACTTGAAAGCATACTCGCCGAACATCTCCACACCCTGCGTCACCGAGTTGCCGATGTTGGTGCGGAAAATGTAGAAATTGCTGTCCTGCTGGATGGCCTGATTGCCGAGACGGTGGTTGTATTGCACCCTGAAAATGCCCAAATCCCAGCGCAGTCCGCCAGCGGTGCCCCGCCAGCCTGCTTCGAGGTTGTAGCCTTGGGCGTCCTTGAGGTTTTTATCCGATTTTTCCAGCAACGAGCCGGGAATGATGTCCTTGAAGATGACGGGGCGGTACGCCTGCGACCACCCAGCGTAGAGCGTCTGGAGGTCGCCCAAGCGGTAGTCGGCATTGACGCCAAACAGCGGAAACTTATGTTCAATGGTGTTCGGGATTTCGTCGCTGGGCAGGTAGGCAATGACGCCTGTCATTTTTGACTCACCCATCTCCAACCGCGCACCTGGGCTTACAGAGAGGTGCTTGGTGACTTGAAATAGGTTTTCGATAAAAATGGCGACGTTCTGCGTCTTGAAGTGCATGTCACGCCCCCACTTGCCGTCAGTCACCGTAAGGTCGTAATCCGAATCGGAAGTGCCCTTGCCCTGTTGGCGGCGGTGCAGGTCGTTGTTGATGAGCTGTACTCCGGCAGCCAGTGTAGCCGTTTTTTTGCCCAAAAAATAACTGTGCAAAAAGCGCAGCTCGGATGTGTAACTGTGGTAGTTGTCAATGTCCACCTGCCTTGCGGCGTAAGTTAGTGTGACGGGGTCAATCGCATCCACCGTAGTGGCAGGCTTGTCGAATAGGATGCTGTTGCGGCTGCCGAACACGGCAGATGTCGTCCATTTTAGTTTCGTTTTTTCACCCAAAATCCAATCGAAGCTGATGGATGGCACGTAAATGTCGGGACTGTAGTAGTTTCGGCTGCGGGTGCTCTGGCGTGGGTTTTCATGAAACATGCTGTCTGTGAGCTGCCCAGGCAACTGCACGAGGTACTCCGAATGGGAAAACTCAGCCGTCAGTGCCAGGTTTTTGTTGGGCCGAAATCGAAACATGATTGACTGTCCATTGAAGTCAGTTCGGCTGTCGTCACGATAGCCGTCGCTGCCCCGCTTGCTGTAATAAGCATAGTATTCCAGTTTGCCAACCTTGCCACCGATGGCATTGTAGGTGCTCAATAGGCCGAAGGAGCCGATGGCGTTCACCGTCTCCAACCCGATGGTGCGGGAGGTGTCCGGCTGCTTGACGACGTAGTTCAACATGCCCCCGAACTGCTGCCCGTATTGCAATGCCCCCGTGCCGCGCACCAGCTCGATGCGCTCCACGGCCTCCATTGGCAGGGTGAAATGGCTGGCTGGATAACCGTAGAGGTCGGTGTTGGTGATGATGCCGTTCTTGCGGATGTTGAACTCCCAGCCCCGGTGGGGGTCGAGGCCACGGGTGGAAATGTTCACTTGGTTGCCTGTGCCATCCATGTCGTACACAAAAACGCCGGGCACTTTGGCAAAAATCTGCCGGGGCGATTTCTCGGCGATGTTGGCGTCGGTCGCTTGAAGATTGATGACCTCGTTCTTTTTGCCTGCCCAAATGAAGGCATCCTGTGTTTTGGGCAAACGCTCCACGTTGTTGCGCTGTGCATCCACTTGAATTGCATTCAGTGAAATGGTTTTGATGGTGTCGCCTGCTGTTTGTCCCAGCGCTGTGCATGCAGCAAAAAGGGAAATGATGGGCAACAAATAGTTGGATTTCATGCCAGTGGGTTTATCTGTTAGAAAATGCGGGCGTTTTTGGTCGGTGGTATTTTAAAAGTAACAGGGAGGCAGTAAACAAGATTCTTGTGCCAGCCAACGGCGATTGGCGCTTTTCCCAATGATTTACATTCGCTTACACGAGCCGGTCTCATTAATA
>CAYTZS010000048.1:0-28282 GCA_964442355.1 uncultured Saprospiraceae bacterium | reverse complement strand
TGTATTGCTGGCCATAAAACAGAATTTATGTCTGTGAAATGTATTTGACGATATTCCCAAAGCCCTTTGTTTGCAGCAATGATTTGTGCATGCGGGCCTTTCCATCGGTTCATTCCTTCCTGGCGCGGCTTGTCTGTCCGCATCCACAACAATATGGATGACGACAAATGCTTTTCTGATTTTACGTTCGTTTCGACCTTTGCAGGTTTTGTTGTCTGAGCATAACCACCAAAAAATGAGGCCATGCAAAGTGCAATAATTAAAGTTATTTCTTTCATTTTCTTGAAATTTATTTGGTTAAAAACGGTATTGCTTTATTAAGAAACTCTTGGTGATATTGAAATATACCACCATGCCCTGAATTGGGGTAAATCACTACTGGTTCAGCATTTGGAAACCGCTTTGCTAAATCATAAGAAAGCGGTGTAGGTACCATTCTATCATGGTCACCATTGGCTACTAACACGGGATGTTTGAAAACGCTCAAATCGGCAGGCGTATCATGCCCCCATGCAGCAATGGCTTTAAGTTGCTTTTTCAAGACACTGAGTTTGACTTTCTTGTCACGGTTTTCGGTTCTTTCTTTCAATCGTTTCAGAAAATCACGGGCTGCGTCTTTACCCACTTTGTTTTGAGTAAAGAATAAATAAAACTTGGGGTCTCTGAATGTGAAGATGCCCTTAAAAATATCCTTGTAAGTTAATCCAACCACATCGCTAACGCCTTCTCCGCCTCTTGGACCAGTGCCTGCAAGTATTATTTTTCGAGCCAAAGTTGGCTCTACCAAAAGTAATTCCTGCGTAATAAAACCGCCCATAGAAAAAGCCACTATATCCACTTGCTTGTATCCTAAAGCATGGATAAAAGCGATAGCATCTTTTGCCATATCAGGGATACTTGTTCCCTGCTTGCCCGTAGTTGCACCTACGCCCCTATAATCGAAGGAAATAATTTGGCGGTGCGCCGCAATTGCATCCATAATTCTTGGGTCGCAATTATCAAGATTTGCCGTTAGGTGGTTAAAATAAACAACAGGGATATCGCCTTCTTTGCCATAAGAACGGTATGCGAATTTTATACCGTTAGCCTCCACAAATTGAGTGGGAACCGTAGCGTAAGTATGGTTTACGCTCTGTGCATTTGTTGTTGCCATTTTTAGAATTATTGAAATTGTCAGGAGAAATGTATGTTTCATTTTTAAGCGATATTCAATTGTTTAAGAATTGTTTTTTCCAACATGCCATAAGCAAAGTGTTGTAATGTAATTAGCACAGTCAACCCTTTTCCAACTAAATTCCTGAATTTAGGCTTGTCTGTTTCAACCACTTTAAGCACTTTCGCTGCAACCATTGCAGGGTCTTCACCTTGCTCTACAATGAAATCTGCATACTTCTCACTTTTACTCCTTAAAGAATTGTAATCTTCAATTCTATTCAAGGTTGTTGATGAGTTTTCCATAATATTTGTTTTGAAAGAACCGGGTTCAATCATTGCTACATGAATATTAAACTCCGTTAGTTCATAGCGCAATGCTTTGTAATATCCTTCCAAAGCATGTTTCGATGCAGCATAGTACGCAGTACTGGGAAATGCAACAAGCCCTGTAATGGAGCCTACCGTTATTATTTTACCGGATTTTTGTTTCCTAAAATGGGGCAATACGGCATTGGTCACCTTGATTGTTCCCCAAAAATTTGTTTCAAATTGTTTTCTGCCTAACTCAATGGGTATTTCTTCTGCAATGCCATTAACTAAAAAGCCGGCATTGTTGATGAGAATATCCAATTTGCTTGTTTCCTTAAAAAGTCTGTCAGGCAATGTACTTATTGATTGCTCTGAATCAAGGTCCAATGCAATCACTTTGAAGGGTACTTTTGACCGTACTTTTTCAGGGTTGCGGCTTGTGCCTATTACGGTGTATCCACTCTCGTGGAGTTTATTTGCGATTAGAAGCCCAAAACCCGAGGATGCTCCTGTGACTAAAATTGTTGGTGACATTTTTTTTGCTTTTTAAACATTAACCAAATATCTTTGCTTGCAAATTGCAAGTGCAAATGTGAATCATCTACTTGCACAATGCAAGTAGATGATTCGCTTTAACTAAGTTTTAACAAATAGAGAATTATGAAGGCGACTGGAAAAAGGTCGGATTGCCCAATTGGTTGCTCCCTTGATGTATGGGGCGACAAGTGGACGTTGTTGATTATCAGGGACTTGATGGAAGCAAATGGTCGTACTTATGGCGACTTTTTAAAATCGCCCGAAGGAATAGCCACCAATATTTTAGCGGCTCGATTGCAGGCGTTGGAGGAAAATCAACTTGTCGTAAAATTGGAGCATCCCGACAGCAAAGCAAAGGTGTTGTATAAATTGACCCAAAAAGGAATTGACTTGCTACCCATAATGATTGAAATAAATTTGTGGGCTGAAAAATATTTTAAGATTCCAGAAGATAGAAAAGCGATGCTGGGAGAAGTGAAAAAGGATAAGGTCGGGTTTATAAAGAAAACGATGAAGGACTTAATTGCTTCAAATGAGTATTAGAAAAGTTGAAAATTCTGAAAGGTATCTTCAAATGCATATCAAGTCAGATGTGTAAAAAAATCGCAGAACAAAGCACTCACGCCAGCCACCGAAAAGCCCAATCCGCAAAGCCAACGCAGGGCGGTACGGCGTGAGTGCAACCGTTCACTCCAATCAATCAACCTTACAAACCACCCCACCCCACTGTTGCTTTCCGTCCATTAGTATCACCCGGTAAACACCACTGCCCACTTCCCCTAAATCCACCGGAAAACCTCGCTTGCGCATCACCTCCCGCCCAAGCACGTCCCAGACCACGACTTCAACGTTGTCGGGGTTTTGGAACCCAGGCAGCGATTGCGTTTCAGGCAGCTTCATCCACACCAGCCCACTCGTCGGGTTCGGGTAGAGCAGCAGTTGCGAATCAGCAACCTCCACTTCTTCCTTCACGGCGTCAATCGGGTCTTCCACGCAGATATTGTCCAGCAGGGCCTGGTACTTCGGCGCCGTTTCGAGGTAGGGCGGCTGTATGTCAATGTCGTTCAGCACGCCCCAAGAGCCATAAACGCTCTCCTGCGGGCTGGCGAGGCTGAAATTGCCGAACATGCGGCTGCCCCAGGTGCGGATGGTATCGAGCATCTCGTCGTAAAGCGCATAGATTTCCGGGCTGTACTGCGCATCCCACATGGCCTGCTGGTAGGGGTACGGGATGCCGAACACGTTGCCGACGAAGTGCTGCCCGCCCTCGTAGTTCACGATTTCCTTGCCGAACAGCTTGACATTGTTGTAGTCCTGCCAAAGTATGGGCCGGAAGCCCGCCCAAGCGTTCCGGGCGTTCTCGATGATGTCCGCCGGGGTGCTGCTGGCATTGAGGATGGGGTTGCCGCTGTCCGAGTGGTCGAGGCCGAGGTAGCTGGTCGGCGAGCCGTAATCCCAGTCATCGGGGTCGAGGTGGGAGAGGATTTGCTCGTTGAGGTAGTTGTAGCCGCCTTGCAGTCCGAGCACCCGTTTTACCCTCGTTCTTTCATCGCCAAAGGTTTCGTGCCAAATGCGAAAGGTCTGGCCCGCCCGCATGGCCATTGCCCGACCGTAGTTGAGGTTGCTGGGGGCGTTGTCGGCGTTGTAGTGCGCTTGCGCAAAAATCCAGTTCCAGACTTCGTTGCTGTATTCGAGGTAAATCATCAGGCCGGGGTCGAGCTGGTCACGGAACAGGGCGGCCATCTGCGCCACGTAGCTGCTGTCGGCGGCGTGCGGCACACAGAGCCACACATCTTTTTTCAGCGTGTTGGCCAGTTTCACCATCATCTCGTAGGGCACGCCCGTTGGCACGGCGTAGGTGAAATGCGTGAGCGACGAACGGTCGTCCCAATGCACCACTGGGTTGTGGTTCGTGGCACCCCAGTCCATGAAACGCAGCGCCTTGAACGGCCTGATTTTGTCCAAAAACCCCTCGTAAAACGGTTCGGCGTCGAGGTCGGCGAACTCATCAGTGAGGCGCAGGATGCGGACGTTTCGCACGTGGTCGCCCAATTGCGAAGCGTTGACCATGAAAAAAAGGTTGCCCGCATCGTTCACATCAAACTGGATGCGGCCGGGCGCATTGCTGGTCTCTGTCACGCCGCCACCCACGGTCAGGTCGCCCTCGCCGTCGTACAGCAGCACGTAGGTTTCGCCGGGCGGCAAATTGGCACCGTTGGAAGAAATGACGTAGCGCAACTTGTTTGGGACACCGTCGGCCATCTGCGGAATCTGCGTCGGGTAGCCGTCGTCGTCAAATTCAATCAACGCCAAATTTCCATTGTCCCAACAAAAACAGTCGTCGTTGAAGGCAATGGGGTCTGGTCGTACATGCTTCATCAGGTTCTTCAGCGGGCGCTCCGGCACCCAGTCGGCGAAGCCGCTTAGGTTCGTGCCAATGGCAAGGTCGCACTGTTCCGGCTCCCAACCTGGGCAGGTGTTGCTGTCAATGGGGACTATCAACTTGAAATTGTCGTTGCAGCCAGCATTGCTCGTAGCTACATAAATATACAGGCCGTGGTCGAGGTTGTGGAACTCGTTGCCATTGGTTGGCGTGAGTGCCAAGCCGAGTAGATTAAACAGGGTAAAATCTTCCGGGTGTTCATTGATGCGGATGATACCGCCCGTGCCGTCGCAGTCGGCTTGTTTCACCAAACTGAAACTGCTGAGGCAGGGGTACGAGCCGTTTTCGTTGCGGACGGTGATGGGGTAAACGGCGGTGTGCTGCAAGCCCGCTTGGTCGGTGACGGTGAGGCGTACAGTGAGGTTGCCGAGGGCGGTGTAGGTGTGCATTTGCGAAGCGCCCGTTGCCGAAGGCGAGCCGTCACCAAAGTTCCACTGGTAATCGAGCGGCCCACCTTCAGGGTCGTAACTTGTTGAACCTGAGAAATTTACGTTGAAAGGCGCTTGCCCGTCGTTGCTGTTGGCCGTGATGACGGCGACGGGCGGCAGGTCAATGGTCACCGTGCCGTCCGGGGCAGCACAGGCATAGCTGCTGGCGAGGCGGATTTCGTCCACCGAACCATTGCCGGGGTCGTTGCCGAGGTAGGTGACGACGCTGCGGAAGGTGAACGGCATGAAGGTGCTTTGCGATAAAACGGGCGTGGGGCTGCCGTTGCCGAGTTCCGTGGGATTTATGAAAAGTTCGACGCCCGTGCCGTTGGGGTTGAAGGTGAATTTTACGACAAAAAACGCTGCCGTACCGATGCTGACGGGCACGGTACTGGGATAGTACTGATCGCCAATGCGCAGCGTCCAGCGGCGCTGACCGCCCACGTCGCTTTGCCCCTCGAAGTAGCCGAACTCGACCTTCTCGCCCGTGCAATTGTCGCACCAAGGAAGGCCGCTGCCGTGCAGCCCAGCAAACACCGACTGGCTGTTGTTGCCGTCTTTGCGGAGCAGGGCGCTCATCCACAGCTCGCCGCCGTTGACGTCCGTGCCGATGCCGTTGTCAAACTCGCTGACGTAATCGGCAAAAGGGCCGTCGTTGTTGGTGTTCAATCGGCGGCCTGCGGTCAGGTACACCCGCCCGCCCGTTGAGAAGCGGCCCAATGCCTGCAAATTGCCGAAGGCCAAAGAACCTGCGCCCGTGCTGGTTTGGTAGCCGGGGAGGATTTGGTCATCGTTTTGGGTGAGCCAAGGCTCGGCCCATCCTGCACCGCCGTTCAGGTCGTCGAGCGGGGCGGTGGCGGGGTAGTCGAAGCCGTCGTAGGCGAGGTAGATGCAGGGCTGGGAAGCAGCAAAAAACGGGAGCAGGAGGAGGAAAAAAATGCGCATACAAAATGATTTGGATTAGGGACAAAGGTAACGATTTCGGCCATGCAAGTTTTTGTCGAAAGGAACCCAACAATCAACTGGCATAATGTTTGGCAAGGGGCTGCACTACCCTCCCAAGTAGAATCCCCCTTTCATTGCTGGTTGGCCTTGATTTCAATAAAAATCTTCTCCCTTCATGGCGTGGTGAATAGCACTATGTATAGAATGGAATTTGTCTGCCAGTGCAAACGCTCAAATCAAAGCACTTAACAAAAACTTGAACAATGAGGCCTATCCTATTTATCACGTCCTTTATCCTATTTGGCATTCTTGCAAAAGCACAAAACTGTGGGAATGTAACTGGCTTTACGGTCAATTCCGTCAACAACAACAATGGCACCTCCACTTATAATTTTTCTGTCACCATCGAGGCGACCAGTGGAGGCAGCAAAAGCGTCAATTTGACCATTACGTGCCAGAACAACACTTTCATATCCAACCAGTGCGAAGCAAGTCTAGCCACTACCAGGGTGGTCAATTACGGCCCTTTCACGGTGAACACCTGCACTAGTGAAGTCTTGTTGGTTTGGACCGGCCATACCAATGCGAACTGTGGTGGTACTACTTGCAATCCATTGCAATCTTTCTCGCCGCTACCCGTTGAGCTTTCATCCTTTAGGGCGCTCCGGCACAATGGGCAAGCCGCTTTGGAATGGACAACCGCTTCCGAATTCAACAACGAAAAATTCATCGTTGAAAGGAGTGAAAATGCAGTTGACTATGTCGCCATCAGCGAAGTGAAGGGGCATGGAACAAGTAATGAGATGCAGGAATACCTTTTCGTGGACGAAAACCCGCTCCCAGGCTTGAATTATTACCGGCTCAAACAAATGGATTTCGATGGCAATTTCGTGTACAGCGAAATGAAAACGGTAGATTTTGAAGACACGGATGACATCGCAGTTTTTCCAACCTTGGTCAGTGAAACGCTGCACATCGAAATACCCGCCGACAAAGCAGATGAAGCCGTCCAAATTTCAATCTTCAATTTACAAGGGGCATTGCTTTTTTCAACCCAAAAATCAGGAGGTCATCTTCACGATTTGCCTTTGACGAACCTACCAAGTGGACAGTACATCGCCCAAGTACATTGTGGTAGGCTATCCAAACAAGCTTTTATCTTCAAGCAATAAATACAGTTCCACGAAATCGCCAGGAAGGCTTTTTAAGCTTTCAGCAAACAGGCTACAAACATGAGTCCATCCCGAATTTTTCGGAATGCAGCAAGTACAAGGTTGTACCCGGGTGATTCTCTGAGGAAAACCGCCGAAAACCCAATTTTTGAAACTGCCAGTTGCTCAAAATTCGGGATGCTTCCTATTTGATGTTTTCAAACCTAGAGTTTTTGGAAAAAGGAGATTGTTACCTTTGCCTAGGCACCATATTCAATGGGCATAACAAAAACTCAACCAATGGCAAGAATCGCTACCAACCTACTGTTTCTTCTTTCATTTATTTCCTTCGCCAATGCCCAAGACACCTTCTCCATCGTCGCCGTGGACAGCCTCACGGGCGAGGTAGGCAGTGCCGGAGCCTCCTGTATCAGCGCCGACAACCTGGAGCTGTACTTCCCCTTCGATGACCCCGACTTCCTCGGCGACCTGCTGCCGGGATTGGGCGCCATCAACTCGCAAGCCTCGTATCTAGCTGGCAATCAAGACAATGCGCACGAGCAACTGGCCAACGGCAGCACCCCACAGCAGGTGGTGGACTGGCTCGCTGCCAATGACGTGCAGAACAATTCAGCGGTGCGGCAGTACGGCGTGGCAGCCCTCATCAACGGCCAGCCGATGGCGGCAGGCTTCACTGGCAGCAATTGTTTTGACTACAAAAACCACGTGACCGGGCCGAACTACTCCATCCAGGGCAATATCCTGCTCGGACAGGGCATCCTCGACTCGATGGAGGCCCGCTTCTTGGCCGCCGAAGCCGAGGGTAAATGCCTCTCCGAGCGCATCATGGCCGCCATGCAGGGCGCCAAAGTACCCGGTGCCGACACCCGCTGCCTGAGCAATGGCACCTCGTCCATGTTCGCCTTCATCAAAGTGGCCAAGCCCGGCGACGACCCCTCCAACCCCATGCTCCGCCTCTTCGTGTCCTACAACCCACTTGGCATCGAGCCGATTGATTCGTTGCAGGCGCTGTTCGATTTGGCGGCCCCTTGCCTGCCCAATTCGGTGGGCGAAAAGGAGCGGGATTTCCGGTTCAGCATTTCACCGAACCCGACTAGCGGGGCTTTCAATTTGCAGTTTCTGTCAGAAAAAACAGCAGCCGACCAGTTCCAAGTGGACGTGTTCGACGCCGCAGGCAAGCTGGTGCAGCACCGCAGCGAAGCGGCATCCAACCAACCATTTTATGTTGAGAAACCGGGTGTTTACTTCATCCGAGTTGTTGCACAAAATGGGGAAACCGGGTGGGAGAAATTGGTGGTCAACCATTGACCAACATCCAAATCTTCTAAAAAGCATGGAAGAAAACGCATACATCCTCGGCACCGAACAAGCCGAATTGCACCGCCTCGGCTTGCAGCACCAAGTCTGGTCCAGTGAAGCCCGACGTGGCTGGGAGCTGGGCGGTTTTGGCCCCGGCCAGACCATCCTTGACCTTGGTTGCGGCCCTGGGTTTTGCACCACGGAACTGGCCTACATGGTTGGCCACACCGGCAAGGTCATCGGGGTGGACATTTCACCGACTTATGTCAATGCCCTGAAAAAACAGGCAGAACTACATGCGCTGCCCATCGAGTTGCGCACCTGCTCCTTCGATGAAATGGTACTTGCACCGAACAGCCTCGATGGCATGTTCTGCCGCTGGGCGCTGGCTTGGGTGCCCAACCCGGCGGAGGTGTTGGCCAAGGTGCAGACAGCACTCAAACCCGGTGGCCGCATGGTCATCCAAGAGTATTTCGACTGGACAACCTTACAAACCGAACCTCCCCTACCCCATCTCAAAAAGGGAATCGGCGCTGCCTACCACTCCATGAAGATTGGGCAGCCGGGCGACATCGACGTGGGCCGAAAAATACCCGGCATCGCCACCAGCCTTGGCCTTCGGGTGCTGCATACCCGCTCCATCTCGAAGCTGGCCAGGCCCTCGGAGCTTACTTGGGAATGGCCATATTCTTTCTTCAGGATTTACCTGCCCAAACTGGTGGAGCGGGGCCTGCTGACAGCTGAGGAAGTAGCTGCTGCACTAACCGAATTCGATGCACTGAAGGCCATGCCGGAGGCAATGGTGCTGTGCCCAACCGTGGTGGAAGTGGTGCTGGAGAAGCCCTGAACAAACCGCCTACGCCGAAGGATGAGCCATTCGGCTACTACCAAGTTGCCGACCCAAGCTGCCCAAGAAACCAGCACGTACTGTGCGACGGGGTCGAGTTCGGTGAAGTTGCCCAACAACATTTGATAAATCCGCAAACTCACCGCAGAAAGGGTGAGGGCATAGCTACGCACCATCCAATCACGGTGTGCGCTGAATTGCCGACGACGTGCCATGTCGAAACCCTTCCACGTAAACCACCACCAAAGCGGCGTCAGGACAAAGAAACTGGCTTGAGCTGCCCAACCGCCGTTGGCATGGAAGGCCATAATGAAGCCACTAGGCGCACTCACCAGCAAAAGCAACACGACGTACACCCGGCCTGACCAACGATGCAGTTTGGGCCAGCTTTGAAGTACCTGTTTTGAGAACAAAAACGCCCCACTCATCAGCACGAATATGCTGCTGAATATATGCACATAAAACGCCGCCCGGTAATAGTCCAAATGGATGATATGCTGCTTGGTGAGCAGGAAATCAACATCCCGCTCCCAAGTAGTATATGGGGCGATTATTTGGATAAATTGATAGGTGAAAAACAGGATGGCGAGTGGCCAAATAATCGGCAAAATATGCTTGGTGGATATGGCCGAATTTTTCATAAAAGTGCCTTGATTGTTGACGTTTACCCACTACGGCGTTGCCCTCGAAGCCACTGCTTGATGCTTTGCTTCGCTGATATTTCCCGATTTATCCAATTTAAAATTCGCTGTCTTCTCCAACTTAAAATCCACGATTTTATTCCCATCATACCCGTACTCATACACGTCCTTTTTCCATTGATTTTCATACGTGCTTTGCGAAATATTCCCAGCTGCATCAATGGCGCAGGTCATGGAGTTTTCCGTGGAGGAATAAGCAAGTTGGAATGATTTGGCCAACTGCTTTTTGTCGGATTGTTTGAGCAAGATATTGCCATTTAAATCATACAACATCAGCTGATAGCTCATGTTCAAGTCACTGCCAAACTGCTGCCTGGAGCTGTACACCACGGCCACTGTCTTGTCACTTGGGTAAAAACGGGCAACGGCTACCAACTCCGGCGGCCCCATCCGGCTGAACTTCGAAGCCTCCGAACCGGGAATGAACCGTGTTGCCTTCAACGTGGCTTTTTGGCTGCTCTTCGCAGCAGGTTTTGGGGAGGGTGTACGATAGGCTTGATACCCCTCCAAGTCTTTCAGGCCAATGGAAAAGGGCATTTCCACCTTTTTGAACTGACTGAGGAACTGCAAGAAATCTTCCTTCTCTGCGGTGTTTTCGAGGGCAACTTTCGAGGCGGGCTTTGGCATAAAAGCCGTGGAGAAAAGCCCTAAGGCAAGCAGGCAAACAAATGTGATGATGGATTTGATTTTCATATTATTTTGTGTGTTTGAGTATTTGCGTATTTGGGTGTTTGTTCAGGAAATGCACAATCAGTAGTGCATCGCAAGCACATAAACACCCAAACACAAATTCAAGACTTCTCCACTTCAAACCCCTTCTCCGCTGCCTGCTTCCGCAGTGATTGCAGGATGGAGTTTTCCAAGTCGCCGCCCTCGCTGGATTGTGACTGCTGCTGCTCGATGTACTGGCGGCGCTGAGCGTCCAACTGCTGCATCTGCTGCTGCACGGCTTCCCGGCGGGAGGTGATGGCCTGTATGCGGCGCTCCATCTCCTCGACGCTCAAGAGTCGCAGTGAGTCGGGCAGTTCGTCCCTGTTGTCCAGCACTTTTTTGTCCTTTTTGTAAGCGTCCACGAGGTCCCAGTCCTCTGCTTTGTAATTCTTGGAGGACTTGAAGGCAGCCCGTTCGGCGGCATTGGCTTTGTCGTAGCTGTGGGCATTGACATCCTGGCGTGTCTGGTTGAACTTTTTCTCCTCACCATGTCTTCCGACGGGGATGTAGGTGTCGTTGAGCTGAGCGTTGAGGGCATTTATTTGGTCGTCGTACGGCGTCTGGATGTACACCGTGCGGCGGTCTTGGTTGATGCAGAGGTATTCGCCTTTGCCAGCCTTTGCGCCAGCCTGCCATTGGCCACGAATGCCCTCCTCGCAGTCGCCGCAGTGGATGGTGTTGACGATGATGCCCCGCTCTACGGCATTGGCGCAGGCATCCCGAAAATCCACATGGCCTTGCGTAAACGGCTCATTGCCAGCAATGTAGATGATGCGCATCCCGCTCCTTGGGTTCCATGCCAGTTCATCCAAAGAAGCCTTGATGGTTGCCCCGCAGTACTCGTCGCCGCCATTGGTGGTGAGGGAAAACAGCTTCTCGGAAATCAAGTCCATGTCCGTCGTAAAACCTGAAAGCTGGTTGATTTCGAACCTGCCAGACCTTCGCCCCGAATTGCCGTACTCGTACAGCGCCACTTCGAGGTCAGGTGTTTGGCCGTTCTTCTTCATCCGGTTCAGTTCGTTGAGGATTTTCCAGAGCTGCGACTTGGCTTGTTCGATGAGGCCGTCCATCGAGCCGCTGGTGTCGAGCAGCAGGGCGACTTGGATGGCGTTTGCGGTGGTTGTTTCAGTAGTTTCAACTTTGTTTGCGAAGCGGGACAAAAGGCTGGTCAGCCCCTTGCCGTGAGTAGTGCCGAGCCAGATGGTCAGGCTCGTTGCGGTGACGATGGCGAATTGTTTTGCACTGAGCATTTTGACGATGTTTAGAAGGTTTAGGAGGAGGTTTAGAGGGTTTAGGGAGGTTTAGAAGGTTTAGTTGGGGCTGTTGTTAAACCTCCTAAACCTTCTAAACTTTCTAAACCTCCTTTGACCTCTCGCTCCAAATCTCCGCCCAAAACTTTTTGAAAAAAACCGCAAATGAGCAGGTGTGCCCGCCCGCTGGGTGAACATGCCGAACGACTTGGTGAAGCTGCTTTTTGGGCTGCGCCAAATCTTTTCACCAAAAAACAGCGTGTGAAAAATGGCGTATATTTCGCCTTCTTTACTGAGGTTTAGAAGGTTTAGTTCAAGTGTCGTTCTAAACCCTCTAAACCCTCTAAACCCTCTAAACCCTCTAAACCCCCTAAACCTCTCTTAACCTTCGCAATGCACCACTTCCGCCACATATTCCTCTTGCTCCTGCTCGTTGTTTCGAGCAGCCTTTTTGCGCAGCAAAAGGAGGGGAACGCCGTGAAGGGCGAGGAGAAAAAGGCGTACAGCAAATCGAAGAAAACCCAGCGCCGCAACTACCTCGGCGAAGCCCGTGCCCTGCGGGAAAAGTCACCGACCGAGGCCATCAAGTTGGTGGAGGAAGCACTGCTCTATGCCCGCAAGGACGACGACGCACAGGCGCAGTCCGAGGCATATATCCTATTGGGCAGTATTTACGAAGACATCAACCAGCCGGAGCTTGCCCTGCAACGCTACGAGCAGGCGCTGAAGGCCATCTCCCGCTCAAAGCGGGGCAGCAATACCGCTCCCATCCACCAGCGAATGGGGCAGCTCTATCTCGACCTGAAGAACGACAAGGCCGCCGCCACCAGCTTCCAAATCTGCATTGACCAATCGGTGGACAAAGACATCCGCCAACGCTGCGAGGTGGGCCTTGCCGACGTGGAACTGCTCCGGGGCAATGCCAACGCCTCCATCTCGCAGTTGGACAAGGTGGAGCAGAACTACCAACTCGACAGCGTAGGTGTCTCCAATATCGAGGCTCGGCGCTCCAACGCCTACATCCAGCAGAAGGACTTCCCACGGGCCTCGGAGTCGTACTTGAACTCCATCAACACCTTGCCAAAGGGTGAAGCCGTGCCGAAAGAAGACTTAAAGGCCATCGAGCAAGCGCAAACGCAGTTGCTGTCTTTCGAAGCTGCCGACGTGGACGACAAGGTGGAAATTGCGAAGAAAAGCCCTGGCGGTAATACCATCGCCACCTCCAACGACGAGGTGATTTCGGGCAACCTGAAAGTGGCCGCCGTTTACGAAGAAGAAAAAAAATGGACGGAGGCCGAGCGCTTCATCCTCCGCTCAAAAGCGCTGCTGAACGACAGCACCGATGCCGCACTTGCTGCCGAGGTGTTCCAGAAATCATCGGAAATAAACCGCCGCAAAGGCAATCTCACTGCGGCCCTCACCGACATGGAACGCTATGTTGCGGAGCGGGAAAAGTCCATTGCGGCAGCGCAAGCCGAACTGGCCCAGCAAGTGGAAATCGTGAAGGGCCAGCAGCGCATCGACGTGCAGGAGAAGGACTACGACATCGAAGAGAAGGAACGGGCACTGCTCCAGGCGCAGTTGAGTCGCCAGCGCATCGTCATCGGGCTGCTGGTATTGCTGCTGCTGGCCTCGTTGGTGTTCTTTTATTTCCTTCGGAAAAACATCCAGGCAAAACAGCGGGCACACCAGAAGCTGCTGCTCAAATCGCTGCGCACGCAGATGAACCCGCACTTCATCTTCAATGCCCTGAACTCTGTCAACAACTTCATCGCCAACCACGACGAAAAGGCGGCGAACAAATACCTCGCCCAGTTCAGCCGCCTCATGCGCAAGGTGCTCGACCACTCGCAGAAGGATTTCATCGCCTTTGAGGAGGAGATGGAACTGAACGAACTCTACCTGCACCTTGAGCAATACCGCTTCCGTGACAAGTTCGAGTTCACGTACGAGAACGAGGCCCACGCCGCCGACCTCGAAGTGCCGCCAATGCTCATCCAACCGTTCATCGAGAATGCCGTCTGGCACGGGCTGCGCTACAAGGAGGGCAAGGGCCACCTCGCCGTGCGGGTCGTGCAGGATGCCACGCACGTCACCGTCACCATTGAAGACGACGGCATCGGGCGAGAGCGCTCGAAGGCCATCAAGACCGGTAGCCAGCGCAGGCAGAATAGCACCGGACTGGAGAACGTGGCCAAGCGCATTGCGCTTATCAATGAGCTGTTCGGGAAAAACTACGAGATAACCGTGAGTGATTTGGATGTGGCGGCGAGGGATGTGGGGACGAGGGTGAGGGTAAGGGTGCCGGTTTGAATACGGTGGAACATCGGATATAAGACTTGTTGTCACTGAAGATTTAACTTTTATCAAGTGGAACTATTTGATTTTATGCTCTGTTTTGAGGACTAAATTGAATAAAATGGAAAATAGCATGGATGAAAAAGTTATTCTAAATAAAGAAGTTCAACCAGATGATGGCGCAGCTGTTGAAAAAAACTTAGCTCAACAAGTCGATGAAAAGGCGATTGAAAAGGAAAAAAAGATTGCAATTGAGCGACAGCAAGTACTCAATAATGCAGTAAGCGGTAGAATTGATGATGATAGAAGTAAAGTCGCATTTCTACTGAATAATTCTATCGAATGTAGAAATTCAGACAAAGAACTGACTTGGCTTTATTGGCGAACCTTTCATAAAGAAATTTTTGATGGAGTCAATATCACTGAAAATGTATTCAAAAGCCTCACTCCTCAACCTTCAATTATTAGACTGCGGGCAAAAATTCAAAACGAGTATAAGCTATTTCAAGCTAATGACAAGGTAAAAAAAAATCGAGGAGTTCTTGAAGAAGAGAAAAAAAATCAAGTGATTGAGGATAAGCCCGTTAGGCATCCATTTTACACTGTTTATATTGATGAAACTGGAAAAACTCAACAGTATTTATCAATTGGAAGTCTTTGGTTGAATGATGCCAGCGAAACTATGTTTTCTTCGTTTAAATTGAAAGACTGGATTAAACAGCGAAACATAGAATTTGAGTTTCACTTTAAAGATGCAAAGAGTCATCGTCTTGATTTATATAAGGCGTTTTTTTTAGAATTTCTGACCCTGTTTCCCAGTGCAGGTTTCAAAGTCATTGTTATTAACCGAAATGGGTTGAACAATTCCGCAATTACTGACCTAACTTTCCATTTGCTAAACGATGGTATAAAACATGAAAACAAATCGGGTAGAGCTCCTCTGCCAAGAGAACTCCAAGTTTACTTAGACAACGAAGAAGAAGGAAGTGATCAATTAAAAATTGCCAACATTAAAGAAAGGCTTACTATTCAAAAGATTGAGGGTTTGAAGCTAGGTCAAATAGAGGCTGTTGAGTCTAAAGGGAACATCTATCTACAAGTAGTTGACCTATTTATTGCTTCTGTTAATAGAAAACTACATAATCCTGAAGGAAATAGCACTAAAGATGAGCTTGCGGATTACATCCTTACTTTGCTCAACTTTGATATTTCTGCTGTCAATAAAGAAGCTATTGAGGTAGATAATTCTATTGTTTTTAACTTGGCTTTTAAGAAATAACCAGTTGTGCCAAGTCTTCTAACCTCCCAGCTTGCAGTACCTAAGCATTCACAAACATGAATAAGTTCAAGCAAGTGTAGAGCGTAGCGGCACTTGCGGTGAGTGTAGCAGGCTTGACGCAATTGCCGCTTCGCTTGCTCCAATTCCTGCGACTTTAGCTGAGAAAAAGGGCCGCACAAAGCTGCAACAAAATTTGATGGGCATATTTTCCTGAACGCCCCACGTAGAGACGTTGCATGCAACGTCTCTACACCAGCCGCACAAACAAAAAAGCCCCACTCAGTCGGGCCAAGTCTTTCCCCCTTTTTTCATCTGATTAAAAAAAAACACCCATCCAAAAAAAAATTAATAAAAACTTTTGGAAAACACAGAAACGCTTTAAATTAGTATCGTAATTACAGCCCGCCAAGACAGTCAGCGAGCGCAGCGCAACCAACCATATTTAGAGGAAACCTACCAATGAAAAGCAGCAGCCGACCAAGGAGCGGCCCTCCTGCTAATTTTTAACACAAAACACTGAATACCAATGATTTGCAATACCACCTAAGCTACCCATCTTGCCTTTGCGGCTGTCAAACTCAACAAAAATCGGCCAATTCGTCGCTGTCTAGCGGCCAAAAGCTGCTGTCTAGCGGCCCTAGAACCTTGCGGTACGACCCATTGGTTTAGCGGTACGGCAATAGCGGTTTGCGGTACGGCAATATGGCTTTACCGGACGGCCATATTCTTCTGTCTAGAAGCCATATTCCTTTGTCTTGATGCCATATTCCTTTGTCTTGATGCCAAAAACGGCTGTCTAGCTGGTCAAAACATTAGAAACATAACCTTTTAACATCATCAAATTCAATTTTATGAAAGGAAAGTACAATTGTGCGCAAGCGGTGTTCATCGTCCTCGTGGACACGGTGCTCAACCAGTCATGCCAAGTCTTCTAACCTCCCAGTTTGCAGTACCTAAGCATTCACAAACAAGCCCAAGTTCCAGCAAGTGTAGAGCGAAGCGGCACTTGCGGTGTGTGGCAGACCCTTCGCAAGTGCCGCTTCGCTTGCTCCAACTCCTGCGACTTGGGCGGAGAAAAAGGGCCGCACTAAACAGCAACAAAATTTGATGGGCATATTTTCCTGAACGCCCCACGTAGAGACGTTGCATGCAACGTCTCTACGCATGGTTTTTGATTTGTTGTGAAAAAAATGAAATTTGTAGCTCGAATACATTTTATCGTAACTATTTAAAATACACTCAAAACAACAAACAACAACAATGGAAAACAGAAATGAACTGTCTCCAGCACAACGAGAAGAACTGCTCGGCAGCTTAAAAACCCGTTTTGACAAAAATAAGAACCGCCACAAAGACCTTGAGTGGTCAAAAGTAGAAGCAAGGCTGGCGGCCCATCCAGAAAAACTGTGGTCGCTCCACAAAATGGAAACGACTGGCGGCGAACCGGACGTAGTTGGCCATGACGCCAACACGGGCAAATACATCTTCTATGACTGCTCGGCAGAAAGCCCCAAAGGCCGCAGAAGTGTTTGTTATGACGAAGAAGCGCTAGTGGCAAGAAAAGAATTCAAACCAGCAAACAGTGCTATGAACATGGCTGCTACCATGGGCATTGAGCTTTTGACGGAAGCAGAATATCGGGACTTGCAGCAACTCGGAAACTTCGACACAAAAACATCGAGCTGGGTGAAAACACCTGCCAATATTAGAAAACTTGGTGGTGCCATCTTTTGTGACCGTCGTTATGATACCGTATTCACGTACCACAACGGAGCAGAATCTTACTATGCCGCAAGGGGGTTTCGTGGGGCGCTCCGTGTCTAAATTTTGTACGGTCAACAATGCCACCACCGAGTTGAAACAGTAGCTGAGCCAATGCCCAAAAATGTGGGCAGCCTTGCTGGCTCCATTTCTCTCACTCCTCCACTGCCACGCCAGCACCCTGCGCCGACACGTAGTACGCACCCTTCAACACGATTTTCGCCCCTTCGGGCAAAGCCTCCGCTGGCGTCACCGCAACAAAACCATCAGCTTCGCCACCTTTCTGCACTTTTATCTTTTTGAAAAAACTGCCTTCAGCGCCTTCCTTTTCAAGGAGGTAAATAAAGTCGTTGTCACCTTCCCGCACCACCGCTTCACTGGGCAAGGCATTGCCACTGCCGCTGCCCGTCGCAGCGATGCTGGCCTCCAAAAACGCCCCGTTCACGAAGTTCGACTGCCCGGCAGCACCACCTTCCAGCTTGGCATGTGCCCGCACCGCCCGCTTCGCTGGGTCCAGCACTTTGTCGAGGCTGTACACCACAGCTGGGTAATGCTTCGCAGGTTCAGCCGGGAAGCTGAGGCTCACCCGCTGCCCGTTTTTCACTTTCAAAATGTCCTTCTCGAACACCCAAAGGTCAGCATGGAGCTGGCTCAGGTCGGTCACCTCGCACACCACCGTGCCGGGCTGCACGGCAGCGCCCACGTTGGAGCGCACCGCCGTCACGATGCCGCTCACCGGGGCCACCAGCGTTAGTTGTGTGCTCAGGTGCTGCGCCGTCAACTTGTCTGGGTTGATTTGGTACTGTTTCAGCTTGGCAGCCAGCACAGCGGCGGTAGTCTCCGCTGCCCGCAGGTCGGTTTCCGCTTTCTGGAAGTTCTTTGTCGCCGTGGCATCGGCTTCCTTCAGCGACTTGTAGCGGTCGTATTCGTTTTTGAGAAACACCAGTCGGTCCTTGTTCTCCAAAAACTGCTGCTGCAAGTCCAGCAAGTCCGGCTTGCGTATGATGGCCAACACCTGCCCTCTGCTCACCGTGGCATTCAGGCTTACTTTCAGCTCCGCAATCGAGCCATCAGAGAACGTCGTCACCTGCGCCACATGCTCGGGGTGTACCACCAGCTCGGCGTTCACCCGCAGCGCTTCTGCGATGTTTTTTTGTTCAAAATTGCCGAACTCCAATGATGCTTGCTTCGCCTGCTCCGCCGTCAGGTGGATGAGGTCGCTGCCGCTGTGGGCTAGTTCCGCTTCTGGTTTTTCGGTGGTAGGTGATTCGTTTTTGCCGCAAGAGAATGCAGCGAGCATGAGAATGATGAAGAATGTATTTTTCATTGTAAAGAGTTGTTTATCAAGCCGCTGTGTACCTCAGTGTCTCCGTGCCTCTGTGTTTAAGATTTCTCAACACAGAGGCACATAGACACTGAGATAGCACAGAGAAGGTTTATTGTCCAGTCAGCGCCTCCAATTCAATTATTGTCTGGTTCAGCCCCAACAAGTTTTCCAAATGCTGCATTTCGATGCCAGCTGCCTGTTCCATCAATTGCACAAAATCGGCGAAGCTCATCTCGCCCTGCGCATAGTTCAAGCTTCCAGTACGCTGCAATTCCGCCGCCAGCAACTTGCCCTCGGCAACATAATAGCCCAGCATAATCAAGTACTTCTCTTGTTCGTGCAACAAATGGCCCAGCTCATTTTGCTGTGCCAGCAACGCAGCCTTAAACTCGGCGCTCGCTGCCATTATGCCCACCTCCGCCGCCTCCGACTGTGCCCGCAGCGACTTGCGGAACAGCGGCACGTTCAGCCCCAATTGCCAACCGGGATACACGTCGCCGTTGCCGAGGTACTGCCCGTACACCCCCGCCGAGGCAGTCGGCGCAAACTGGGCTTTCGCCAATTCCTGTTCCGAGCGAGCTACTTGAATGGCGCTTTGCCCGTACTTCGCCATCGCCGAAGTGCGCAGCAGCGACGTGTCAGCGATGGAAAACCCACCCTCGTGCAGCCGCTCGACGATGGGCTGCACGGGTTCTTTCAGACCCAGTATTTGCCCCAAAATGATGCGATCGTACTCGATTTCGTGCTGTACCGTACGGGCTTCGAGGCGGATTTGTGCCGCCTTATCCTGCGCTGCCAGCTTCTCCGATAGCGAGACTTCGCCCGCTCGGTGGCGCACATCGGCTGCCTGTGCCACCCGCTGCCAGACGCTGTCGAGGCGGTTGTTGAGTGCCGCCTTGCCGTCAAGGTAGCTGAGGTGATGGTAAATCTGGCGCACCTGCTTTACGATTTCCTGTTTGGTCATGCCCTGTTGAGCCGCTGCCTGCGCTTGGCGGCTTGCGTGCAGGTCACGGTTGGCTCTGGTCATTTTCCCCGAAGGAAAATCCTGCTGGATGCCAAAGTTGGTAGCACCGAACATGCCCAAGTCCGGGTCAGCAGTGATGCTGTGGTAAACCTGCGATGGCTGCCACAGTGCCCCAGCGTTTTTCAGCAGCTCCTGCTTCCTGATGTGCTGACTGGTAGCCTCCATCGCTGGGTGGCTTTTGAGCGCCATTTCAATGGCTTGTTGCTCGGTGAGGCTGACTTGGGAGATGGCGAGTTTTGCTCCGCAAATCGTTATTAAGAAAATGAGTATTTTTTTCATAAAAAGCTGAATATCAGTTTTTTAAAACTTATGCCTCGCGAGGAGGTTGGTACACGGATTTTACTGATTAGACTGATTTACACAGATAAAATCTGTTTTCATCTGTTGAATCTGTAAAATCCGTGTACCATCCTCCTCGCGGGAATACCTCAATTATTGTCCGGTATCAACTCTTGTTTTCCTCCGAAAGAACATCGCATACAACACAGGTAGCACCACCAGCGTCAGCAGCGTGGAAGTCACCAGGCCACCGATGACCACCGTTGCCAATGGCCGCTGCACCTCAGCCCCGGCCCCGCTCGAAATCGCCATAGGAAGGAAGCCCAAGGATGCCACTGCCGCCGTCATCAGCACGGGACGCAAGCGGATAAGCGCACCCTTGATGATGCGCTCGTGGACGTTGCTCACACCCTCCTTTTCCAGTTGGTTGAAGTAGGAAATCAGCACGATGCCGTTGAGCACCGCCACACCGAACAGGGCGATGAAGCCGACGCCTGCCGAGATGCTGAAAGGCATGTCACGAAGCAGCAATGCAAACACACCACCCACCGCTGACATCGGGATGGCGGTGAAGATTAAAGTGCTCTCTTTCAGCGAGTTAAAGGTGAAATACAGCAATCCGAAAATGAGCAGCAGCGCCACTGGGACGGCGATGCTGAGGCGTTCTTTCGCCGCTTTCAGGTTCTCGAACTGCCCGCCAAACGTGTAGTAGTAGCCGCTCGGCAGCTTCAATTTTTCAGATAAAACAGCCTGCACATCGGCGATGGCGCTCTCCACATCACGCCCCCGCACGTTGGCGCTGACGACGATGCGGCGGCGACCGTCGTCTCGGCTGATTTGCGCAGCGCCAGGACGGTAGCTCACATCGGCCACTTCACTGAGGGGGATGAGTTCCCCGGTTGGCGTGGCAATGGGCAGTTGACGCACGTCCTCGATGTCGGCACGGTGGTCGGCGGCGAGGCGAACGACGAGGTCGAAGCGGCGCTCGTCCTCGAAGATGGCACCTGCAGCCGTGCCAGCAAAGGCGGTGCGCAGTGCCATGTTCACGTCCTTCACGTGCAGGCCGTAGCGGGCGATTTTGTTGTAGTCGTAGCGGGCGACGATTTGCGGTAAGCCTTCAATTTGCTCGACTTTCAAGTCGTTCAGACCTGCCACGTCCTTGATGATGGCTTCCACCTTATGCCCCGCACGAGCGAGGCTGTCGAGGTTGTCGCCGAAGATTTTCACGGCAATATCGGAGCGCACCCCGGTCATCATCTCGTCGAAGCGCATCTTGATGGGCTGCGTGAACTCGAAGGCCATGCCCGGCACGTCGTACACTTTTGCCTCAATCATTTCCACCAATTCCTCCTTCGTTTCCGCTTTTTTCCACTGCTCTTTTGGCTTCAGCAAAACGATGTTGTCGGCGGTTTCGGGCGCCATTGGGTCGGTCGGGATTTCGGCGGAGCCGATTTTTGAAATGACCTGCTCGACCTCATCTGGGAAATTCTCCATGATGATTTTTTGTGCCAACCGATGACTTTCAAGGGTTTGCGTGAGCGAGGTGCCGGGCTTGCAAAAGCCGTGCATCATGATGTCGCCCTCGTCGAGGGTAGGTATGAACTCGCCGCCCATTCTGGAGAAAAGGAACATGGCCAGCACAAACCCAGCAACCGTTGCCCCGAGTACCATTTTCTTCCATTGCAAAGCAAAATTGAGTGCGGGCAAATACAGCCGTTGGAAGAACTGGATAATGCGGTCGGCAAACGTGGCTTCCGCCTTCAGTTTTTTGCTCAAAAATGCGGCACTCACGGCTGGCACGTAGGTCAGTGAAAGCAGCAGCGCTCCGATGAGGGCGAAGCTGACCGTCTCTGCCATCGGCTTGAACATCTTGCCCTCCACGCCCGTGAGCGAGAGGATGGGCAGGTAAACGATGAGGATGATGATGACGCCAAAGACGCTGGAACGCATGATTTTACTGGATGAAAAGCGCACCGCCTCGTTCATTTCATCTTGCGAAAGCTGTATGGTGGCATATCCTCCGTCCTCCTGTTTTTTCTGATGAAAAACCTTTTCGTGCAGGAAATGCAGTGTCGCCTCCACGATAATCACCGCCCCATCCACAATCAAACCGAAGTCAATCGCACCGAGCGACATGAGGTTGGCACTAACGCCCGTGAGCTGCATCATGCCCAACGCAAAGAGCATGGACAGCGGGATGACCGAGGCGATGATGAGGCCCGCCCGGAAATTGCCAACGAGTAAAACGAGGATGAAAATGACGATGAGCGCCCCTTCGATGAGGTTCTTCTCGACGGTGGCGATGGTGCGGTCCACCAGTTTTTCCCGGTCCAAAAACGTGGTGATGATGATGCCTTCCGGCAACGATGACTGGATTTGCGCCACCCGTTCCTTCACCCGCTGGATGACGTTGGCGGCGTTCTCGCCCTTCAGCATCATCACGATTCCAAGCACGATTTCGCCCTCGCCGTTGTGGCTCACGGCGCCGTAGCGCATGGCACTTCCGATTTTCACTTCGCCGATGTCGCCGATGCGGACAGGTGCCCCACCGTCCGATTTAACCACAATCTGCTTGATGTCCTCGATGGATTTTGCCAAGCCCTCACTGCGGATGAAATAGGCATTGGCGTTTTTCTCGATATAGGCGCCGCCCGTGTTTTCGTTGGCGTTTTCGAGTGCAGCGAACACCTCGCCGATGCCGATGCCGAAGGCTTTCAGGCGGGCGGGCGTCACGGCCACTTCGTACTGCTTGAGGTAGCCGCCAAAGCTGTTGATTTCGACCACGCCTTGGATGCCCATGAGTTGGCGCTTCACAATCCAGTCTTGAATACTGCGCAATTCGGTGGGCGAATAGCGGTCTTCGTAGCCCGGTTTCGGCTCGATGCGGTAGTGGAGGATTTCGCCCAGACCCGTGGAGACTGGTGCCAACTCAGGCGTTCCGAAGCCAGCGGGGATTTGCTCCTCGGCCATTTTCAGCTTCTCGCTGATGAGCTGCCGGATGAGGTATTTGTCAATGTCTTCGTCAAAGACGACCGTCACCACGCTCAAGCCGAAGCGGCTGATGCTCCGCAACTCAACCACGCCGGGGATGCTCCGCACGGCGTTTTCGATGGGGTAGGTCACAAACTGCTCCACCTCTGGCGTCGCCAACGTGGGGCAGACGGTCAGTACCTGCGCCTGGTTGTTGGTGATGTCGGGTATGGCGTCAATGGGCAGCCGGGTGAAGGCGAAGATGCCCCAAACGGCCAAGGCCAAAGTGCCGAGTGCGACGATGGTTTTGTTCTTTATGGAAAAGGAAATGATGGAATCCAGCATGAACTTGATTTACGATTTACGAATGACGATTTAGGATTGGGGCGCTCGGGTGCGAGCAAATGGAGGGCTTGATTTACAAGGATGAATCGTGAGAATGAGCTGACGTTCAACACTTTGAAAATAATTCAAAATGAACGGTCAGGCGCAATCGTAAATCCAAAATCGTAAATCGTAAATCACGCTCGTGGCGGCTGCCAGATGTCGTTGGGAAGTGAAAAATGGTAAGATTGGTCTTCAAAAACGGGGCGGCTTGCCTCGCCGATGGTAGGCTGGCCGGTATTGAAATCCTGTAAGTTTTGAAAGGTGACCAAAATAGGTGCATGAAGGTGGTCACAATGCTCCTTTCCGGGCAGCTGGGAGTGGTCATGGTCGGTTTGGTGCTGCGCAAAGCCCTCGCCGTAGTGCATTTTCCAGAACTGGAAAAAACCGATACCCGGCGTTTCTGCCTGGTGCTCCTTGAAATGTTCGAGTAGGTCGGGGAGCTTCGCCAATTCCTCCTTGGCCTGAGCAGGCACGAGAGCGCTGAACAGGAACAATGTGAGGAGGATAATGGCGATTGCTTTTTTCATTGCGGAGCAAAGATATAAAAATGGTTTTCTGGGATTCAAAATTTAGTCGTCGTCTCTCTCATCTACTTTTCCGCCAGTCTCTGTGCCATTGGCCTCAGCCCCGCCAGCAGCAGCCACGCCGCTCCTGATTTCGCTGTGGCGGATTTGCCCACCGAGGTAGCCCGTTCGGGCCATTGCGCCGAAAGTAGCCAAACTAATTACCGTGGCCGTCAGTACCATCGGTCTTGAGAGGGTGTCTTTTCCCCAGCCAATGACCAACGTGGCAAGTGAGAGCAGGCCGAGCGCTTCCATTAGCCAAATGGCGAATTCGGCGGCTTCTTCGTGCGCTTCGATAAGCGACTCGGAAACAGAGGCGATTCCTTCTACGCTCTCCTCTGCAGGTTCGCCAGTCAGGAAAACGGGGATGGCCACGATGGCCATTGCCGCCCAAGTCCAAAGGGCAGCTTTTTTTACTTGCTCAGATGAAGTGATGTAGCCGTAGGCCATCACGCCCACGCCCAACAATGACCCGATAATGGGGAAGTGGTTGAGCAGGAGATGCAGATGTGTTGCGTCCATTTTTATAAGATTTATGCTGAAAATCAGCGGTTTAAGATTTGCACTTTTGAAAGGCTTAGAAAAGCCTCCGGCCTGCTATCGTTCTTGGTAAACAATCACTTGCGACAGTCGGAGGCATTTGCTTTGAGGGGCTATTTGTACCATTGCTTTCCAAGGCACCTAGTTCAAGGCTACTCCACCTTCTTCACACTTTATCAATCTTCGTAAAACGGTCGGACTTGGTCATGGAGATATTGCAGCGCTTGGGGGCAGTACCATCATAGGTATTGCCGCAGGTCTGGCAGACGTAATAAACGGAAGCCAAGCTGTCCACTTTTTTTGCCTCCAAAGCAGCCAATGCTTTTTCGTACAATGGTTTGTGGCGCTGTTCGGTCTTGTAGGCGTAGTTCAGGCTGATGGTGGCCAGCTTGCCATTGGCAGCTTTGGCGTTTTTCAGGAACTCCGGGTACATCGTTGTTATTTCGTACCCTTCGCCAGTGATGGCGTCCTTTAGGTTTTCGGCAGTCGTTTTTACGGTAAATTCTGGCTTGAAACTCGAAACTGTTGTGCCCAGTTCTTCCAGCACGGCTTGGTGGTTGTTGGCATGGATGTTCTCAGAAGCAGCGGTGGCCTTGAAGAGCATGGCTATCTGTGGATAGCCCTCCTCCTGCGCCTTTTTTGAAAAGGCAGCATACTTGGCGCTCGCTGTGGTTTCGCCTTTGAAAGCATCGGTCAGGTTGGTTATCATAATGGCCTTTGCATCGGTAGTGGCCGTGGCATTTGTGCCAGCTTCTTCATTCATTTTGTCTTCTCCCATTTCATCCTCTTCTTTTTCGTTCACTGCCAAAGCCGTTCCTTCGGCTGGTTGTTGCATGGTGGTTTCCTGTTGTGTGTTCTCCTGCTGGTTGGGGTTGCTGCAAGCGGGCAACAATGCCCAAAGACCTACTGCCAGCAGCATTGCGATGATGGTTTGAACTTTCATTTTTTTTATTTTTCTGATGAAAAATCCCGGTGCTGCGCAATGGACGCAGCTACTGGATTTGATAGGGCAAAGTTGGCCTAGGCCGGTTTAAAGCAAGCTTCGGGTTTTCTTAAAATTGGCTAAAAATGAAAGACGGTGGACGGGAGACGGCGGAGTCTATTTAAAGCGCAGTATAAACGCCGTACCGCTGCCTTCCTTGCTTTTTACGGAGATTTCAATCTGCTCCAAATGGGCGATTTTTTGAACGATGGAAAGCCCCAAGCCGCTGCCCGGCACTTGTGAGGTGCGGGAGGCGTCGGCCCGGTAAAGGCGGTCGAAAAGGCGGGGCAAATGTTCGGCAGGGATGCCCGGCCCGTCGTCGGCGATGGTCAGCGAGCGGGTAGCTTCGTCCCAGGCGCAATGGATATTGCCGTTGGCAGCACCATATTTTAGGGCATTGCCGAGGAGGTTGCTCAAGAGTATTTCCAAGAAAGTACGGTCTGCCGATAAGGTAATGGCGGCGGGGATGTCGAGCTGCAAATGGATGCCCTTGGCCACGAGTTCGGACTGGTGCTTGATGGCCAGCGATTGGAAAACCGCCGCCAATTGCACAGGTTCTTTTTCCAATAAAATATCGCCCGATTCCAGCCGGGCAAGCTGTAGCAGCCTGTCGAGCAGCAATTGCATCTTGTCCACCTCCCGCACGACCTGACCGATTTTTTCTTCGTAATGGGCAACCTCCCTCGGCTTCCTTGCCAGCACTTCGAGTGTGCCACGGATGGCCGTCAGCGGGGTGCGCAGTTCGTGCGAGGCGTCGGCGGTGAACTGTTTTTCCCGTTGGAAGCTGTTTTCGATGCGCTGCAACAGGTCGTTGATGGCCTTCGCCAATTGCTGCACCTCGTCATCGTTTTGGGGCAACGGCAGTCGAGTATTGATATTGGCATCGCTGATATTGGCGGTGCCCTGGATGAGCTGCTGCACCGGGGCAATGCTCTTTTCGGCAGCAAATGAAACGGCGAGGTACAGTGCCAGCAGCGTCAGCGGGAATGCTATGAAAAGCGTGGTGCGCAGGTTTTTCAGCACCACCGTGGACTCCGCACGGGAGATGCCGATGGACAACTGGCCTACCACTTGCCCTGCTTGGTTTTTAACGGGGAACTGCCCCAACCGCACCAACTGCGCTTTCAGTTTTGTGTTGAAAAAATGAGGATGCTCCAAATTGGGGTCGAACCCGAACCGGTCAATGGTGAGGTTGGAAGAATGGAAGAGCAGCTTGCCTTGGGCGTCCACCAGTTGTAGGAAGGTCGGGTTGACCTCCTCTTGCAGGTGTTCGTTTTCCTGCCACTCCGTCATTTTCGTGATGACGATGGAATCGCCCACGAAGCCAAGGCTATTGAAAACCTCGGCCTGTTCGGCCCGCAAGTCGCCATCCAAGTGGCTGAATGCCGTACGGAAAACCACTTCGTAAACCGCCAAGAAAACGATGCTCGTGATGGCAGCTGCCGCCAAGAGGTTGAACAATGCGATGCGCTCTTTGAACCTTAGTTTCATGCGTCGTCGTATACCCGGTAGCCCACGCCCCGGATGGTTTGGAGGAAGGAAGGCTGGCCGGGGTCGTCCAGTTTTTTCCGAAGAAAATTGATGTAAACGTCAATCACGGAAGTGTCCCGGTCGAAGTTCACATCCCATATTTTCTCGATGATGCGGGTTCGTCGGCAAATTTTACCCTTGTTGCGAAGCAGGTATTCGAGCAGTGCAAACTCTTTTTGCGTAAGCTCCACGGGCTGGCCGTTCTTGGTCACTTGGTAGGTCTCCACGTTCATTTCGATGTTGCCCGCCCGGAAGCTGTTTTGCTCGCCAGCCGTGTTGCGCAGCAATACCCTGATGCGGGCCAGCAGTTCGTCGAAGGCAAAGGGCTTTCGCAGGTAGTCGTTGGCACCCGTTTCCAATCCGAAAACCACGTCGTCCACACTGTCTTTGGCAGTGAGGAAGATGATGGGGATGCGCTGGTTTTCCTTTCGCACCTGCCTGCAAACTTCGATGCCGCTCATGCCGGGCAACATCCAGTCGAGCAGTAGGATGTCGTACTCGTCGAGGTTGTCGAGGGCTAGGCGCAGACCGTCCTTGCCGTTGTAGGCCACATCCACGGCGAAGCCCTCTTCCGACAGGCCCTCTTGGATGAAATTTGCGATGGACGCTTCGTCTTCTACGAGCAGTAATCTCATGTTTTTTATGATAAATGGGCCTTCACCACGTCGCCCATTGTTGTTCTCAGTTCTCCGGTTCCGGTGTCAGCGAAATTTCCAGTTCCACACCAGCGCCGTGTTTGTAAACCAGTTCGCCGCCATAAAAGCCCGTGCGGGCAACGGAGGCAATGACGATGGCAAACAGTGCGACGGAGGCGGCATACCCCCACTTTGACTTGAAACTGGTCACATCTATCATTATCCGAAAAGCCGCTGCGATAACGCTGAGCACCATCGTGAGCAAGGCCGCATCTTTATGTACTTCAATCGCTTTGCCCAAGCTGGAGCCATCGTCCATACCATCTCCGGCAGCGTTGCCAGTGAGGTAGGCGGCCACGGCACCGAGCGCCCCCAGCACCAACAAATATAGGCCCGCCGTTTTGAAAAACGGCTTTTTTGTCGTCAAGTAAAGCAAGTCGGAAAGAAATCCGGCCAAGAGCAAGGCGATGGGGAAATGCACGATCATGGCGTGCAAATGAGTAGCGGAAATCATATTCGTTGTTTTTTCACAAAGGTGAAGGTTGGCACATTGGCACTAGCTTAGGCTAAACTTAAAACTAGCTTAAAATACGGCGGTCTTTTTGTAAAACTGGTTCGAGTGGTAAGTGAAAAACCAGCGTCTGAGAAGGAATCTTCACCGTCAACTTTTTTTTAGTCGTTAATCTTGTAAAGTTATTTCAGGACATAATATGAGGAGCTAGCCTGTATTTCAATGTCAAATTGATTTTCAGTCGTGTATTCAAAAATAAAAAAAGCGGCAGCCGAACCCGGCTGCCGCTCCTGTTTGAAACCAAATTGATTGGTTTGGAAAATTGTTAATCCTTGCTGACGACCAGCTTCTGCTCAAATCGCTCGCTGCCGGCCTTGACGCTGACGATGTACAGGCCGC
>CAYTZS010000047.1:10539-28368 GCA_964442355.1 uncultured Saprospiraceae bacterium | reverse complement strand
TTCAAAGTCGAAATGTGTCAAAATTGCAGCCTAAATTAATCCAAACCTCACGTTAGGTTAGACAGTTTATCAAAAAAAATGAAAGCACGCTCGCACCTTTTTCCTTCTTTTTTTGACTCCAGATAATCGAGCTGTGAAAACTTTGGGACTATTTCATACAGGATTTCGACGGCCCGCTGGCATTTGGCAGCGGGCTGTTTTTTTGTGTAGCCTGAAAATCCTTTTCGGGCTACATGATACCCAACCTACCCAACTCCTCCCGCAACCCAACAGGCGACTGAAAATGGATAGACTCAATGCCCATCGCCCGTGCAGCTAGCACGTTCCGGTAATTATCGTCAATGAAAATGGCCTTATCAGGTGCCACATCGTACCGGTCGAGCAATATCTGATAAAACTCAGGAAACGGTTTGCGGGTCTTCTCCACCCCACTCACCACGATGCCGTCGAACCAGTGCAGGAAGTCGAAAGTGTCCAAAGCGATGGGGAATGTCTCCGCGGACCAGTTGGTGAGGGCATAAAAACGGTGACCGTTTGCCGCTTTCAGTTCCTTGAAAATGTCCACCGTTTCATGGATAGCCCCACCGAGCATCTCCCGCCAGCGACCATAGTAAGCCTTGATTTCGTGTTCCCATTCAGGATGTTCAGCAAGCAATTGGTCGGTTGCTTCTTGGAGTGAGCGGCCAGCATCCTGCTCCTCGTTCCAGTGCGGTGTGCAGATATTGTCGTAAAAAAACTGCTTGCGGGCAGGGTCGTCGAAGATTTGGTCAAAAACATAGTCGGGGTTCCAGTCAATGAGGACGCCGCCGAGGTCGAAAATGATGGTGTTGTGCATGAAAACTGAAGTCAAGGTTTGAATGGTCAATTCGGAAAGGGCCGCAAAACTAAGAACTCTTTGTTTTTCATCCCCTAAGCGCTTCCACTTCCTCCACGGTTTTCGGCACAGGTTTGCCAAGCACCCGGTGGCCGTCCTGCGTCACCAGCACATTGTCCTCGATACGGATACCACCAAATGAGCGCCAATCCTTCAGCGCCCCGTAGTTGATGAAGTCTGTGAATTTGCCCTCGGCCTGCCACTGGTCCATCAGCTCTGGGATGAAATAGAGGCCCGGCTCCACCGTCAGCACGAAGCCCGGCTCCAGTGCCCGGCCCAACCGCAGGTATGCCGTGCCGAACTGGTCACTGCGTTGCACTTCGTCGGAATAGCCCACGTAGTTTTCGCCCAAATCTTCCATGTCGTGAACGTCCAAGCCAATCATGTGGCCCAATCCGTGCGGGAAAAACAGTGCATGAGCGCCCTGTGCCACGGCCTCGTCGAGGTCGCCTTTCATCAGGCCCAGCGACTTCAACCCCTCGGACATGCGCCGGGCGGCAGCGAGGTGAACTTCCTTGTAAGTCAACCCGGGCCGCAGTGAGGCGATGGCGCTCACTTCGGCATCGAGAACGATGTTGTAAACATCTTTTTGCCGTTGGGTAAAAACCTTGTCCACCGGACAGGTGCGGGTGAGGTCGCCAGCGTAGTGCAGGTGCGTCTCTGCGCCGTGGTCGCCGAGCAGCAGTTGGCCGCTTTGCAGGATGTTGTAGTGGTGGTGGTTGTGCAGCACCTGCCCGTTAATGGTCATGATTATGCCGTAGGCCAACGCACCGCCCATGCCCGTGGCGATGCCAGCGGCAATGCCCGCCAGTTCTGCCTCTTTTTTGCCAGCAGCAGCAGCTTTCATCACAGCCACGTGCATCGCTCCGCTGATGTCAACGGCCCGCTCCATCTCCGCCACCTCTTCCGCCGACTTGTGCGAGCGCTGCGCAACGATGGCCCGAATCAGTGCTACCGAGGCGTTTTCTTTCAGCTTCGCAACAGGTTGACCGAGCATTTCCGACAGCAGAATCATGTTGTCGTAGCGGTACGGCGGCGTGAAGTGGATGGTGCGACCTTGTTCCACCGCCTTTTTCACGACACTGGACAAATCACTGAACGGCAGCGTTTTGGCCACGCCCACTTGGCTAGCCTGCTCCGCAATGGTCGGCAGCGGCCCTGTCCACACCACATCCTCCATCGTCAGCTCGTCGCCGAAGATGATGTCTTCGTTGGCGTCCACATCCAGCACAGCGGCTAGGCTGGGCTGGTCGAGGCCGAAAAAGTAGAGAAAGTTGCTGTCCTGCCGGAAGTGGTAGGTGTTGGCCCGATAGTTCATCGGTGCCTCATCGTTGCCGAGGATGAGTACGAGGCCGGAGCCAAGGTCACGACGGAGGCGCTCACGGCGTGCGGTGTAGGTTTTTGCTGAAAACATTTTTTCAATGATGAAAAATGGGCGTTGGAAATGACGAATCACTCCAAACACCCATTTTATTGGATTTTATAACTCACAAAAGCCACCTGCTTGCTGTCCGGCGACCACGAAGGCACGTTGAAGCTGCCCTGGCCACCGAAAAAAACATCCGTCAAGTCACGGACTTCGCCAGATTGCAAGTCCATCAGTCGCAGCTTCACGTCACGCCCAAAAGGATGTTGGCCCTTCTGGTCTTCGAGGTAGCTGATGTAGGCCAGCCACCTGCCATCTGGAGAGGGGTGGGCAAACCAGTTGTCGTAAGCGTCGTTGGTGATTTGGATTTGGTTCGAGCCGTCGGCATCCATGCGCCAGATGTGCATGCGGCCAGTGCGGTGCGAGTTGAAGTAGATGTACTTGCCGTCGGGCGAGTATTCGGGGCCATCGTCAAGTCCGGGAGCGTCCGTCAATCGCTTCTCAAAACCGCCCTGAATCGAGATGGCGTACACATCCCAGAGGTCGTTGCGGCCAGCGCAGTACACCAGCGTCTGACCGTCGGGCGAGATACCGTGCCAGTAAGACGGCCAGTTCTCCGTGACTAGGATGGGCTTGCCGCCCGTAGCGGGCATTTTGAAAATACGTGAGTTGGCACCAGTGCCCACCCGCTCATCGTTGTGGCTGATAATCAGCGTTTTGCCATCAAAGCTGTAGCCGTGGTCGTTGTTGCAGGCTTTTGCGAAGCCCGTGTGAACTTTGCTCAGGCGGGGCTTGTCGAGCGGCAACTTGTAGAGTTTGCCCATTTTGTTGAGCAGCAACGATTTACCACTGCGCGACCAGTTGGGCGCTTCCAAGTGGTCGCCAAGAGGCGCAACGTCCGTGAAAACCACCGTTCGGTTGCCCGTGGCGATGTCCACCGTCTCCACCTGAGCGGTCACGTTTTGGACGGCTTGCGCAACAGTTGAAAAACTGGCAAGTAGACCAATCAGTGCTAAAAGCTGTGTTTTCATTGCGGCGCATCAACTGAATCATAGACCACGACCTTGCTCCACAAGTGCTTGTAGTTCTCCACAAAAGCAAGGTGTATCGGGTCAATTTGGTAGGCGTCCTGAGCGGTCCTGTCCTTCAGCGTGTTCAGCCAAGAAATGCTGAAACTGCCATCAATCACGTCACGGCTAGTACCTGCAGGTATGCCGATGTGCCAGCTTTTGATGTGCTTGATTTTGGTGAGGGTTTTCAGGCCCTCCACGAGTTTGTCCCGGTCGGCAGTGCTGCCGGGGTTTTTTAGCCAAAAATAAACTTGGTGTACAAAGATGCCTTTCATGCCTTTCGGTTTTGATTCAGCGCCTGTCGCAGCAACCAATGGCAGCGTGGCGGCTGCAGCTGCGGCTGTTTTGACGAAGTTGCGGCGAGTTGTTTTGTCGTTCATTTTTTACGTGATTTATTGTTTTAGAAATTTTTCTGCGGCCAACGTTGCACCGTTTTCATCCACTATTTTGATGAAATAAACGCCGGGGGGCAAGTTGCCCACTGCCAAAGTTTGCGCCAGCAGCCCGCCATTCGCCTGCGCTGTTTCCTGCCGGAGCAGCTTGCCAGTAGCATCGAACAGTGCAAGTTTCATGGGCGAATTGGTGGGCAAAAATGCTTGTGCCGTCACCTGCTCCGTGGCAGGATTTGGGAAGATGGACAACTCCACGCCCGGTTTTTCACCCAAATCAAAAACCCCGGTAGCCACGGGCAGGCTACCTGCGGCAAAGGCGTAGTCGCCCGGCAGCAGCGTGTCAATGCGAATGAATCCATTGCCGTCGCTGAGGTTGAGGGGTGTTTTTTTGAAGTACGGGTACTGTGCCCACGGGATGCCGGGCCGTGGCCGCCAGACGAGCGTGAGGCTGTCTTCGGGGAGATTGGTTAGGTCGTGGTCAAGGTCGCCAGGGTTAGAACCCTTGTAGTTGAGGGTCACCTTGGCGTTGAAGCCGGGCGGGATGATGCCGCCAAATCGCCAGTAGTGGGTGCTCGAAATCTGTGTGCCCTCGGCAGGGTCGGCAGCTCCGAGGTAGTGGACGAAACTGACCAGTGCCGAGTCGCCAGCAGGCAGTGCGATGGCCTGCAAATTGCTCAAATCGCAGTAGTCAATGTCAATCGCTCCGAGGTTTTTCACCACCTCACGGTCTTGGAAGCGAGCGAGGTTGAGCGTGTGGCGGTCGTTCAGCACTTGCCAGACTGGCTGGAACGGCACCTCAACCACGGCCTCCGTAAACTGGCCGCTTGCCATAAACTGTGCCGTGTGCGTCTGCCAGTTTGCATCGAAAAACGTGATTTCCAGTGGCACGTTTGTGTGCATGTGCGGGGCGTGGTGGAGTTTTTGTTCGACAAAAATCCGAGCCTCGAAAGCGTTGCCCGAAGGGGCCAAATGCACGGAATCTATCTCGAAAAGCGAGTAGCCGGGCGCATAAATCCAATCATCAAAGAACGAGGTCATGTCCACGCCCGTGTTGCTGGTCAGTTGGTCACGGAACTGCTCGGCATCCACCGACTGGTACTCGTAAGCATCAAGAATCGAGCGCATTCCCTGGTGGAAAAGCGAGTCGCCGAGGTAGCCCCGCAGGTTGTGCATTGCGGAAGCACCTCCGTAATAAGTATGCGTGCCGTAGGTGTTCTCGTAGGGCAGGCCAGAGAGCGGCAGGTAGGCTCCGTCATCCAAGTGGGCATTTTTCACGACGTTGTAAAAATTGTCCTTGACCACCTTCGTGAAATTCTCCTTTCCAAAAACGTACTCGAAAAACAGGTGCGCGCTATACTCGGCGTTGCCTTCTTTTATCCACATGTTTTCAGGGCAACTCAGCGTGGTGATGTTGCCCCACCAGTGGTGCCCAAGTTCGTGGGCCATCAGGCGGTTCATGCCAAAATTTGGGCCACCGTCAATGCTGAAATCGGGGTAAGCGATGAGCGACGAATGCTCCATGGCCCCGGCGGTGGTGAGCACGTAGCCCACTTGCCCCCAGCGGTAGGGGCCATACCACGCTTCCAGCATGTCAATCGCCTCCGGCAAATATTGGAAGGCGGTTTTCATCTGCGTCGTGTCGCCGGGCTTGCTCACGAGCAACGTGGGATAGGTGCCGTAAGCGCCAGTGTGCTGCCGTTGCACGGCGGCGTAATTGCTGGTGGCGGTGCCCACGAGGTAGGTAGGCAACGGCAAATCCATGCGATATTGGCGCAGTGCGAGGCCGCCACCGAGGTCGGTTTCGCCGAGGAACTGGCCAATGGCGTAGCCCTTTCGCCCGTCGTTGCTGATGATGTTGATGTCGTAAGTGGCCCGCTCCACGAAGTTGTCGAAGCAGGGGTGCCAGCTCCGCCCGAAGTTGTAGGGGTTGCTTGAAAGGCCGATGCCGAGGTTGTAAGCGTAGCCGTTTTCGAAGACAAAACCACCAAAACCGCTGGGGTCGGCAGTGGGGTGGCCGCGGTAATAGACGGTCACCTCCATCGTTTCGCCATTGTTCAGACTGGTGGGCAAATGGACGTTGAGCAACAAATCGTCGTAATCGAACGTGAGCGGTACGCCATTTTGCATGACCGAATCCACTGTGAGGTCGAGCAGATCGAGCGGCAGAAAGTCGAGGCCGTCCTGTTTGGCAGCAAAGGTGATTTCGCAGGAGGCCGAGATAATTTGCTGCGCAAACTGCGTGAGGTTGAGCGTCACGGCATAGTTCAGGATATCGATACTGTCGCTGCGGGCATTGCTGCCACAAGCTGAACGGTCGTCGTCGCCGAGCAGCGGTGGCGTTATTTTTTTATGAAAAAAATGGCAGCCGTGGAAATCGTGGCCGTTGAGGTCGGGCTGCGCCCAAATACCTGTGGTGGCAATCGAGGCGAGCAGCAGGGAAAAAAGGAGTCGGGTTGTTGTCATGTCCGTTGTTTTTAAAGCGGACGGCCAAGTTAGGTTAACCCCTTGAAGCGGCAAAAACTTTCCCTTTTTTTTCACCTATTTGCAAGGCATGGAACACGAAAAAACGGGCAGCCGAGTGCCACCCGTTTGACAACCAAATGTGCTTTACAAAAATCATCTTCTAGTTACTTGGGCAGCAGCACTTTGTCGATGACGTACACCATGCCGTTGGATGCCTTCACTGCCCCAAGTACGTTGGCATCGTTGATCATCATCTTGCCATCCGCTCCTTTTTTGATGGTGGTTTTGCCACCGTTGGCCATGCCAAGCGTCATGCCATCGGAAAGCATCATTTCGGTGAGCGAGGAGGTGGTCACGTGGTACTTGAGTATGTTGGTCAAATCTGCTTTGGCCTCTGGTTTCAGCAGCCCCTCAACCGTGCCAGCAGGCAGGGCATCAAAAGCGGCATTGACCGGGGCGAAAACAGTGAACGGCCCCACATTGGCCATCGCATCCACGAGGTTGGCGGCTTTGAGCGCTGCAACGAGTGTGGTGTGGTCGGCTGAACCAACAGCTACTTTCACCACGTTGGGTTCAGAGTTTTCTTCCACAACGCTGGCTTGTCCACCACCAGTGGGTGCTTGAACAGCAGCAGCGGCGGTGTCACCCCCACCTGAATCATTTGCACTCGACTGGCAAGCGGTTATCCCAAAAGCTGCAATTAAGGCAAGCAAACAAACAGTTAAGACTTGTTTTTTCATGATTGTAGTTTTAAAATCAAGGAATAAGAATTTCGGACAATTTTCTCCTTTTTAAAAAACACCGTGAATGATTTTCCGCAGCCCAACGTGTGACTTTTGTCACGTTTGGCAAATCGACACGCGCCAAAACCTGCTCCCATTTTCTTCCCAACTTTGCAGTTCATCTTTATCTTCGACGCCATGCAAACGAATACCGCAGAACAGCCGCTCGACCTCCTCATCATCGGTGCAGGCCCCACCGGCCTCGCCATCGCCATCGAAGCCGAGCGGGCTGGGCTTCGCTACCTCGTGTTGGAGAAAGGCGTTTTGGTCAATTCCATCTTCCGCTTCCCCGCCAACATGACCTTTTTCTCCACCTCCCTCAACCTCGAAATCGGTGGTGTGCCTTTCATTTCGCACACCGACAAGCCCACCCGCCGGGAGGCGTTGGAATACTACCGCCGCATCCTTGAAAGTTGGAAACTGAAGGTGAAAACCTACGAACCCGTGCTGGGCATGGAGCGCCGCAGCGATGGCATTTACGAAGTAAAAACCTCGAAGGGCAGCTTTTTGACCCGTCATGTCGCCATTGCCACGGGCTTCTACGACGTGCCCCGACTGATGAACGTGCCCGGCGAGGATTTGCCGAAGGTGAAGCACTTCTACGACGAGGCTCACCCCTACGTAGGACAGCGGGTGCTGGTCGTCGGCGCCGCTAACTCCGCCTGCGACGTGGCGCTAGAAACTTTCTACAAAGGCGCCGAGGTGACGATGTGCATCCGGGAGGGCGGCATTTACGAGAAGGTGAAATACTGGATTCGCCCTAACATCGAGAACCGCATCAAGGAGGGCAGTATCAAGGCTTTTTTCAATTCGCAAGTGAAGGAAATCCGTCCGACGGAGGTGCTGCTGTCCACGCCCGATGGCGAGGTATCGCTCGAAAACGACTTCGTTCTGGCCATGACGGGCTACCAGCCGGACTTCAATTTTCTGCAAAAACTGGGCATCCAGTTCAATGCCGACGAGCAGCGGACGCCCGTGATGAATGCGGAGACTTTTGAATCAAATTTGCCCGGCGTCTATCTGGCGGGCGTGGTGCAGGCGGGGCTGAATACGAGCAAATTGTTTATTGAAAACACGAGGCATCATGGGGAGGTGATTGTGAGGGAAGTTCTCAGTTCGTCAGTTGGCAATGTGCAGTCAAGACAAGAGGATTAGCTATGGGTATCGCCCTATCTCCGCCAACAGCCTGCGCAGAATAAGCCGTTCCGGTTCATTCAGTTTTAACAATTTTATAGTTGCTTCCCCTATTCTGGTTTTTGCCAAAATTTCACCTTCTTCCACTGCAAAATGTTCAAACCAATGCTGTTCCCTGGGATTGAAAATTGCCACAATGTCCTTGTAAGATTTCAGAAAGGTGGTCAAGTCTGTACCCTTATTTTGATTACAATGCGGGCAGGTGTAGGCTAGGTTTTCTGGTTCGTGGCCACCACCATGTTTGAGACTGATGATGTGGTCAACCTCGAAGGGTAAAAAGGAATCGCTTTCGTACATCCGACAATATTCGCACCGAAATCCGGCACGTTTTGCGATAAGTCGTCTCAGAGTAATTGGAATATGGCGGCTCATGCGGCAAGCAATCGGTGTGCACGGGCCTTAGCAAGATTAATTAGCAGATCCAAAGCAAGATAACGTTCAAGTTCGGAAGTTTCTTCCAGGGAAATCAGGCCATCCTTTTTTTTGTCAACTAAAACCTCCACCCGTTTGGACATCATTTTCGGGGCTTTCAAGGCTACTATCTTGGCTGGATCCATTTGTGCAAGTAGTCCTGCAACATCGTCGAAGACTTCCGTAACCGTCATAATTGATTGATTTTTCTACAAATTTAATAAAGCAGTGCCGTACTGCCAACTGCCAACCGTCAAACTGCCAACTTAATTTTCGCCTCGTCCCACAGCGCATCCATCTCTGCCAGCGTCATTTCGTCCAACGGTTTCGGGGCATTCGCCTCAATGTACTCGAAGCGGGCTTTGAACTTGCGGTTCACCCGTTCCAGCGCCGTTTCTGGTTCGATGTGCAGAAAGCGGGCGTAGTTGACCAGCGAGAACAGCACGTCGCCAAACTCTTCTTCCTTTTTTTCTTGCGAAAAATCACCTTCGACGGCCTCTTGCAGCTCGCCGATTTCCTCCTGCACCTTGGCCCAGACCTGCGCCGTGTTTTCCCATTCAAAGCCGACTTGTGCTGTTTTTTGTTGCATCCGCCAAGCTTTCACGAGGGCAGGCAGTGAGGTCGGAACACCTTCCAGCAGTGACTTTTTGCCGCCTTTCAGCTTTAGTTTTTCCCAGTTGCGCTTCACCTCTTCCTCGTCTGCCACCTGCGTGTCGCCATACACGTGCGGGTGGCGTTGCACCAGTTTGTCGCAGATGGCATGAAGCGAGTCGGCCATGTCCCAAGCCTGTTTTTCCTCCGCAATTTTTGCATAAAAAACCATGTGCAGCATGATGTCGCCCAGTTCCTCCTTGATGCCAGCGAGGTCATCGTCGAGGATGGCGTCGGCCAGTTCGTAAGTCTCCTCGATGGTCAGGTTGCGCAGCGTTTGGAAAGTCTGCTTGCGGTCCCACGGGCATTTTTCCCGCAGGTCGTCCATGATTTGGAGTAGGCGGGCGAAGGCTTCGAGCTTGGCAGGGAGGTTTGTTACGGTGTTTGTCATTGATAAAAAAGTATTCTACAGGGCAAAGATAGCAGCATAGTGCCTGCCACTAAACTATAATCTTCATCAAAACTGCTCAGAAAGGCTCATCCAATAATTTCGGCTGTGATTAAAAAGGGTTCAATTCGCATACTTGGCCTAAGATACCCGTCAAATGCCGCCATTGCGAGGACGCAACCAAGAACGACCACTGGAAAAACAGCGCTCACCGCTGACAGTGCAACGGCTGCCATAAGACCTTCCAGCCAGTGATAGTGTCCAAATTAGGTCACATTTTTTCTAAGTCTTCACTTCTAACGAATACAGGTAAAACCTTGTATTTCTTCCTTGGTTTGTTCAAGATTTTATAATTCAACTCGAATCCTGCCCATTCGGTGGCACAAGGCTCACACCAAAGTCGGTAAAACAGTTTCAATGTATCACCGTCAAAACCTATCGCCCCTTTTACATCTGCAATTCCATTGTGCAGCTTGAATTTCACGTTTAAGGTATCACCGTCATATTTGCTCTTCAGCTCATAGACTTCGTATCCTTGCCGTTCCGGCGGGTCAATAAGTTTGGCCTTAAACTCCAATAGTTTTTCATTTTTTGGAAAATGCTTTTCGAAATTATCTACAGGGGGCAAATCACAACTTCCAACTAATATCATAGCGGCTAAAAGCAGCATTCCAACCCAAGTAGCAGATGCTTGCTTTTCAATGTATGCGATATAATTAGTGGCAATATCCAAAAGGCGATTTTTTATGCAAATCTATCGGTTTTGACCGTCAAAAAGCAGCCTTGTTTTACTGCTTCAGTCTTCTCAAAACAAAAAAAACAACCTGAAACGAAAACCACTCCCCCCGCCCCACTCGTAAATCAAATCGTTCGCAACCAAATTAATTTTCTAATCAAAAAAATGTCTTTTATGAAAATCGTATCAAAAATCTCAGCCTTGGCAATTGCGTTTGGCTGCCTTTCATTCTCTGCTTTTGCACAGAAAAACAGCATGGACAACACCGTTATGGTGGGCGGCGAGGCCATGTATCCCAAGAAAACCATCGTGGACAATGCCGTGAACTCCAAGGCGCACACCACCCTCGTAGCTGCTGTTTCGGCAGCTGGTTTGGTGGAGACTTTGCAGACAGCTGGCCCGTTCACTGTCTTTGCCCCTGTGAATGACGCCTTTGAAAACCTGCCCGCTGGCACCGTGGAAACGCTGCTGAAGCCTGAAAACAAAAAAACGCTGTCCACCGTGCTGACCTACCACGTGGTGAGCGGCACGTATGATTTCAAGGCCATCTCGGAACTGATTAAGAAAGGCGGCGGCAAGGCAACGCTGAAAACCGTGAGCGGCGGCACCCTCACCGCCATGATGAACGGCATGCACAACATCGCAGTGAAGGATGAAAACGGCAATGTAGCCAACATCAGCACCTACGATGTGTACCAATCCAATGGCGTGATTCACTCCGTGGATGCGGTTTTGTTGCCCAAGATGTAATCCATTTTTAGCTAGTTTTCCTGACGAGAAGGGAGGTCCGGTGTTCGGTGCCTCCCTTTTGTTTGTGGGGAAGCGAGGAAAGTTGCAAATTGGCAGTGTGGGTCCGACCGCAAGTCACGCTGCGCTAGACTTGCTCGAACTGGTCAACCTACTTTGATTTCAGCCTTTAATATTTTTTTGAACTTGATTAAAAAGTAAAATATACTCAAGCATAAGATACTTACAGCAAGATTTGAAATATTGATAAGCAGTTTTGTTTCAACTTTGATAGCTGTTATAAGTAATGGAATTAGGACACCAGAGACAACAGTCATAAAAAGTATTGTCAATAAAAAATTCAATGATTTTGGAAGTCCAAGAGTATTGTAGTAAGTAAGTTCGTGAAGTCTTGGTAAGATATAACTATCAAATTCACTCCCAATAGTAGCTAGTAAATCCTTATCAAATTTACTGTTTTTAAATTTTTGTGAGTTTATCTTTTGACACAAACTAAGTATTTCATCCTGATCATCTTTTCTGATTCCATTAAAATTAAAACACCCTTCATAAGCGTGTCTTTTATGCTCAAGGCAATACCATAAGTTGCCTCCACTATGTGCATCTCTCCAATTTTCAAGAATTTCTATGGAATATGTGAAGTCGTAATCATAGTTGTCGTAAAGCTCTAACTGCCACTTGTGGTTATCGTCAAGCACAAGACTTTTTATGTCTAAATATAAATATGCTCCAAAAAGCGTATCATTGAAAAAATCATCTCTAAGCTTTTTTAATTCTGGCTGTTTATCCTGATTGTCATAATCCCAAAGTTTGATGTCAAAAAAGTCAAGACTTTTATACTTGCCATCTATTTTTCTTCGCATCTCCTCATTCCAGAAAGTGTGGCAATTTTTCAAAATCCTCGCAATTCTTCTAAAATCTGTTGTCTTATTTGCGAACTTAACTATTTCCTTTCTTCTTTCGAGTCTTTCCTGTCGAATTTGTATTACTTTAGAAACAATAAAAGTGATTAGAATTGCGGAAACGATACCGGAAAGTTCAATGATGTTGCTTATTAATTGTTTTATTTCTTCTTCTTCTGAGAGAGGGGACTTTTTAAAAAGGAGAAAAAGAATAACCCCAAAAAATATCAATGCAGTAATCACACCCTTGTCCGGGGTTTTACGAATGTATGACAACGATATTTTAAACTGCTGAATCATTTCTTTCAACCCCAATTTCTCACTTAATTAACATGGAATATTAAGGGCAGTTCGCAGCCCCAAGACTGCCAACTGCCCCCTGTCGAACTGCCCACTAAGGCTTGCTCACCTTCTCCTCCCCAAACACCTCATCCAAGCTCAGTTCCGTCACCTTCCCGATGCTCTTTAAGTAGTTCATGTCCACCTTGTCCTTGCTGCCGAGCACGAGGTAGGTGTACTTGCGGCCCTTCACGTGCTTTTGGTGGAAAGCCTTGAGGTCTTCCGGTGTGGCGAGCTTCATTTTGTCGTACACGTCCTTGCGGAGGTCACGGTCGAAGCCACGCTGCTTGGCGGTCAGGTAGTTCCAGTAGATGGCATCTTTGGTGATGCGGCTGGTCTCGATTTTTTTCTCGATGCTCTCGATGGCTTGTGCAATCTGCTTTTCGGACACGGGCATGTCTTCGATGATTTCCTGCATGGCCTTGATGGCGTCCGGCATCTTGTCGGCCTGCGTGCCCACATAAGCACGGAGGTAGTGCGCCTCCTCGGCCTTCATCGGCGAGGCATAGCCCACGTTGGCGGAGTAGGCCAGCGCCCTCGACTCCCTGATTTCCTGGAAGACGATGCTCGAAAGGCCGGAGCCGAAGTAGGTGTTGTACAGCTCGGACATCACGTATTCCTCGATGTTGAACTTTTCGGCCCCCTTGCTCACCAGCATGATTTCGGCCTGCACCATCGGGAAGTCCACGAAGACCACCTCGTTTTCGTTGGTGCTGAGTTCATCGAAAGGCTTGGCAGGGACCACGGGCTTTAGTTTGCCGGGCAGTTTGTGGTACTTGTCCACGAGGGCGGCGGCATCGTTCATCTCTTTCGAACCGTAGTAGAACACCCGGTGGTCGTAGCCCGTCAGGCCCTTGATTTTGGTAACCAATGCATCTGGCGTGAGCGCCTTCAGTTGGCTAGGCGTCAGGTTGTTGGTGAACGGCGACTCCTTTCCGTAGCGGGCATAGCTGGCCATGGCGCCCCGCAGGATGGTCGTCTTGTTTTTCTTGTCGTTCTCCCGGCGCAGCAGTTCGTCGGCCACGAGGTTGTCGAGTGCTTTCTGGTCGCCCTTCACGTTGGCGAGGATGTGCTCAAACAGCTGAATGCCCGCCTCCAAGCTCTCGTCGAGGCCGGAGAGGGTGACGTAGGCCCGCTCGTCACTCACGTTCACCGAGAAGTCGAGGCCGAGCTTGAAGAACTCCTGCTTGAGCTGGTCGGCGGAGTATTTGTCCGTGCCGAGGTAGGGCAGGTAGCTGATGGCCATCGCCAGCTCCTTGTCGCTCGTTTTGCCCATCTCCACGATGTAGTCGAGCATGAAAGTGGGATTGTTCTTGTTCTTGATATAATCCATCTCCACGCCGCTGACCAGCTTTTTGGTCTGGATGTCTTTTTTGAAATCCAAGAACACGGGCTGCAAGCGGGGAGACTCCTCTGCGAGGAATTTTTCGGTAAACTTGGAAGTCTCCGTGCGGTTCACGGCCACGGGCGTGATGCTCGGTTTTTCTACCTTCGGAACATTGGGGTCAACGCCGTTGCGCTTGTACACGACCACGTAATTGTCCCGGAAGTGTTTGTTTGCGAAGCGCATGATGTCCGCTTTCGTCAGCTTCTCCAACCGGTCGAAACGGGCGACGTAGTCGTCCCATTTGGTGCCCAAAATAAAGGCATTGGTCATCTGACTGGCACGGGCGCTGTTGCTTTCGTTGGCCCGTATCTCGCTGAGTTTCAGGTCTTTGATGCAAGCCTTGATGAGCCACTCGTCGAACTGGCCTTTTTTGATTTTGTCCAATTCGGCCAGCAACATGGCTTCCACTTCCTCCAGCGTTTGGCCCTCACGGGGTTTGCCGTAAAGTTGGAAAACGGAGTAGTCTTCCATCGGCGTCACCGAGGCACGGGCTTCCAGCACCTGTTGTTTTTGCAGTAAATCGAGGTCAATCAAACCTGCCCGGCCATTGAACAGCAGGCGGTAAATCATGGTCAAATAGTCGTTGTCGGAGGAGTTGGCACCGCCGCCTTTCCATGCGATTTGGACGTAGGGCGCTTCCTGCCCGAGCACTTCCTTGCGCACCACCTGCGTCAATTCTGGCTGCGGCTGGTACTTGAACGGCGGTATTGGGGCTGGCTGGTATGTGCCGAAATACTTCTCGGCGTAAGCAATCGCATCCTGTGGGTCAAAGTCGCCCGCCAGCACGATGGCCATGTTGTTCGGCTTGTAGTAGGTGTTGAAATACTCGTGGATTTTGACGTGCGACGGGTTCTTCAAATGCTCACCCTTGCCGATGGTCGTCTGTGTGCCATAAGGGTGCGAGGGGAACAGCGTCTCGTTCACGACCTGGCTTACCTTGCGGAAATCCCGGTCTTGGTTGATGTTGAACTCCTCGTACACGGCCTCCAGCTCCGTGTGGAACAAGCGCAACACCAACTGCTGGAAACGCTCGCTTTCCAGCTTCATCCAGCGCTCAAGTTCGTTGGTGGGTATGTCGTTGACGTACACCGTTTGCTCCACCCAAGTGTAGGCGTTTGTGCCACGGGCACCAAGCGAGCTGACCATTTTGTCGTATTCGTTGGCGGCCACCAGCTTGGCGGCTGCGTTGGAGGTCTCGTCAATTTGGGCATAAATCGCCTTGCGCTTCTCCGGGTCGGTTTCCTTGCGATGCTGCTCGTAGAGGTCGGAGATTTTTTGCAGCATTTTTTGTTCCTCCGGCCAGTTCAGCGCCCCGACTTTGCTCGTGCCTTTGAACATCATGTGCTCCAGGTAGTGTGCGAGGCCAGTCGTTTCGGCGGGGTCGTGCTTGGAGCCAGCCCGCACGGGCACGTTGGTCTGGATGCGTGGTTCGGCATCGTTGATGCTCATGTAGAGCTTCATGCCGTTTTTCAACGTGTAAATCTTGACGCCAAGCGGGTCGCCGGGCACCGATTCGTAGTCGAAAGTGAGTGGAGTCGGTTTGACGCCGTTGGGGCTGGTCGTCTTGCGGTCTTGGGCGTTGGCGCCCGTAACTTCGACGGATTGTTTTTCAGCGACTTTCATTTTCTTATCCATTTTTTTTGGTGCTTGCGCAACGGCCATGAAGGGAAGCGTGAGCAGCAGCATGGCTAACAGCAGGTGATGGTTTATTTTTTTCATTAGAAACTGATTGATTTGATTAGTACTGATTTGCGAAATTAGGAAAAATGAGCCCGATGGCCATCTAGCCACTTGTGGAATACAGATTCCGCAAGCATGGCGACCAATGACCCGCAATGACCAATGACAATCAAAACGCCCGATACTTTGCATCGAGCAACAAATTGGCCTCCGCCTTCGAGAATTTGGAAGATGCATTGTCCCAATTTAACGTCTCATTCGGGAAGCGGTTCGCCACCACACCCAGTAGGATGGACTCCGTCAACCTTGCAGCGTAGGAGAACGGGGCGCTGGTCTGGGTCTTGCCCAAGCAGGCATCCACGAACTGGTGGTAGTGGTCCACGGCTTCCAGCTCAGGAAAGGTCATCTGTTCGTATTTACCATTCACTATCAGCTTCGGGTAGCCGATGTGCGGCAACAGCAGCCTGCCTTTTTCCCCGATGAACATGGCGCCTTGCTCTGGCAACTTCTCGCCTTTTGGCATTTTCAGGTGCTTGTGCTTTTTGGGGGCTTTCGGGCCGTCGTACCAAACCCATTTCAGCGAATCCGTTGTGTACTGTGTGCCGGGGAACTCGTAGGTCACGACATTGTGCTCCGGGTGTGCAAAGACGTTGGGCTTTCTGCATTCGCAGCAAATCGTTTTGGGCACGTCGAGTTGCAGCGCCGTGTACGGCGTGTCGAAGATGTGTACGCCCATGTCGCCGAGAGTACCGCAGCCGTAGTCGAGCAGCTTGCGCCACTGGCCGGGGTGATAGACTTTGTCCTTGTAAGGCCGCTCCGGCGAGGTGCCGAGCCAGAGATTCCAGTCCAGTGTGGAGGGCACGGGGTCGCTCCCCGTCGGGGCTGGGCCATCGTAGCCCCAGTTCTTGTTTGACCAGGCTCGCACGGTGTGTACCTTGCCGATGATGCCCGATTGAATCAACTGCGCCGTGCCTCGGTACTCCTTCCAAGAGTGGATTTGGATGCCCATTTGGGTCACGAGTTTTTTGTCCTCGGCCATTTTGCGCATGGCCCTTGCCTCGGTCACGTGGTGCGTTAGCGGCTTTTGGCAATAGACGGGCTTGCCCATTTCCATCGCCATCACGGAAGCCGGGGCGTGAGTGTGGTCGGGCGTGGAGATGATAACGGCATCAATGTCCCTGCCCATTTGCTCGAAGAGCTTGCGGTAATCCTTGAAGGTTTTGGCATTGGGATACAATTTTTGGGCTGCCGCCAAATAGTTGGCGTCTACGTCGCAGAGGGCGGTCACCTCCACCATGCCGTGCGATGCGATGGCGGCGAGATCCGCAGCGCCCATGCCCCCGACGCCGATGTGTGCCGTCCTGAGTTTGCCGTTTTTTGCGAAAGCCCAAACGGAGGAGGGCAGTAGTGTGATGCCAGCGAATGCAGCTGTATTTTTTAAGAAGTTTCTCCTGTTCATCATGTTTGTTTTCGATTTTATGTTTTGAAAAAAATGGACGGAAATCACGTTGTCAAACCGTCAGCAATGCCGCCCCGAACACCCCAGCGCTGTCGCCCAGTTTGGGCCGCAGGAATGCCGTTTCGCATTTGCCGCTGTTGAAAATGAATTTTTTCACCATTTCCACCCCTTCGGTGTAAAGCAGGTCAATATTGCCCACGCCGCCGCCGATGACCACCACTTCGGGGTCAATCACGTCCATCACGTTGGCGGCACCTTTGCCGAAAAAGTGAACCAACCGTTCCATGGTCGCTTCGGCGTGTTCGTCGCCGCCAGCGTAAAAGCGCTCCACGATTTCGGGAAGGGTGAGGTTCTGGCCGCTGCGTTCGTTGTAAAAACGGGCGAGTGCCGGCCCGGAAAGCACCTGTTCCACACAACCCGTGTTGCCACAGTAGCAGGGGTAGGCGCTGTCGTCGAGGAAGCTGTGCCCCCATTCCCCGCCGATGCCGTGCTTGCCCCTGAGCACCTTGCCGTTCACCACAACGCCACCGCCCACTCCTGTGCCCATGATGATGCCCCAGACTACCTCGGCATTGGGTGCTACATCGTGGGCAGCGCCCCACTTTGCCTCCGCCAGTGCGAAGCAGTTGGCGTCGTTGGCCAGCTCGCAGGGCACGCCGAGGATGGTTTCCAGGTCACTTTTCAGCGGCATCCCGTTCAGGCAGACAGTGTTGGAGTTTTTGAGCGTCTGTGTCTTGGGGTCGAGGGTGCCGGGCGTGCCGAAGCCTATTTTTTCGGGCCGCATGCCGATGTCGGCAGCCATGGTTTCCACCAGTTTGTAAATCTGCCGCAGGATGTGCGTGTAGCCGTGCGCTTGCTCGGTAGGCAGGCGCATCCGCCGCAGCACGTTGCGGCTTTCCATGTCTTCGATGACGGCGCACTCGATTTTTGTGCCGCCGAGGTCTATTCCCCAAATGGGTGTCATGTAGTGATGAGTTTTGAATGATGA
>CAYTZS010000047.1:0-10529 GCA_964442355.1 uncultured Saprospiraceae bacterium | reverse complement strand
TCGGCACTAACACCAACGCTCACCCAGCCTTTATTTTGAGTGGGGTCGTAAATGTAGCGAGAATTAGCTTTTTGTCGCTGAAAGCATAAAGGTTAGGGGTGAATTTTCACGAACTGAATGGAGTATCTCGGCAAGATAGTTAAGGTTTGTTCAAAAAAGTTTCACCCCAATGGTATTGGAAGGCTTGGCTAAGGATTTTCAAGGAGGAGACAACAACAGGAATTTGCACCTGAGGGCGACCGTGAGTGGACATCTGCCTGACCAAGTCATTGAAGTCGGCCATCAAGATGTGAAGTGTTTTTCGAGGACTTTTAAAGAAAGGTTCGGGAAATTGCCCTTCAAAATCCTAAATGATTGACTATCAATTTTTTGCAGAATTCTTCATGACGGATTTTGCTACCCCGAAAGGCCAAAATTGACGGATTTTGCGAGTAGATTGACGGATTTTGCTACTTGAACCTTCCCATCTTTGCCTCAACAGTTCACCTAAAAAACCACATAAAAGTCGAATTGCAAAGTCAACAGGAAACTGCCATTTCACTCAAGTTTGAATTAGCCTTTGTTTCATCTGCTGCCTTGGCTGTACGGGAACCCAACAACCTAGTATTTATCCTGGCAACCTACTAGCGAGGGTCTATTTCATCGAAGTGACGAGTAGTAATAACCTGTGGCGGGAACGGCTGAAAGTTCAATAATCAAATGAAAACGAACATGAACTACCTTGTCACCCTCATCGCATCTGTCGTCACATTGGCATGGCTGCACCTCCCCGATAAGAAGGGGCAGCAATCATGACCAGCGACAAAATCAGAAATAAAGGCCACCTGCCACTAATCATTCATTTTTTTAGTGAGCGGCTAGGTAGCTAATTTCGAAAATGGATGTTGGAATTTGTGAGTTTGAAGCACATCTGTCTGTGCATGATGGCAGACTAGATGTTAGGATTACCTTTTAAATACTAGCCAATTGACTTTGAATAATAAATATTTGACAGAATTCATACTGGACTGATTTGTTTTTTAAGTTGCTTTTCTACATTTGCCATTACTGCTTTTTAGAATATAGAGTCACCTAACAAGGCCCTTCACGCTGGTCTGATTTTCTTGTTTTGCAACTTGGTTGCAGTTGCGATTCAAGCGGTAGAGTTGTGCCTATTAGGGAAGTTTATGAATGCTTGACAGAATCTTGGTTTTGATAAAACTGACCCTTTTACTTGGCTATGATTCGCCAACCTAGAAAATTCAAATCACGAGCCAGCAAAAACAAATATTGGTTTAGGCCATCACCGCTTGTTGGGCTTGTGTTGTAGCCATTGAATCAGTAAATCAAGAAAGCAAATCACAAGTTATGAGCAAAGCACTGTTGGTTCCCATCAAAATAGCGGCAATCGTACAACCAGAAGACAAAGCGGTGATTGGCCCCGAAATGGATTTTGACGCACTTCCTTATTTTGATAATGACTTGGGGATTGACATCAATGCCGACTCGCCTTATCTCGCCGAATCCATCGTACCACAGCCATTTTCGGATGCTAATTATATTTTGAGAAAAGGTGTGCACCTGAACTGGGATTTCCCAAAATTCCTGAAATCCACTAAATACGGTTCAAGCGATGCCACCCGTTTCCCGCCCGTGCCTACCCGTTGGCTGGTGAGCCGTTATTCCAATAAAACCACTCCTGATAAACAATGGATAGTAGAGAGTGACGCCGTTTTGGAAAACCTTCAAGGCATGATAGTAGCCGACATGGCGCAGACGACCATTGTGGCAGAGGAAGGCAAGCGGCCCTACTCCTACGTAGGCCGGGTCTCTACGTTGGAGGAGTGGAAAGCCCGTGGCGGCAGGCCCAATAAAAACTTCACCACCTGGAAAGCCACCCATCAGCAGGAACCTTTGACGGCCATGGGCTGGGGGTCGCCCGCTTTTGATGTTTTTTATCCAAATTGTCAGGGTGTTTTTGGCTTTCACGACCCCGAAATAACCGAAGAAACTGCCGGAGTGAAGTATAAAATAGTGGGCTGGCATGATGATGCTTCCGATGATTACTGGAATTTCTACCTCTCGCAGCGGTTGCCCGAATTGGAGGAGATTGTAAGGCATTTGAACGAATTGGGGCAGTTGTCGGCTGAGGATAAAAAGCAGCATGCAACGGAAACTATTTCCAAAATGCTGGAAAATGAATTGGGAATAAAATTGAGCAATAACGATTTTGTAGTAATAATTGATAATGACATAAAATTAGACCTCCCGAGTGACGGGATGCTCTGCTATGGGGAAATTTCTTGGACCTCGCCATCGGAAAGCGCCACCGTAGCCGAGCCGATTTTTGCCATCGGAAATACTCCCATTGAGGCACTTTCGGCTATGATTGTCGGCGAAAAATTTCCCGAACTGAATGGGTTGAACCGGGAAAAAAAGGAGGACACCTTCGAGGCCATCTTGATGGGCGATCGGTTGAAAAGCCTCAAGGCGGACATTGGGCCAAAATTCAGGGAGTTCCGACACGCCAACGAGTTTTTGGGCACTAAAGGTGGCCAGCACTGGGTGATACAGACCATTGACGATAACCCGGACAAAGAATTGCACGGTGACCCTTTGGTCAGTAATGAAAGAGAGGAATTGCCAGAAAACGTCATCCCATTGCTGGAGAACCTGAACACTGCCCAACGGCAATATGACAAGGCACTGTTCGAACTGGAAAGCCTGAAAACAGAACTATACGCCGATTGGTACCGCTATATGCACTGCGCCTATCCGCCGCCGGGCGAAACCGAAGAGTATATCGAACAGGCTGAAATCAGGGCTGTCATAGAGGCAGGGTCTTTGGCACGTTGTAAGGCAGCCTCGGAGGCACTGGGAAAACAATTGACCTATGACATGGCAGACATGAGTGGCGATCAATTTGGCCTTGCTGGAAATGTCAGAAAAGCATGGATGGCCCTGCAAGAAGGTTTGGTGGAAGCCACCCGAATACGCATGGAAAAAATAGCCCAAAAAGGCTTGCAGCAACTCGCCAAGTCTCTGTCGAAAAACATCCCAGACCAATCTATCGTAGACCACATCGTTAAGACAGGCCAAGTAGAAATAGCACAGCGATTGCGGGAAATGCCAGAAGAAGTCTTTCGGGAATTAGCCCATAAAGGTGTACAACCAGAGACCTCCGATAGCTTGAAACAGCTTTACAAAAATAGCTTTGATGGCTTGAAGAGCACTATTCCAATAGAGGCGCTTCCAACAGAAGAACAAATACAAAAGACCCTACCCTTCATCGCCAGGTTCCATTGGGAAGTGCAAAACACCCCCGCCGCCCGTTTTTGGGAGCCAACCTCGCCCGTAGTGGTCATGGCAACTCCTAAAGCCTCGACGGAAACGCCTCCCATGACTGCGGCCATTTCTACCTGCCAGTTGTTCGAGGGTAGTGTCAATTTTGACCCCAGCGAGTTCAATATCAATGGATTGCCCGATGGCTTCAGCGATTCTACGTTTGAAGTTGAAGCCCCTTTCTTCAAAGCAGAATGGGAGGCCGAGGTTTTTCCCTTGTCCTCCATCCACTCCAACATTGCTGTCTCCGGAAAATACGACCCTGATTTCATTCTCAACAACTATTTTCTGGGGGAAAATCAGCCCGATGTTAATAGCCGCACAGACCTGAACAGCCCCAGTGCTGTGGAAAAAACAGCCAGTGTTTACACAGGCTCTTCATTCGTCAACGACAAAGTGAGCCAACGCTACTGGGATTTGCTGGACGAATTCGAGAAATTGAACAATGCTGATGAGACACAGGGGTTCATCGCAAGCACAGAAATAGACCGGGCCAAGGAATTCTTGGCCAACCACGACCTCAAAGCAGTCACCCTGAACGGGTTCAACGCCGCCCTGCTGCAAATGCACCAGTCCATCCAGTTGCATCCGAAAGACCCCTTAGGGTTCGAAGATTTCCAGGCATTTGCCGACGAGGTGGCCGGGGTGCTTACAGAAGGCAAAGGATGGTCGCCCGACCCCCATTCTGTGTTCATGCCCATCCGGACGGGGGCGCTGCGGGTGCTGGCCCTGCGCATGGTGGATGTGTTTGGACGGTTCACCAATTTTGAGCCAAGCAGGGTGCATACACCTTTCTCCATGAGGGTAGATGGAAATGAGGCATGGGCCATGTTGCAGCCCCGTCTTTCGCAGGCGGCGAGGGTACAGTTCCGGTTTTTACAATCGGAGGGAACTCAAATGCAGGATGCCCACAGCCACAGGGCCAGCACGCCCGTGGCGGGCTGGATAATCCCCAACCTGCTAGATGGCAGCTTTCTGTTCTATCAGGAGGATGGAAAGGGCGTCGGGCAGATTGACCAGAACGGCCAGTGGAAGGACTTTCTGGGGGCGGAACCTTCCGACACGCTCATAAAAGTGAAAAACTGGCTGCTCCAGGCCAGCATGGAAGAAGGCACTTTTTTGCAAACTTTCATGGAACGCTTGGAAGAGGCCATGGACAACATCCACCCGAATGACCGGGAAGACCAGTCTGCTTTTTCCGTGCTGATGGGCCGACCAATGGCCATCGTTCGGGCAGGCGTAAAAATGGAGTTGAAAGGCTTGCCCGCCACCAATATCAATTGGTCGGAATTCAAGAAGGACATGGACAGGCCAAGCCGGGAAACCGACGATTTCGAGTGGGTCAAGTTCCCCTTAAGGCTCGGTGAATACCGCCAGCGCAACGATGGATTGGTGGGCTATTGGCAGGTCAGTGGAGCCGGGGAGCTTTCCCCAGCGTTCAAACTGAACGATTCCATCAACGCCATCATCAACGATTTGCCAGATGAAAGCAACCTCCAAGGTTTCCTCAAAACAAAAAATGAGGAGTGGCAAAGAATCAATGGCAAGACGCTCTTCCAATATCTGGCAGAAGAAAAAAAGGGAGACAACGAGGTGAAAAAACAAGACCTCATCCAACAGTATGTGGATGGCGGCAGTAAAATCTGGCAAATGCTGGTGGAGGCGGGCTGGATCACCGAGACCAAGCAGCACCCCGAACTCCAGCATTACGCCCAGATGGAACACGCCATCGCCGTGGCCGATGAGATGCAGCAATTCATCTGCCTGCTCGACCCATTTGGCAGTATCCATCTTTCCACGGCCATACAACCTGTGAAGGACATCCAATTGCCAGACCACTTCGTGAAAGGACCTTTGCAAAAAATCGAAGTTTCCTTCCACACCGCCCCGGTGCTGGGGCCGGAAGCGGCCATTGAGCTTTCCCTGGCCAAAGAAGAACAGTACGCTTGGCAATGGCGGGAGAAAAACACTTGGGGCGACGGCAATTCAACGAACGAAACCATCATCGAAGAGAAAGACCTCAAACCCTTTCGAACCATCGCCAACTTTCCCCACCGGAACGTACTGCGGGAGGGGAAACTCATCCTGAAACACAAGGAAGAGGAAACGACCCCATAAATCAGCATTGAAAAAGCTTACAAAATATAACACTTAAAATCTTACCAACCGTGAGTGAAACGAAGCAACCAATTGTCCATTTGCCCATGACCGAAACCACCTACGACTCCCAAACGAAGCAGACCGTGGTGGCCAATGCGGGCAGCTTGGGGGAATATGCCAAGGTGCTTGGCGACCCCAAAATCGTGTACGACCCTAAGATGGGCAGCTGTATGGCCTTCGACGGCGAAGGCGACTACCTCGAACTGAGCGAGGCCGCCACCGGAAAAATGTCCTTTGAAAATGGCTTCACGATGGCGGCTTGGGTGCGCTACGATGAGTTCAGGCGATATTCTCGGATATTAGAATTTGGAATGGAAGCCGAGAAATGGGAAAAGATTTTCCAGATACTCAACGGGCAGACGACGGAACACCTATATATTGATGTCCAAGAAAGTTTGAAAAAATTGATGCTAAACTTCTTTGAGAAGGGAGCGTGGCTGCATGTGGCCTTTACTATTTCAAACGATGGCAATTACGTCCTCTATAAAAATGGAACGAAAGAAGTAAATGGCACACTGACCTATTTTCCCAATGGAAAAGCGGGCTGGAAGTATTTTTATGTAGGGAAAAGCACTAACAGTACCGACCAAAACTTCAAAGGAGCTATGGCCCACCTCCGGGTCTATGACTTGGCCCTCACGGAGCAAGAAGTCCGCTCCATCATGACGCAGGACCAGTCCAACATGGCGGCCTACCGGGAAACCGCTCCCCTGAAAATGGAGCTTTACACCATCCAGGACGACAACCACCTGCCCATCATTTACGTCGAGTCTGGCAACAAATCGGAACCCCTCGAACTGTACGTCACCAATCCGACCGCAAAACCCATTGATTTCAGCGGTATCGACACACCAACAGAGAAGGATTTCCAATTCCAGATGCGCTTCCGGCGGAACGTCATCGCCGACAACTTGCTGCAAAAATTGGGGCAGAACGGCACAATGGGTGACTGGAAATACGCCGTCCAACAAGCGGCGGCTGGGGGCCGGGAAGACCTGATTTCATTCGCCAAGAAAGATGGAAAAGGCTTCTCGCTGGCACCCGGTGCCTCCACTGCCATCCAATTGACGGAGTTCAGTGCCTCCGCTAGGGGTGGTGCCCGCAATACCCGCGTGGAAATCCGCTTCAACATAACCGGACAAAACACTGGGGCCATCATCCGGCACCTGGAAGTTCAAAGCCATCTGGGGCTGAAGGCCGTGCCACTCATCGCACAGGTACAGGGTTCGGCCACCCTGCTCAACGATGGGCAAACGAGCAATGAACTGACCATTGAAATCGTGCCTACCCAGCCCGGCAAGTCCGTTCTGTTGAGCAGTGATGCCATCGCACCCACAAAATTTGAATTGTTGATAGATGCTGCCCTGTATATGGGAAGCATCCAAGTCACCTCAAACGATATTCATCACGAAAAGGACGACAAAGGAAATGAACTGACAGAACCCATTTTCAATGCTGGCGGTCTTGCCCGTATTGAAAATAAAATCAGTCTCAAAATTTCAAATTGGATAACCAAGGCTGAAAACGGCATCCACAACCTCTTGCTGCGCTATGAAAACATTCCTGGATACTGGGATGGGGCATGGGTGTTGCCCGTGGAATTTGGGCCGATCGTAGTGCGGGGGAATAATATGGGCATCGGGACGGACGACCCCAAGGAAAAGCTCCACATCCAAGGCAATATGCTTATGTCTGGGCAATTGCTGATAGGAGCACCTGACAAAGTGGAAAGTGCTAAATCAGTTTTCACTAATGAATACCCGGAAAATAAAAATGAGCCAGGCATCATCTTCGCACCAGATCATGGGGATAATGACAGTGCATGGATACGCTTCCATTCCCGTAGCGGGGGCGCACACAACCTGGAAATACAGGTGAACCAAGCTGGGAACGATTATTTGGCACTGAACCCCAAAGGAGGTAATGTAGGCATCGGGACGGACAGCCCGGAAGCGAAGCTGCATGTCTTTGATAATCAAAGTGGCGAAAGGTTGAGTGTTGCAAGTTTTGGCGGCAATGCCAACAGAACGGAAATTGTAATTTATCAAAAGGACGGAGAAAGTAAGAATGTTGGGATACAGAATGGAGATGGGAAAATGCACTTTTGGACGAGTACCCCTGATGGAAATAATGATTATTGGCGCATGACCATCCAACAAAACGGCAACGTCGGTATCGGGACAGACAATCCGACAGCAAAGCTCCATGTGAACGGCGACTTTAAACTGGAGGGAAAGCCGTATATAAAGGATATGCTGTGGTTTATGTCTGGCAATATAACCCATGACTTTAACAACTCTTGGGGTGGAACTATTACTACTGAGGTACCGACAACTTATGAATTGATTATAGCGGGATGGAAAACTTTAGGTCTAGTTGATATTTATGAAAAGGGGCCTGAGACATCTATAAGTATCTGCCCGTCCGAACAGAACGGAAAATGGGGAGTGGATGTGGCAATGCCCACTCATAATTGTAATGTCAAAATATTTATACGCTGGTTCGCTGTTCATAAGTCATTATTTTAATATTAAGAGATGGCTCGATGGAAAAGGCTTTGAAAGCTAAGAACAGGATAAATACTTTGTCTAATCACAACACAAAATAATGGCAATGCAAAATCAAAACAACATCACCCTCCACCTCACCCTCGACGAGGTAAACACCATCCTGTCTGCGCTGGGGGAGCAGCCTTATATCAAGGTATTCCAACTGGTGCAGAAGGTGCAGGCGCAGGCGGGGGGGCAGTTGGGGGGTGGGGTAAATACCCATGCTGCTGACATGGCGAATGGCCAACAGCAAGATTGAAATTGTTTTTTTTTCAACCATAAAAATGGAAATATGCCAAGCACAGGTTATGAGCAATTAAAAACACTAAGTCAAATAGCGTTTCCCCCGCAAGGCTCGGCTTTGAATGTATTCCAGAATTTGGCTGTTGCTGGAGTGCCGCAGAAAGGCCGGGTGGCCAGTAGTTATTACAAGCAAGGAAGGTCGGTACAAGTGGAGTTTGAAGTTAATATTTTAGACTTGATTGCATTGTTAGGCGTGGGTGTGCCGTTTTTTCCGGGGTGCAACCTAAAAGTAGGACTTGGCGGAAAAGGAGCATCCCATAATATGACCATGATGATGTTGCAGAACTACCCAAGCTCCATTCCAATGCGATATAGGGACCAGTACGGGGAAATATCTTTCGTCAGCAACTTGGTGAGCACCCACCCATTGAATGTTATGGCTTTGACGGGGATACACAAGGAAGTGAACTTCACCCTTTCTGCATCAGTTTCCGGCCCAGAATTAAAGGCTCCTTTATCCGTAGATGAATTAGGCATTGAGCTTACCATAAGAGGGGAACTTAATGTGGGAGGGAGGTTCATTCGGCTACGAGATAGATATCCCAGGTTTTCAGCCTGCGATACTATGACCGACTTGCCCATCAATATGTCCATGGATGCAGCAGCATCCAATTTTTTGTGGTTTGAAAACAAAGGCAAAGAAGCTGCGACGGTAGAGGCCGCTAAATGGATAAACAATCGCTTAAATGCTTGGATTGGGTACATGACGGAAGAAAATCCCTATACAAAACCCATTTCATCACCCAGTACAAGTGGGGAGGCTGAACCGGACAGGAAACTTTTCAGTAGAATCAAGCAAAGTATTAAACAAAAGACAAATGATGCGACTGAAAAACTAATAGCCGCAGCCCGTGCATCAAGAGATAAGCTCCATAAAAAATATATTACTTCAGCACCAGATTTTGACAGCGATAGTGCCCCAATAAAGGATTTTGTCAAAATAATGGATGAAATGGAATGGGCCACTTATGGCTTTTTCAATTTGAGAAAGGATATTTTAAAGCTTAGCCAGTTAACCATTGAGTGCCCAGAGGAGAAGCTCAAAGAAATAGAACAGCTAAATTCCCGCCTTTCTTCTCTCAAAGCGTATTTTGAGGGAATTAAGAACGCTCCTACCGTGCCTAACTACCCAATTGCAGCGGTTTGTACCATATTGGCCAACTATCAGGCTTTCTGGCGCCGCTTTTACCAAAAACTTCAAAGGTCGCTTCCTGGCCAACCTTCCACCACACAAGAAATTGTCAAGAATTACCTAACTTATTTACGTTTATCGGCCTTTACAGGTAAGCTTGGAGGCAGCTCTTCGCTCACGGCTACATTGGACGCTACACAGGCTTCAGTTGGAGCAAGCGCAGGCATATCAGGGGATGTTGAGATAAATAATTACCGTGTTCAAACCTATAATGATTCAAAATATTTCTTGGTACATACGCAGGATACTTGGATGACCCAACGCAGTCTAAATTTCAACGCTTCCGCTGCGGCTGCTTTTAGTCTATTCCCACTAAAAGATGCGGGGAAAGACAAGAAAATCTATTTTTCAGTGACATATAGGGCCACTCATTGTTTTTGGAAATATCTCGACGGAAGGCACGACTTCACGGATTTGGAGGTTGGGAGCGGCCTGTCGTATGGGTTGTCAGTTTCATTGAAAACCCTATTAAAGAGTGCAAGCCAAGATGATGCAATCATAAAAAATTGTGCTAAACAACTGAGGGTCTCCAACATAATTGTTTGGGATTTCATACAGAAATCAGGCATAAAAAATGAATTTAAGCCAGATTACGAGAATATACCTTCTCATATCTTTTTAGAGTCAGGGTTTAATTTTCCATTGGATAGCATTGAATTGGACCTCGACCCTGTTTTGGGAAGCCAAAGCAGCGGGCTGACCAGAATACCCAAGAAAAAATTGGAGGAAATAAAATCCAAATTTAAAGAACGCTTCAGGGTTGGGTCATTCAGCCCAGAGGAAATCCCGCTATATCGTGACCTACAAGGCGGGTTTCAAAACGAATCCATAAAGGTATTCAGGGAAAAAGTTGACGACCCAACAAATAGAGCATTGGCTGTCAATCAATTATTACAAGTAATGAGGCTAAGGATTCCAGTTGGGAAGGGCAATAGCAATATTTCCGCTAAATTGAAAATCGGTGGAAATACGAGGATTGTTTCAGATGCCAAGGTATCTATTGA
>CAYTZS010000046.1:28550-29156 GCA_964442355.1 uncultured Saprospiraceae bacterium | reverse complement strand
ATGCTGTTCCGCCCGATACGGATGCTCGCCGACAAATTCAACACGTTGCAAATGGGCCTCGTGGCCTCTGAGCGGGTATTTAACCTGCTCGACCGCAGCGACCACATCAAGAACGAGGGCCAGCTTTTGCCACAAAAATTGCGGGGAGAAATCGCCTTCAAGCATATTTGGTTCGCTTACACCGAGCAAGATTGGGTGCTCCGCAACGTCAGCTTCAACATCCAACCGGGGGAAACACTGGCCATTGTGGGCAGCACCGGCTCCGGCAAAACGAGCATCATTAGCATCCTGAACCGGCTCTACGAGACGCAGAAGGGCAGCATCGAGATTGACGGGGCGAACATTCGGGACTACGAGCTCCAAGCCCTGCGCAGCCACATGGCCGTCGTCTTGCAGGATGTGTTCCTATTCAGCGGCACGGTGCTGGAGAACATCACGCTCCGCAACGACAATATCAGCCGGGCGCAGGTGGTGGATGCTGCCAAAATGATTGGTGCGCACGAGTTCATCGAAAAGCTGCCCGGCGGCTACGACTACCAAGTGCAGGAGCGGGGCGCCACCCTGAGCATGGGTCAGCGGCAGCTCATCAGCTTCGTGCGGGCGCTG
>CAYTZS010000046.1:0-28540 GCA_964442355.1 uncultured Saprospiraceae bacterium | reverse complement strand
TCCTGGACGAGGCCACCTCGTCCATTGACCCGGAGACGGAATCGGTCATTCAGTACGCCATCGAAAAGCTCATTGCGAAGCGCACCAGCATCATCATCGCTCACCGATTGAGCACGATTCGGCATGCCAACAAGATTTTAGTGCTGGAAAAAGGCGAGGTGCGGGAGTTTGGCACCCACGAAGAACTGCTGCAAAATGAAAACGGACGTTACCGGGAGCTGTACGAGATGCAGTTTCTGCATCCGGTGGGCGGCAGCGCAGTTTCGGCGCAATAAAGCATGGCTGCCGCAGTTTCGGTGAGCAATTTCCATCAAAAGAAAAAAGGCCGCACCTCGGAGGAGGTGCGACCTTTTCTTTTGATGGAGACCCAATGTCATTCTTCACCAACTGGGCGTGGGAACTGCACCCAAACATCGTCATCTGGACGGTCGATGGGCAATTCGCTCAGGCGGCCCCAGCGGCGCATGTCCACCCAGCGGTGGCCTTCGCCGAAGAGCGAGTAGCGGCGCTGGTGAGCGATTTCGTCCATCAGCTCGGAATCGGAAGTGCCACCGTTGTAGTCGCCGATGTTGTTGGCATTCCTGACTTTGTTGATGGCATTGACGGCTTCCGTGTTGTTCGTGCCAACATTGGCCTCGGCGTAGATGAGCACCAGCTCCTCGTTCCGAATGTACGGAACAAAAGCATCCAAAGACTTGAAAACCCACACGTCGTGCGTGCCAGAAAGCCCATCGAGGCTGAGCGAACCACTTGCACGCTCCACCATTTTGGTGGCACGGGCATCGCCGGGCGTTAGGTCGGCCACCACGCCTGGGTGAACGATGATGGCATCGGCTTGGTCCAGTGGACGGAAAAGGTTGTTGGCGAAGTCGCCACCAGAAGTCGAGTAGTACCGGGCAGGGCCGGTGTTCATGTCGCCGTCGAGGTCCATGAAGGAATCGGTGAGGCGCTTGTTGGCTTCCGCCATGTCGCCTTGGTAGAGCGCTACACGAGCGCCAAGTGCGTTGTTGAACTTCAAGAAATTTTCAGGTGTGTCGAAGCCAGCCATTGCAATCGACAGCTTGAAAGGGAACGTAGCACCAGCATCAGCCAAGTGGTTGGCACCCTCGTCGAGCAATGAGCGGATGGCAGTCAGTGCAGCATTGTAGTCCACGAACGGCCCGAGGTTTTCGGGGTCGGCCACATCGATGCGTATGCCGTTTTCGTATTGCAGGTTCAAGGCGAGCAGGTACTCGTGCGCCTGCATCGTTTTTGCGAAGCCCAAATAACCATTGGCCTCCTCGGCAGTGATCTGCTGGGAATTGGAAACGGCATCAATCAAGACGTTTGCATTCTTGATGGTGCGGTAGCGGCCCAAATAGGGGCGAGTGCCGTAGAAACCAGCACCGTCCAATTGGGAGTCGCCTTTGCCGAGAACCTCACCAGTGTAGCGAGGGTCGGAGCCCGTGAAGAAGTAATACTCACGGCCAATGATTGCGGTAACGTCGTAGTAAAAACCAAAATCTTGGCGAACGAGGTCTTCGATTCCAGTCACCAATGTCTGAAGCTCGCTCTTGGAAGCATTTTGGTTAAACCCTCCGATGCTCGACCCGTTGGGGTTCGGGTTGTCGTCAATTTCGCATCCGCCGATGGCGAAGAAAAGGACGCTTATGAAGATGAATTTTGTCAATTTCATATCTCGATTTTATTTTGATTCAAATTAAAAAGTGAGGTTGATGTGGAAGTCCCAACGCTTTGCGGAAGGGAATGGGGTTACTTCCACGCCAGTTGAGAATTCGTTGGCACCAAAGTTCGAAACCTCTGGGTCGTAGCTGCTGTAGTCGAAGAAGTTGATCAGGTTGTTGCCAGAGAACCCGAGGCGGATTTTCTCGATAGCCTTCATGTTCGCAAGCGGAATGGTGTAGTACAAGCCTACTTCACGCAGACGGATATAGCCAGAGTCTTCCACGTATGGGCCAGTGTTTGCGCCCAATTGGCTCAAACGGTAAGGGCCGTTGGCCAATGCACCGCTTGGGTCGAGGCCGAAATCGTCGAAGTCGTAGGTCGTCTCGTTCAGGTCAAAGAGCAGTGCGGAAAGGTTGATGTTCTTGCCACCTTGTTTCCAATGCCAAACCATCGAGAAGTCGAGGTTTTTCCAAGAAATCATGTTCGACCAAGACAGCTGGAAATCGGGCTCGGCGTTGCCGAACACTTGCAGGGTGGGGTCACCTTCGCCGTTGAGTGTCACGTTTGGGTTTGGGCCCACGCCGATGATGGTGGTTGGGCTGTAGCCTTCTTTAATCATGAAGTTGCCGAGGAAGTTGGCGAAGCCACCGCTGGTAAAGGCTGGCACGTCGAGCCTTGTTACTTCGGCGGTGTTTTTCCACCAACCGAACCGTGCATCCCACTTGAGGTCACGGGTGTTGACGAGGTTGAGGTTCAAACCGATTTCCCAGCCCCTGTTTTCCAGTTCGGCAGCATTGGTTACTTGCTGCGAGAAGCCGGAAGACGTGGGCACGTTGGCGTTTAGCAGCAGGTCTTCTACCGACTTGATGTAGTAGGTAGCGTCCAAGCCGACGATTTTGCCCAAGCCAATATCAAAGCCAAGCTCCAACTCCTTCTGCCGTTCAGGCCCTACTTCGTCGTTGCCGAGCAATGCGGGCACGTTCACGCCAGCTATGCCGTTCACAATCGTGGAGTTCATGATGGTGGACTTGGCGCCAAAGCTGGCAAAGTTGCCCGACTCCCCGTAGGCTGCCCGCAGTTTCAGGAGCGAAAGCATGCCGTCTTTGTTCCAAAAATCAAAATTGTGCAGGTTGATGGCCATGTTTGCCTTTGGGTAGTAGTACAGCTTGTTCACGTCGCCGTTGTTCGAGGACTTGTCGCCACGGATGCCGATGGTTGCGATAACCATGTCACGGAAGTTGATTTCCTCTTGCGCAAAAAAGCCTTTGTCGGTCTGTGGCCGCCTGAACTGTTCGGTGGTGCGGGAGCCAGCCTGGTCGAGGTTGGTCTGCACCCCAATCATGTTGGAGGAGATGCCGAGTATGTTGTTCTGGTCAAAGTTCTCCTGCGTCACACCAGCTGAAGTGTTGAACGAAAGCCCGTTGTCCAAGAACTGGTTGTGTACCAAGAAAGCCGCCAAGTTGGTGTTCAGGTTACGGGTGAAGCCCTGCACAGATACACCGTTCAGGCCGTTGCCATCACGCTGGAACTGGAGGGTGTTGGGCCAAATAGCCCTTGTGTACAGGTTGTAGAAATCCACGCCGCCCCTGGCGATGAGCTTCAGCGATGAGTTTTCGGTGGTGAAGAGCTTGTAGGTGGCCGTACCACCACCGATAAAGCGGTTGACGGTTTCGTTGTTGGTCATCAGCGCTGCGGTCTCCAAAAAGTTGGAGGGCGCATACGGGTTGCTTGGATAAACCCCGTTTTCGTTCGGCTGCAACTGCGCCCACGATGGCGTGGAAGTCAGTGCGATGCCCATCGTCGTACCAGAGTTGTCGTTGTTGAAGAAGCCCCGGTCAGCGGATGAGTGGATGAAGTTCGACGTCATGTTGAGGTCGAAATTGTTGGTCACCTTCTGGTCAATGTTGATGCGCATGGAGGCCTTCTCGTAGCCCGTGTTGTTCACGATGCCCTCTTCGTCTTTATAGCTACCACCGATGTAGAACTTGGTCTTGTCGTTGCCGCCACTGATGCTCAGGCGGGTGTTCGTCAAGAAGCCCTTGTTGCCGTAGAGTTCGTCTTCGTAATTGTGCAACGTGCCGCTGGACTCAGCTGCCCGGAAAGCATCAATGTCGCTGGCAAATGCCGAAGCCAGCACCCGCTCCTCCGTCCACTCACGAACGCCGAGTGGGTTCAGCATCTGCGTTTGTCCGAAGGACTGCGAGAGGTTGATTCTCGTCTTGCCGGATTCGCCTTTTTTGGTGGTGATGATGACCACGCCGCCTGCTGCCCGTGAGCCGTAGATGGCCGCCGTGGAGGCACCTTTCAGGATTTCGATGGACTCGATGTCGTTCGGGTCGAGGTCGGCCAAACGGTTGGACGGGTTGTCCTGGTTGCGGGTGCTGCCGCCAGCCTGCGCCGCCGAAACGGTATTCAAGCCGCCCTTGATGGAGGAGTTGTCAATGAAAACGCCATCCAAAATGATGAGCGGCTGCGACGAGCCGCTGATGGAGGTCGTACCCCGCAAGCGGAAGGACAAACCACCACCCGGCGCACCAGAGTTCGCCCGGATTTCAGCGCCTTTGAATTTGCCGTAGAGTGCCCCATCAACGGTTGACTGGGAGGCGACGCCCGTGAGTTGGGAGGCATCCACCCTTTCCACCGAGTTGGCCAGGTTGGCCCGCTTTACGCTGGTGGCCAAGCCCGTCACCACGACTTCTTCTAGGCTGTTGATATCCTCAGCCATGGCCAGTGCTACCACATTGTTGGTCCTTGAGATAGCCACTACTTGTGTTGTGAAGCCTGTGAAAGAAAATTCAAGTGAAGTGGCATTTTCCGGGACACGAAGCTCGAATTTGCCATCTACGTCAGTAATGGTACCCGTTGCAGTTCCTTTTACAAGGACACTAGCGCCGATAAGCGGTCCGCCGGCTTCGTCTTGGACTGTGCCGCTGACCGTGTACTGCGCAAATAGCCCCGTAGAGACCAAGCACAACAGTACCGGAAGTAACCGTTGGATAAAGTTTTTTTTCATTCTTAAAACATTTAGTTATAAAACAATTGTGAGAAACTAAGACGCTTTTATCTCGCCAAACGCAAGTCTGACGATCACGCACCCACACCTCCGCCGAGACTAGCTCAACGAAAAAAGTAATGGTCACACTAATTCAAATTTTTTGAAATATGGAACCCAGCCTGCGAAACTGGGATTTCAAATGACGCTAACAGTCTTAACGATGTGGTTTGAAAGAAAAGGCGAAGGCGAATATCAAACAAGGTTTGTAAACTCCAAATTATTTTTGACCAAATTCGACGATTTTGACAAGATTGTCTGCTTGGATGCAGTATTCACGAAAGGTTAGTTGGTTTTGGTTTTTGTGAAAAACTGCGTCCAAAATTATAGCTGCGTCGGTTGACGTTACTCTCACCAACCTAATTGCATCAGGTTTTGACGACCATTATCCCCATCAATTCATTTCAACCACGTTACCAACCAAGGCACCCAACTTTCTTTGCTCGCCGGGTTCACCATGCCAAACCCATGTCCACCCTTTGACCAAAAATGGGCCTCGGCCGGTACGCCATTGCGCAAGCAAGCCTCATAAAAAAGCAGGCTGTTTTCGATTTTTACCCAATCGTCTTGGGCATGGACTAGAAAGGCGGGGGGCGACTGTGGCGTAACCCGCAGCTCGTTGGAAAATTGGCCGATTTGCTGCAATGTTGGCGTTTTGCCGAGCAGATTGTCTCGTGAACCATCGTGCCCAATGCCGTCCCTGAAACTGACCACGGGGTAAATCAGCGCCACGAAATCGGGGCGTACAGAGGTCATGTCGGTGCAAGTGGGGTCGGCCTTTTGGTCAAAATGCGTGGCTGCCGTGGCCGCCAGGTGCCCACCCGCCGAGAAGCCCATGATGCCGATTTTGTTGGGCATGATTTGCCACTCGGCTGCCCGCTGCCGCACGAGGCTGATGGCCTGCTGGGCATCTTGCAGCGGGGCGAGGGACTTGTCCAAACAGTAGCGGTCGCTGGGGATGCGGTAACGTAGCACGAAGGCGGTAATGCCCTCCTTGGCCAGCGCCTCGGCTACTTGTTTGCCTTCGTGGTCAGTGGCTGTGCCCGAGTAGCCGCCGCCTGGGCAGATAATCATCGCAGTGCCATTGGGATGGGTGGGGCGGTACAGCGTGAGGGTCGGCACGGAGGTTTCTGTGGTGAATTCTACTTTCCAGTCGTTCACTTCGGTTTTTTCCCGGTTTTCGGCAGGTTTGGAGTTGGGGATGGAGGCTGCTTCGTAAAGCTGAAATGTCTGTGGCGATTGGGCATGTATTTTTGCGGAGCAAACAAGAAACAGAATGGCCAGCAGCAATGAGTGAAGGATTTTCATGTATTGTTTTTGCAAAGTTGGCAAACTCTGCCGATTTCCGACAAATTGAAAAATTCTGCACATGCTCTCAACATCCCTCACCGCTTTCGTGTAATTTTGGTGGAAATTCCCTCGTTGGAAAGGCAAAAGGGGCTAGCTTGCAGCCGTTTATTTTGCCTTTTACTTTACCTTGAGGGGACACCGATTACAAACGTTTATGCTCATAATCCCAAGGCTCGTATTCTTTGCGGTTTTATTAGTGACTGCTTCCCAAGCGGAGGCGCAAAACTGTGGCTGTGCCGACAACGGCAATTGCCCGCTCCAGTTCCCGTCCAACACCAACACACAAGTCTGCTACAATTTCACTGACGCCTTCAATAACAACCTGGCCAGCCCCACGCAGGGCGTTTGCGGGGTATACATCAAGTTCAGGCACGGGCGCATTGGCGACCTCGAACTCACGCTGACCTCACCCGCTGGGCAGCAAGTTCAGCTCACAGGCACCACTGGCAACTGCAACACCTTCACACCGCTGGCAACTTGGGATATCCTATTCGTGCCCTGCGCCGCAACTTGCCAGCCCGACACGGTCGGCCTGTGTAGCTACCCTTGCGTCTTTGATGGTTGCCCGACCGTTTGCCCCTGGGGCAGTGGCACTTACGACGGCCAGTACCAGCCCTTCAGCGGCTGCCTCGAAGACTTCAACACCGGGCCGGCCAACGGTCTGTGGTGCATCGAAATCGCCAACTCGGCACAGTTCAACGGCGGCACTATCCTCGATTTCGAAATTATCCTCTGCGACGATTCGGGCATCCTTTGCTGCGAAGCCGACGCAGGAAACCTCCCTGACCCCAACGTGACCGCCTGCATCGGCGATCCGGCGCTCGACCTTGACCTCGACCCCGTTTACGGCGCCATCGTGCCCGACCCCACGGAGTACGGCTACACCTTCGCCGTGTTCAACGGAACCAACCTGTACGACCTCGATACATCCGACAATTTCACGGCATTTCCAGCTGGCAGCTACACCGTCTGCGGCTTGAGCTACCTCTTGGCCGATGCCGCTGCACTGCCCGTCGTTGGCACGGCATGGACGCCCCAAACGCTCAACGACACCCTCACGGGCCCAAGTCCGCCATTCTGTGGTGACATCGGGCTGAACTGCGTGGTGGTCAACATCGGCGAACCAACGCCTCTCACCGAGTTGCGTGATACCATCTGCGACGGCCAATCGGTCGTATTTGATGGGCAAACTATCGGCTCGGCAGGCACCTATGCCGACACGCTGGTGTCGTTTTTCGGCTGCGACAGCATCGTGAACTTCGTGCTCACGGTGATGCCCAACGTGACAACCAGACTGACCGATACCATCTGCTTCGGCGACACCGTTTGGGTGGGAAACATGCCATTTTTCACGACTGACACTTTCACCGTTGACCTCCTGACCAGCTTTGGCTGCGACAGTGCTGTAACCCTTGAATTGACTGCATTGCCAGAAAACACCACGACGCTCAATGAAATAATTTGCGAAGGCGAAACATTTGCCGTAGGCAACGCAAGCTACTCAACGTCAGGGGTTTACGTGGACACGCTGCTCTCATGGCTAGGCTGCGACAGTACCGTGACGCTGAACTTGACCGTGGTGCAAACCAACGTCAGCATCGCCCAACCGGACACGCTCACCTGCCAGCAGACCCAAGTGTCGCTGACCTCAACCTCAAGCACGTCGTTTGGTACGTTGAGCTACCAATGGACGGCCATTGGCGGGTCGTTCGGCGGTGGCCCGACTGACCAACCAAACGCCACGGCCAGCGCCCCCGGCATTTACACGCTCACCGTGACCGCCGCAGGGTGCAGCAGCACAGCCTCCGTCACCGTAGAGCAAGACGCAGTGTTGCCCAGTGCCGTCATTTCGCCTTCGGCAAATGTGCTGACTTGTGCTACCACCAGCATCGGGTTGGATGGCAATGCCTCCACACCCGTCAACAACTTCAACTGGACTTGGAATGCCTTGGGCGGAAGCCCCATCGGCAGCGCCAACTCGCTGAACGTGACGATTACCGAGCCGGACACCTACCGACTCGTCATCACTGACATCACGAACTTTTGCAGGGATACGGCCATCGTCGTCATCACGCAAAACACCACGCCGCCAGTTGCCAACGCCGGGCCTGACCGGGAGCTTTCTTGCACCGTGCCCACCGTCAGCCTGAACGGCATGGCTTCCACGCCGACTGGTGGGGTTTTGTTTGCCTGGAGCACTGGCGACGGCAATCTTTTGCCGCCAACAAACACCGCCAATGCCACCGCCAACGACCCTGGCACGTACCAACTCATCGTGGAGGATTTGGTGAATGCTTGCCGTGACACCGACCTCGTGGTGGTGACGGTGGACACCCTGACGCCCAATGCCGACATCGCTTTGCCGCAAGGCGACATGCTCAACTGCTACTTCGACACTTTGACGCTTGACGGCAGCATTTCCACTGGTTCGCAATTTGTTGTTTATCAATGGATTGGAAATATTCTAACGGGGCAGGGCACACCTGTGGCAACTACGGCATCCACGGGGGTTTTCACCCTCAAATTAACCGACACCTCCAACGGCTGCGTTGATTCAACGAGCGTGACCATCGGCACGGACTTCGTGCTTCCAGTGGCAGATGCAGGGCCTGACGACTCGCTGACTTGCACCATCATTTCGCAGCAAATTGGTGGCAGCGGCACATCCATCGGACCTGATTTTATTTACGAGTGGACTTCTTCGCCCGGCGGTTCGTTCCTCAGTTCGACTGACCAACCGACATCCAGCGTCAACTCCGATGGCATCTACAACCTGACTGTCACCGACACCACCAACGGCTGCACCGACTCCGATTTTGTCGTAATTGAATACAACGAAACGCCACCCGTGGCCAATGCTGGGCCGGATTATGTGCTCAATTGCACCGATACTTCGGTTACGCTCGATGCCAGCAGCTCGACCGTCGTGCCATTTGCGGAGTTTGTTTGGTACAACTCGGCAGGTGATTCGCTTTCTGAAAACATCCAGTTGACGGTAGATTATGCGGACACCTTTATTTTCAAAATCAGTTTGGCTTTATGCACCAGCTACGATACAGTCGTCGTTTCGCAAGGCTCCATCGCACCCGTCGCTGATGCTGGCCCTGACCAACTGCTTGATTGCCTCACAGGGCAGGCTACGCTCGACGGCACAGGTTCGGATACCGGGCTTGGTTTTGACTTCCAGTGGACAGCCCTCAGTGGCAATATTGCTGCTGGGGAAATGACGCCGACACCCACCGTGGACGACCCCGGCGGGTACGTTCTGCAAGTCACGAACACCAACAACGGCTGCCTCAGCACGGACACTGTGCTGGTCATGCTCGACACTGCGGCTTGTACGCCCATCGCAGATGCCGGAGCCAATGGCCTCATCAACTGCTTCGACCAAACCTTCACTGACACATTGACGGCCAGTGCCACGGTCGGCCCAGATTTCAGTTACGCCTGGACGGCGATTTCGGGCAGTATTTTGAACCAAACCGACCCGTTTGCACCGATTGTGCTGGCGGGTGAGTACGTTTTTACCGTGACCAACAACGCCGTGGGGCTGTCGGCTACCGACACCGTGCTGGTCACCAGCGACACCCTCTCGCCCGTGGCCGAGGCAGGGCAAAACATCCTGTCGTTGACCTGTCCCGAATTGGCCAGCTGCTTCCCACTGAATCCGACTGGCACGTCGGTTGGGCCGCAGTACGCCTACCTTTGGGAGGGCGGCATCACTGGCAGCATTTGCACACCGCCGACCCAACTCGCCGCCGAGGTTTTGGGCGAGGATGTTTACACCCTCACTGTCATCAACCTGCTCAACGGCTGCCAAGCCGACGATGCCGTGCTGGTGCAATTGCTCGACTTCCCAGCCAACGCCGATGCAGGGCCAGACTTTCAAATTCCCTGCGGGGAAACGACGGCCATCCTTGACGGCAGCGGCTCCTCGATTGACGGCACGACGTATGCTTATCTGTGGACTTCGATGGGCGGCAGTATCGTGAACAATGGCCAAACGCTCGCCCCCGAAGTGATGCCGAACAACCCCAGCGACACCTTCACCTTAGTAGTGGAAAACACCCTGAACTTCTGCCGAGACACCGACGAGGTGGTGATTTTTGCCCCCATCAACTGCAACCCAGATTGCGCCGCTTCGGCCAGCAGTGCGATTGACTGCATCAACGACACGGTTAGCCTGCTGTCCATCGGCTCCAGCACCGGCCCGGATATTTCGTACCAATGGACAACCGTGAGCGGCAGCTTTTGTGGCGGGGAAACAACGGCTACCGCCTGTGCCAATGCTCCCGGCATTTATGAATTGATAGTGACCCGGACGTACCCCAGTGGCTCTGTTTTTACCACCACTTGCCAAGTGCAGGTCATTGACAACCGCCAACTCCCCACCGCCGATGCCGGGCCAGACGACGACCTGAATTGCGAAGACAACCAACTGACCATCGGCGGCAACTCCAGCACAGGGAGCGGCATCACTTACCTCTGGACTTCGTCCGATGGACAATTTTGCGGCAGCACAACTACCGCTACGACCTGCGTGGATGATACCGGTACCTATCAATTGCTGGTGGTGAACACGCTCAACGGTTGCTCCGCAACGGATTTCGTGGAGGTCGGGTTGGACACGCTGCACCCCGTCGCCAACGCTGGCCCAGATGGCACGCTCACTTGCAACAACAACACGGTGGTGCTGCAAGGAAGTGCCAACCCTGTCAATGTCAGTTATTTTTGGACAACGTCCAACGGCGACATCTGCGCCGGGGACGACACGCCGAACGCCATCGTGTGCGGTGCCGGGACGTACATCCTCATCGTGACCATCCCCACCAACGGCTGCACTGACACGGACATCGTCAGCGTCAGTGTTGACCCGAACGTGCCGATGCCCAACGCTGGCCCCGATTTGTCCTACACCTGCTCAGACACCGTTTTTATCATCAATGCCGCTGCCTCAGGTGGCAATTTGCTCAATTACAGTTGGGTGGCAACCAACGGCGGCTGCATCATCGGCCCCAACAACGTGTTGCAACCGACGGTCGGCTGCCCCGGCACTTACACCCTCACGGCCACCGATGCCATCACGGGCTGCTCCGGCATCTCGCAGGTGCTGGTGATTGACAATTCGGCACCGCCCCAAGTCAACCTCGCCAACCCTGCTGAAATCAACTGCCAGAACCTCACGGTGATGCTCGATGCCAGCGGTTCGTTGCCCGCAGGGCAGCTCGGATTTGCTTGGACGACGCTCGGCGGCAACATCATTTCTGGGCAAAACACAGCCACGCCGCAGGTGGACTCGGCAGGTGTTTACACAGTTGTCGTCACGAATTTACTGACGCAATGCACCGCTTCGGGCAGTGTGACGGTGACACGAAACGCCAACATTCCAACAGCCATCGCTGGGACAGACACCACCCTAACCTGCGTTCGCAACAGCTTGACGTTGAGTGGATTGGGTTCGTCGGTTGGGCCGAGCATTACCTACCTGTGGACAACGCCGACCGGTAATATTGCCGGAGGCGACACTACGCTGTCACCTGAAATTGACGCCCCCGGCACCTACACGCTCACCGTCGAAGACATGGGCAACAATTGCTTGGTGTCCGATGACTTGACAGTGGCGATGGACACGCTGCGCCCGACAGCCACCATCGACGCTTCGCAAACGCTCACAATTACCTGTGCCACGCAGCAAGTGGTGCTGTTGGGCAACCTCAGCAGTCCGTTCGACACGCTGGATTTTCACTGGACGACCGCCGATGGGCAGATTTTTACAGGGACGAATGCGCCAAATGCCACCGTGACGAGTGCTGGCACGTACCAGCTCACCGTCACCAACCAGAGAAACGGCTGCTTGGACTCGACTTCCATCGAAGTTTTGGAAAATCTGACGCCGCCCAATATTACCTTCGGTATTGCTCCGCAACTGACCTGTACGGCTCCGATTGCACAGCTTTTCGTGCTGCCCGATGCAACGGGTTTTGGCTACCAGTGGACAGGCCCTGGTACCATCCTCGACCCGACCACGGCCATGCCAACAGTAAACCAATCGGGTGTTTTTAGTGTGACCGTCACTGACCTCGGTAATGGCTGCACTAACGACAGCACGGTGGTGGTGACTGAGAATTTTTTGGCACCAATTGCCGAAGCTGTTTCCATCGGAAAATTGGACTGTCAAAACCTGACGGCAACCGTCAGCGGGCAAGGTTCCTCGCAGATCGGCGTCACCTACTTTTGGACGACGACCAGTACAGGAAACATTGTCCAGCCAGATGCGCTGACGACGACTGTGGACGCTCCAGGGTGGTATTTCATTTTGGTTGAAAGATCGGACAATGGTTGCACTGCTGTGGACTCCACGCTGGTTATCGCCAGTGCGCAACCAATTGACAATGTGTTGCTTACGCTGGAGCATCCCGACTGCCTTGACCCCGAAGGGTACATTTACATTGACTCCGTAATTGGTGGATTGCCCCCCTATTTTTATTCCCTCGACGGCGATATTTTCATCACCTACCCGCAGTTCAGCTACTTGGACGAGGGGTTGCACACGCTGGTGGTGAAGGATGAAAACGGCTGCTCTTGGTCGGATACGCTGCTGCTGATTGGCCCCGGCGAGGTGCTGGTGGAATTGGGCCCGGACGTGACCATCCAGCAGGGTGAAAGCACGACCCTTGAAGCTCAAATCAGCATACCGGTAACCGAAGTGGATAGTATTTGGTGGGTGAATCTACCAGATTCAGTGGAGTGCCCGCAGTGCCTAACGCAGCCCGTTGCACCAGTGGAAACGACGACTTACCGCATCCACGTCATTGATACCAACGGCTGCGCTGCGATGGATAAAGTGACGGTGGTGGTGTCAGAAGAGCGACCGTTTTACGTGCCCACAGCCTTCTCCCCGAACGGTGACGGCACCAACGACCTGCTGTTCCTGTACGCAGGCCCGGAGGTGGCCAAAGTGCGTGCCTTCCGCATCTTCGACCGTTGGGGCAACCTTGTTTTTTATGAGAAAAACTTCGACCCGAATACGCCGCAGTTCGGCTGGAACGGCAGCTTTGAAGGGCAGCCGCTCGACCCTGCCGTCTTTGTTTGGATGGCGGAGATGGAGTTCGTGAACGGGAAGGTCAAATCATTTCATGGCGATGTGACGTTGGTGCGGTAGGCTATTTGTACCGTTCCGCAATCCCATCAATCGCCTTCGCTAATTTCCAATCTTTTTCTGTCACCGTACCGCCCGCATCATGTGTGTTCAGTTTGAAATGAACGGTGTTCCAGACGTTTGACCAGTCAGGGTGGTGGTTCTGTTTTTCGGCTGCGAATGCCACCTCGGTCATGAAGGCGAAGGCTTGCGTAAAGCCCTTGAACTTAAAAGTTGCTTGCAGGGAATTCTCTTTTTCGGTCCACATGGTGATGGGTGTTTATGCTTGTATTGTTTTCTGTACGCCAACAATAAAACACTCAGGCTATTATTTGTTCTCCTCCGGTTGTGAAAGGATGAAGTCTTCCAGCACTGCGTCCAGAATCGGGTCTTCGCCCTCGATGTACCCATGCTTGAGGTCATAGCCCCAGAACTTGCTGGCGGTGTTCCAGTACCCAGCCGTCATCCCGCCCCTGTAGGTGCGAATAAGGTCGTAGAGTGGGGTGTCAAGTTCCCTTTCAACCATTTTCACGAGGATTTTCCCTTGCGTTTTAGTCAGGTTTTTCAGCGGCGCTTCGAACTTGTCGTCAAGGTCTTTTTGCAGTTTCTTGGCGTAGCGCTTGCGCTTACCCTTGCGCATCTCCTCCGTCTCTGCGTTCAATTGGCGAAAGACAGCGATGGCCTCTTTGGCATAGGGATAAACAATGGCGGCGTAGCGCAGGTACTTGCGATAGCGGTTGTACTCGTCCACACTCTTGAACTTGCGGGGTGAGGTGAGCGAAACTGTCGTCAACTCCTCGGCCACGTAGAGCGTATCGCCGTTTTTGTCGAGCAGCAGGGTGAAAAGTTGGCCATTGATGGAGGTCTTTCCTATGTTGGTCGTTTGAGCTGTCATCGCAGCACTGGACAAAAGAAAAAGCGCCACAAACAGAAAATGGATTTTCATTTTTTTGAATTTTTCGGGCGAAGGTAAAAAGCTGTTGGTTTTGCAAGGCCCAGAAGATTCCGATGCCTGATGGCTTGTTGCCGTTCGCTAAATCTTTAAACGCAAGAAAACCTGAAATGGGTGTTAAGGTATTGCAAAACTTGCCCCAAATTTTTCTGGGCTGAGGGTTCCATTAAGCCTTGGTGCTGGCGGGGGCTACTGATTGCTGAGCAGGCTACAAAAAAAGCCTGCCTCGGAAGCATCCGGGCAGGCTTTTCTTTTTTTTTGGCACATGGCTGTTTTCAATTACTGCTTGCCTTTTGGAGGCGATGCTCGTAGAGCTGTACGATTTTCGCCTGGTGGTCAGCCACTTTGTTGAGCAGTTTGAGCTCTTGCTTGATGGCTTGGTCAGCTTTGACCTCCTCAGCTTTGCGCAAGGATTTCAGCTGGCGGTTCAGGTCAAGAATCTTTTGGATAGTGGATTTAAGTGCGTCTTTTGCGGTCAAAAGCCGCTGAATCATTGAATGCTCGTTCATCCTTAATTGGTTTGGTATAGGCGAAAAAAAAATTGCATTTATTCTTACGAGTTCTAAGCGTGACAAATATAGTTTCTTAAAGGTCAGAAATTCAAGTTTTTTTCAATTAAAATTCAATTAAAAAAAGCTGAGCGGGGTCATGGATGAGCTTGAACTGGCAAGAGGCTATCAAATCGTTTTTACAACTTGCACAAAACGAGAAAGTTAGCTTTTGGATGCATCCTCTGCATTTTTAACGGTCAGTTGCGAGCGAATTTTCGACTCAATATTTGTGGTCGAAAAACCCTCGATGAAAGGCAGGCTGAGCACCTCCCCGCCATCGGCCAGCACGAGGTCGGCACCCACAATTTGCGACGGAGCCCAATCGCCACCTTTCACCAGCACCTGTGGCCGAATGGCCGAAATCAACGCCAATGGGGTATCTTCCTCAAAAAGTACCACAGCGTCCACGCAGGCAAGGGAAGCCAGTATCAGCTGTCGGGTGCGTTCGTCTTGAATGGGGCGGTCGGGGCCTTTGAGCCGCTGCACCGAAGCATCGGAATTGACGCCAACGACAAGCCGATGGCCGAGGTCACGCGCATCGGCCAAATAACGAACATGACCTAAGTGCAACAGGTCGAAGCAGCCGTTGGTGAACACAATGCGCTCGCCCTGTGCCTTCCAATGCGCCATTGTCTCGACGAGCTGGTTGCGGTCTTGAACTTTGGATTGGATTTTCTCGAAGAACATCGAAAAGGGAAGATTTTGGAGATGAAGACCTGAAGCATTGAAAGTCAATCCTTCAGCACCTCATCATTCCTTGATGGCAGTGGCTCGTAGTTTCTATTCAAAAGCGGCAGCAATACCAGGGCTATCAAGCCCATCACGGCGTTGAGGCCGATTTGTATCATGAAGAAAATGATGTTGGCGACGGAGAAGGCATCGTTGCTGTTGATGCCGTAAAAAAGTGTGAGCACGCCAGTTACCAGCCCTTGGAAAGTGCCCATGCCGCCCGGCGATGGAATGACCATGCCCAGCGTTCCGAAGGCAAAAACCGTGAGTGCTGCGCGCAGATCGAGATGACTGGTTGGGCCAAACGCCTTGAAGCCAAGCCAAGTCATCATGAAGTACAGCAGCCAAATGTTGAGGCTGTGGAAGATGAACAACCACGGGCGGTCAAGCTGACCAACCGTGCGGATGCCTTCCCAAAAGCCCAGCAACAGCTTTTGAATTTTTTGGAAAATAGCCGTTTGCGCCAGCTTTTTGCGAAGCAAAAAAACAAGGCCCGCCACGGCTGCCATTCCACCCAGTACCAGCCATTTCGTATTGCTACTGCTGCCGCCTTGGCCGCTGTTCTGCTCGATGTACCCCCAGAGTTTTTCGAATTCGAAGATGAGCGCCAACCCGAAGGCAAGCAACAAACAAAGCACGTCCACTACCCGGTCAACGACGATGGTGCCCATGACCTTTTCCACGGGAATTTTCTCGTACTTGGAGAAAATGCCGGCCCGGATGACCTCGCCGATGCGAGGGATGAACAAATTGGTGAAATAGGCTACGAGAATGGACAAAAAGCCGTTGATAAAGCGGGGCTGATAGCCGAGCGGCTTCAGTAAAATCATCCATTTGGCCGTGCGGCTGTAATTGCTGACGAGGAAGGCGACCATCACCAGCGCTATCCACCCAAAATTGGTTTGCTGGAAGTCGGCCACGAGCTTGTCCATCAGGTTGCAGGCTTCGGCAGCGTTGCCTTTTGCCATGCACTCCTGCACGTAAGATTTGTTTTGGTGCTGGTAAACTAAGTAGAGAATCGTGGAGCCCAAGCCAAGCGACAACAGGAACTGAAGGGTGTTTACGGCAAGTTTTTTCATCTTGGAGGGGTGTCTCAAACGGGCAACCTGTTGTTTTCGTCTGGGAAGACGGTGGCAGGCTTGTAGCCCCTGGCCTCCTCTGGCGTCATCAAGGCGTAGGCGATGATGATGACGATGTCGCCAGGCTGGAACTTGCGTGCGGCGGCACCGTTGAGGCAGATAACACCGGAATTGCGTTCGCCACGAATGGCATAGGTCTCGATGCGCTCGCCGTTGTTGTTGTTGACGATTTGCACCTTTTCGCCCTCTATGATGTTGGCGGCTTCGAGCAGTGCCTCGTCAATGGTGACGCTGCCCACGTAGTGTAGGTTGGCCTCTGTGACTTTGGCCCGGTGAATTTTAGACTTGAAGATGGTTAGCAACATAGCGGCGCAAAAATAGGAAAATGAAAGGTTTCGGGGGCGATTTTTCAGGCTTCGGACAAAAAGACCCCTGCAATTAACCCACAAAGCCTAGGTTGGTTCAAAGCACGATGTAGGCAGTTTTTTAAGTTTTCCGAGCTGTTGGGTGCCATGCTTTGGATTTTTTTTGCAGGCAATTAAATTGTTTAAACGGCTTGTTTTCAATTGCTTTTGAATATTTTTTTTGGCAAATGCTTTGGAATGGGCATTTAGCGGCATGATTTTTACCTAGTAGGGTAGGCCGTTCGAAACAGAATAGCCACCATCTAAGCAAGGCGCTTCAAAACACACCGACCAACATTTGCGCCTTCCAATTCACTAGCGACCCATCACTTTCTTCCCCTTCGGCACTATTCCCACTGGCAAAATTCTAAAGAAGCACTGGCTTTTGTGGCGCTGTGCAGCAGCACGAAATGGTAATCCAATGCCCCCTTGAAACGCCCCCGTTATTAAAGCTGAAATATGAAAAAAGGCAAAAACTACGATTTACGCTTGAGGGACTAAACAAAAGCAAACACAAACGAACACACTATGAGACGTATCCCATGTACATTGGCGGCAGCCTGGCTTGCTATTTTGCAGGCACAGGCCGCTGCCCCCACGGTTTTTTTTGGCAACAGTTCTTTTTTGGCAAATGAGGGTAGCTACCTGCCCGACGATGCCGAAATCAAGTTCCGCATCTCGATGATGCGCAGCCCCGTCACGACGAGCTACGACGCCGACGTGAGGGCCTATCTAAATCGTTATCTCACCTATGGCCTTCGTGATACAGAAGCCGTGTTGGGCAGGGGTATGGTTTACCTGCCAACCATCGAGCACCACCTCGAAATGAATGGCCTACCTACTCAGCTCAAGTTCCTGCCAATGGTGGAGTCGGAGCTGATGCCCCATGCGGAAAGCACCCGGGGCGCAGCCGGACTTTGGCAGCTTGTGCCAGAAACCGCTCGGTCGCTCGGCCTGGTGGTGGACGGCAAGCTCGACGAGCGCAAAGACCCCACCCGCTCTACGGAAGCGGCGGTCAAGTATTTGAAACGCCTGAAGAAACGCTACGGCAACTGGGAGCTCGCCCTTGTGGCCTACAACTGCGGTCCTGGCCGTCTCAACAAGGCCATCAAAGAGGCTGGCTGCGATGACTACAATCAGGTGAAACTTTACCTGCCCAAAGAAACCCAACTGTACCTGGCCAAGTACATCGCTGCCTCGTACATCGCCACTTATTTTCACCACCACAATATTGCGCCAGCACTGTCCGACATGGCGCTTTTCAACGCCATGGCCGCAAGGGTTTACGGTGCCATCTCGCTGCAAAAAGTCTCGAAAATCACAGGCGTGGACCTACCCACGCTGCGTCGGCTGAACCCTGCCTTCAAATCCGACAACCAGCCTCCAATTCAAAACGGGATTTTTCTGACCCTCCCCAAAACTGCTTGGGAACCTTACCTCAATGCATTGCACCGAACTGCGGTGCGGCCTTGATGGGTTGGAGGACACGATTTTCGACCGGGTAAAAATCATTCATCTGCAACTTGGCGATGTTGGCTACAAGGGATTAGCTTTGCCGTTCATTTTTTGAACCTAAAACTGCCTGATAATGAGCAAGTTTATTCCTTTTAAAGCTTATCGCCCTGTGAAAGACAAAGCCAAAGCCGTGGCCAGCCGCCCCTACGACGTGCTGAACCGGGAAGAGGCACTGGACGAATGCGATGGCAACCCGCTGTCGTTCTACCATGTCATCAAACCAGAGATTGATTTCCCGCAAGAGCACGACCATTACGCTTCCGAAATCTACCAGAAGGGCAAGGATAATTTTGACCAACTGGTGAAGCTGGGGGTGATTGCTCAAGATGCTGCGGCGCAGTTTTACGTCTACCAGCTCAACATGAACGGCCACGAGCAGACGGGCCTTGTCGGTTGCTGCGCAATCGAAGACTATTTCAACAACGTCATCAAAAAACACGAGCTCACCCGCCCCGACAAAGAGGAAGACCGCAAAAACCACATCCGCTACAGCCGCTTGAACTACGAGCCGGTACTGTTCAGCTACCCACACGTGGCAGCGCTTGATGAATTGGTAAGCGGTGTAATTGCCCAAGTGCCGGAGTACGACTTCATCTCCGACGACGGTATCCGTCACAAGTTTTGGCCCATTGCCGACGTTGCGCTCAACGCCCGTATCCAGCAGCTTTTTGAAACGGATGTGCCCAAAATCTACATCGCCGACGGCCACCACCGCACCTCGGCTGGGGCGCTCGTTGGCAAGGAGCTGAGCAATGGCCACCCCGGTGCTGCCAACTATTTTATGGCCGTGCTTTTCCCAGATAACCAACTGGCCATCCAAGACTACAACCGGGTGGTGAAAGACCTCAACGGCCTGACAGCCAATGAATTGTTGGAGAAATTGGCTGGTGGTTTTGACGTGGAAAAACGGTCTTCGCAATACCGCCCTGAGGCGCTGCACACTTTCGGCATGTACCTCGACGGCCAGTGGTACAAGCTCACCGCCAAGCCCGGAACCTACGACAACAGCCCCATCGGCGAGCTGGACGTGACCATCTTGACCGACCAAGTGCTGGCCCCGTTGCTCGGCATCGGCGACCTGCGCACCGACAAGCGGATTGACTTCGTCGGCGGCATCCGGGGCCTCGGCGAGCTGGAGCGTCGGGTGAACAGCGGCGAGATGGCCGTTGCGTTTGCGCTCTACCCCGTGAGCATGGCGCAGCTCATCGCCATCGCAGACAACGACCTCATCATGCCGCCGAAAGTGACGTGGTTCGAGCCGAAATTGCGGAGCGGGTTGTTTGTTTACAGCTTGGATTAAACCAATTTTTGCAAAATCGAAATCAAAGGACTCAATGAAAGCCATCTTTTTCACGCTACTTTCCTGCTGCCTGCTTTCAAGCTGTGGACCGCACTTCTCACCTTCCTTTTCAAGCACAAGTTCCCATGCTGGCAAGTATGCCGACAAGTTGGAGGCCGGCGCTGTTTTGGTGCAAAGCAGCATCAATCATACCGTCGAAAAGACAAGGGAAAGCGCCTACCTGCTCAAGATATATCGGCCTGACACACGGCAGCTCACTCAGCTTTTTACTTACCGAGACAAAGCGCTCACGACCTTGGATGGTCCCAGCAAGGAGTGGTGGGATGATGGCAGTCCGTGGGTGGAAGGCAGCTATGTGGCAAACAAGCGGGAGGGCGAGTGGAAAATTTACGAAGGAAGCATTGTGAATACTGGTAAATATGTAGGTAATAAGCAAGAGGGGCTTTGGATTGGAACCGACTCCTTGGGCGCCAAAAGTTCCGAAACCAATTACCTAGATGGGCAACCCCACGGCGCATTCAAGCATTGGGACAAGACGGGAAAGCTTATCAGGGAGGGGGCTTTCAACAACGGAAAACTGGAATGGTCAAAAAACTACGCCAGTGAGCCTGTTGAAGTTCCTAATTCCAAACAAGTTGAGGTACAACCACAATTCCCGGGTTGCGATGAGGTGGCTGATGAAGCCGAGCGCAAAAAATGCGCTGAGATGAAAATGCTCCAATTCATTTATTCGACCATCAAATACCCTGCATTTGCAAGGACAAACGGCATAGAAGGCACTGCCTACTTGGTATTTGTGGTGGAAAAAGACGGTTCGATAACCGATATCGTGACCAAACGAGGACTTTGTGCCGAGGTACAGGCCGAATGCGAGCGGGTGATTCGCTCCATGCCGAAATGGCACGGTGGCACCCAAAACGGGAAGCCCGTGCGGGTCAAGTTCACCATGCCCATCAAGTTCAAGCTGGAATAAATCCTGCCACTCCATCAGCCAGAAAGCCAGAAGCCACCACTTCTGGCTTTCTGCATTTTCCTACCTTTGCAAACCAAATCACCAAATCATTAGTCACGAACCACCAAATCAGTGTTTCCAAAATACGACGTCATAGTAGTAGGCGCAGGCCACGCAGGTTGCGAAGCGGCCATTGGCGCAGCCAACCTCGGTTCCAAGGTGCTGCTCGTAACGATGAACATGCAGACCATCGCCCAAATGTCCTGCAACCCAGCGATGGGCGGCGTGGCCAAGGGCCAAATCGTGCGGGAAATTGATGCGCTCGGCGGCTATTCCGGCATCGTGACCGACCATACCGCTGTGCAGTTCCGCATGTTGAACCTGTCCAAAGGCCCCGCCATGTGGAGCCCACGGGCACAGAGCGACCGCATGATGTTCGCCGCAAAGTGGCGACAAATGCTCGAAGAACACCCCAACGTGGACTTCTGGCAGGACATGGTGGCTGGCCTCCTCGTGAAAAACGGTGTGGTCGGTGGCGTGGTCACGGGCATGGGCTTACAGATTGAAAGTCAGGCAGTTGTACTCACGAACGGCACTTTCTTGAACGGCATCATCCACATCGGCGAGAAGCAGTTCGGCGGCGGCAGGGCAGGGGAGAAGGCGGCCACGGGCATCACCGAACAGCTCATCCAACTCGGCTTCGAGGCAGGCCGCATGAAAACCGGAACCCCGCCCCGTCTCGACGGTCGCTCGCTCGATTATTCCAAAATGGAAATCCAACTGGGCGACGACCCGCCCGGCAAATTCAGCTACTCGGACACGCCCCGGCTGGAGCGGCAATTGCCCTGCCACATCACCTACACCAGCCAGGAAGTTCACGATGTTTTGAAAGAAGGTTTTGAAAAATCGCCAATGTTTCAGGGGCGCATTCAGGGTCTCGGCCCACGCTACTGCCCCAGCATCGAAGACAAAATCAACCGCTTCGCCGACAAGGAACGCCACCAGCTTTTCGTGGAGCCAGAAGGCTGGGACACCTGCGAGATTTATGTCAATGGTTTCTCCTCGTCGTTGCCCGAGGATGTGCAATTCAAGGCGCTCCGCAAAATCGTGGGCTTCGAGAACGCCAAGATGTTCCGCCCCGGCTACGCTATCGAGTACGACTATTTCCCGCCCAACCAGTTGAAACTTTCGCTGGAAACGCACCTCGTGAAAAACCTGTTTTTCGCTGGGCAAATCAACGGTACGACGGGCTACGAAGAGGCTGGCTGTCAGGGATTGATGGCCGGCATCAACGCCCACCTCGCCGTGCGTGATGAGGAACCGTTTATCCTGAAACGCAGTGAGGCGTACATCGGTGTGCTGATTGACGACCTCGTGAACAAGGGCACCGAGGAGCCGTACCGCATGTTCACCAGCCGGGCAGAATACCGCATCCTGTTGCGGCAGGACAATGCCGATTTGCGGCTCACGCCTTTGATGGAAAAACTAATGGGGGAAAACGTGGAAAAAGCGTTTGGTGCCGCACCCAGCATTGCGGATAGGATGCAAAAAGTGAACGACAAGCGGGCAGCCACCGTCGAAATCGAGCGATTTTTCAAGGAAACCAGCGTGACGCCCGACGCCATCAACGGCTTCCTCGAAAGCATCGGTTCAGCACCCATCCGGCAGCAGGTGAAACTTCACGGCATCCTCCTGCGCCCCAACGTGGAACTGGCCAACCTGCGCCCTGTGCTGTCAGAGTTGGACAGTTTCCTCAGCCGCTACGACTCTGATTTTCTTGGCGAAGCTGAAACCCGTATGAAGTACGATGGCTACATCCGAAAAGAACAGGAGATGGCCGACAAGATGCTCCGGTTGGAGGAAGTGAAAATCTATGAAAACTTTGATTATCAGACACTTACGTCCATCTCAAAGGAGGCTCGTGAGAAGCTGAGCAAGGTGCGTCCCCACACCATCGGGCAGGCCAGCCGCATCAGCGGGGTGACCCCTGCGGACGTATCGGTGCTGCTGGTACACATGGGGAGGTGAATTGAAAATGGAGAATTGAGAGTTGAAAATTAAGAACGTGCGAAAGGCATTTTCAATTTTCAATTTTCAATTCTCAATTCAGAAAATGCAAATCAAACTCGAACAAGTCTCCAAACGCTACCGCTACGACTGGATATTCAAGGGCATTGATTATCAGCTGGTTACGGGTGGGCGTTATGCCGTTGTCGGGCCGAACGGCAGTGGTAAAAGCACGTTGATGAAGTTGTTGAGTGGGCATTTGTCACCTACCAAAGGACAAGTCACGTTTGTTGCCGAGGGCAAAAAATGCCCGCCAGACGATGTTTATCAGTACGTGAGCTACGCTGCGCCATACATCGAGTTGATTGAGGAGTTTACGCTTGCCGAAGCACTCGATTTTCACCAAAAATTCAAGCCACTGCTGCCGGGACTAACCCCCTCCGATGTGATTGATTTGCTGGCATTTCCGAAGGCCAAGGACAAGCAAGTTCGGCATTTTTCATCTGGTATGAAGCAGCGCCTGAAGCTGGCGCTGGCCACCTGCTCGGCCTCCTCGTTGCTTCTCCTCGACGAGCCGACGACTAACCTCGATGCCCAGGGCGTGGATTGGTACTTGGCGCTCACCGAGCGATTTCTTGGCAACCGGACGGTGGTGGTAGCATCAAACGTGGCAGTGGATTACGGGTTTTGCTCGGAGAAGATTGATATTTTGAGCTACAAATGACTTCATCGCTTTGTAAAGAATAGCTTCACTGCCCAGCCCAGCGAGACGACGATTAGCAAGAATTTCATCGAAGCACAAACCGACATGACCAACGGCTGCACCACGCCGAAGTCACCTTCCAAAATTTGCAGGATTTGAAGGTTCTCCACCACATCGCAGAGGCCAGCGGCAACCAGTAGCCACCCGATGTTTTTTGCGGTAGCAATCCGGCTTTCGCCAGCGGCCACCCTCGCCAAAAACACGCCGAAAAATACATATCCAATGATGTAGAGGAAGTCGTAGTTGGTGTTTTCGAGCAGGGCAGCGACTTTTGTTTTGCCGCTTTGCACGGTCTCCACCTTCCAGGCTTTCATCCTCGTTTCCGCTTTTTCTTTCGAGAACATCAGCTCGAAACCAACCACCTCGCCGAAGGTCAGGCCAGTGCGCATTTTGCCAGAAATGAAGAGGAAGAAGGCTAGGAAAAGCCCTGCCAACAGCAGATTTTTTACCGTAAAACTCATGGCAAGTATCGTTTAGATGCTCGCCAAGGTACACAAGGGTTTTGACTCGCCGATGGTCAAAAAATCAACCAAGCTGCTCTCCTCAGCGATTCCCCGAAGCAACCGCTCTGGCTCGCCAATCGGCTCGTCGGAGAGGTCGAAAGTGCCGTAGTGCATGGGCACGAGGGTACGGGCGCCGAGGTCGTTGAACGCCTGCCAAGCATCGGCAGGGCTCATGTGGTTGGACTTCATGAACCACTCTGGCGCAAAGGCCCCGATGCCAAGAAAGGCAAAGTCAATTTTTGGAAAAAGCTGCGCAGTTTGTGCAAAATGGTGGCCGTAACCGGAGTCGCCACCGAAGTAAATCGTGGTGTCCGGGCTTTCCAGCACGAAGGCACCCCAAAGCCTGACATTCATGTCGGTAATCCAGCGGCGGCACCAGTGACGGGTGGGGAGGTAGGTAATCCGAAGGCCAAGTGACTGAAAATCAGCCTGTTGATGCCAGTCCATCTCCACGATTTTTTGTCCTGAAGTCCAGGCCTGAATCACCTTTGCCATGCCCAACCCAGTGACGACAGTTGCCCGTGGGTTGTTGCGCAGCAACAATTTCAAGCTGCTTTCATCGCAGTGGTCACGGTGGTCGTGGGTGACGAGGATGAAGTCGAGGTTGCGAAACTGGTCAGGGCGAACGGGCAGTTCCGAGTGCCGAGGCATGAACGGCGATAGCTTGCCGAAAACTGGGTCAACGATGATGTTCAGCCCGTTCAACCGGAAGAAAAATGAGGCGTGGCCGAGCCACACCTTCACGTCGTGGGAGTGCTGGAGGAAACCATCGTCCTTGACGACTTTGGGCCGCCAAGTGTCCCGTTTTTTTTGTTCGGCATAGGGGTTCGGCGAGGATTTCCACTTGAAAATATCCGTCCAATGCAGCTCAAACGGGAAGTCGGGGTGGTAGAATTGGCCTGCGCTGTTGATGGGAGCGCCTTGCTGGCCGGGTAGGAAAGTTAAATTCACGGTGATTAGTGATTGGTGACTGGTGCATAGCGTACCAAGTCACGAATCACTGGTCACCAGTCACCAATTATACTTTCAAATCTTCGAGAAAACCCCGCAGCCGCTTCAATGTTTTGAGGGCTTCCTGTTTTTGGCGGATTTTTTCCTTTTCCTCCTTCAAAAAGCGCTTGGCGCCGGCGAGGGTGTAACCCTGCTCTTTGACGAGGTGGTAGATTTCGTCGAACTGCCGGAGGTTGTCGGGCGTGAAGCGCCGCTCGCCCTTGCTGGACTTGAACGGCTTTAGGAAGTCGAACTGTTGTTCCCAATAGCGCACGAGGCTGGTCGTGACTCCGAACATACTGGCGACTTCGCTGATGGAGTAGTATCTTTTGCTGAGGGATGCTGGAAGCTTACTCATGATGTATTTTTTGCCTGCTGATTCTTCAATTTGACAACTGGAAAAAAATATGCCCAATTTGCCATGTGTGCTGGCCATCTTGGCCATGCGATTTTAGTGATTTTGTCTGAATTGGTTTGCAGTAAAATCGCAGGCTACTTCGTTATCGTGGTAAGTGGTTGAAAATCAGGTTTTTACAATGATGCTTTTGTGAAAAAAGCTTGTTGTTGACAACGATTCAAGAACTGGTTTCTTGTGGATAAATCTACCATTGGGCAGATATTTCAAAACTAGCGCTTGCATTCTGCCGTTAATTGAAGGATTTAAATTGCCGCCAGCTGACCAAATCTTCAAAATGGAAGGCTGTTCGAGTATTTTGCCGTATTTTTAAGGGCATTATTTTGGCATAAACCAGCCATTGCAAAGCAAATTGTTATGAAAACGACATTACGCCTGCTCATCTCCGGGTTTTTCATGCTGGCCTACGTTGCCGCTTCACATGCCACGCACAACCGTGCAGGTGAAATCATCGTGGAGCAAATCAACGGCTGCAACAGCAACATGGTGCGCTGCTCCATTTTCACTTACACCAAAACCAGCAGTGTGCAGGCCGACCGTGACACGCTCACGCTCTGCTGGGGCGATGCCAACCAAACCTGCGTGCAAGTGCCCCGCATCAACGGCTCGCAGCCCGACCCCAACCTGCCGCCACAAGGCCAGCCACTGGCCAACGACGTCAAATACAACATTTACGTGGCCGAGTTTACTTACGATGGGCCGGGCCGCTACACCATCTCCGTGACCGACCCCAACCGAAACGAGGGCATTTTGAACGTGAACCCGCCCAGTTCCGATGGGGTGCAGTTTCACCTCCAAACCACGTTCACCATCTTTAACGGCCAGTTCGAGGGTTGCAATTCCTCGCCGAGACTACTCCAACCCCCCATTGACTACGCCTGTGTGGGCGAGCCGTTCATCCACAATCCCAATGCCTACGACCCCGATGGCGACATCCTGACCTACGAGCTCATCGTGCCGCTGCAAGGCGTCAACTCTCCCGTGCCCAACTACACTTTTCCGCAAAACGTGGGCGGTGTTGGCTGTTGTCTCGACATCAACAGCCAGACAGGCACCATCACTTGGAACGCTCCGCAATTGGTCGGCGAGTACAACATCGCCATGATTATCATCTCTTGGCGGAACGGCGTAGCTATTGACACCACCGTGCGGGACATGCAGATTTTGGTGGAAAATTGCAACGAAAACAAAGCCCCCCAAATCGAGACCATTGAAGAAATCTGTGTCATTGCAGGCGAAGTGGTGCAATTCAAGGTCATCGCCACCGACCCCAATCCTGGCGACAAAATCAAGCTGACGGCGCTCGGTGCACCGTTCCTCGTGGAGTACAGCCCTGCCGACAACGTGGAGGACTGGCGCCCCGATGGCACCCCCTCTGCCACTTACCAGCAACAGCCAGTAGAGAAAACGTTTCGTTGGCAAACCACCTGCGAGCATATTTCCGATCTGCCCTACACCGTGGTGTTCAAGGCCGAGGACGACTTTTTTGTGCAGAGTATGAACGGACTGACTACTGGCTTGGCTACCCTGAAGGCAGTGCGCATCAAAGTGGTTGGCCCGCCACCGAGCGATATGCAGGCGGAACCCTCGTCCGACCGCATCACCGTATCTTGGGGGAAGCCCTACCAGTGCGAGGATGCAGCTGATGATTATTTTTTCGCCTTCTCCGTCTGGCGTAGGGATGGCAGCAACCCTTTCCCACTCGACAAATGCGAGCCGGGACTGGATGGCAAGGGCTACACCAAAATCGCCAACACCCTCGATGTGCTCAATGGTCGGTACACCTACGTGGACACCAATGTGGAGCGTGGTCGCACGTATTGCTACCGCGTACTCGGTGTTTTTGCGAAGCGAACTGACTCCAATCACCCGTACAACCTCGTCGAAAGCCTAGCTTCTGGAGAGGTTTGCATCCAACTGAGCCGTGACGTGCCGCTCATCACCAACGTGAGCGTGGCGCAAACAAGTACTGCCAACGGCATCATTGAGGTGAAGTGGACCAAACCTGTTGCTGAAGACCTCGACACGCTGCTCAACCCCGGCCCCTATCGTTACGAGCTGCGCCGGGCACGGGATATTGCTGGCATGAACTTCACGACCATCGCCAATTTTACCAGCCCCACTTTTTGGCAGCTTGCGCAAACGGAGTTCGTTGACCAAGCACCGGATTTGGACACGAAAGGCAACCCGTACACGTACAAGATTGATTTTTTTGTCAACAACGAGGCCCTGCCCATCGGCGATTCGCCGTCAGCTTCCTCGGTTTGGCTGCAAATCGAACCGACCGACAACCGCAACATCCTCTCTTGGCGCTACGATGTGCCTTGGACGAACAGTAAGTTCACCATTTTCCGCCAGAACGGGGTGCAGTGGGACTCCATCGGTGTCACTGCCGACAGCTTTTACATTGACAAAGGGCTGTTGAATGGCCGTGAATACTGCTACTACGTGCGGGCGGAAGGCTCTTACGGCATCGAAGGCATCCCCTCACCACTCATCAACCTGTCGCAAGAAGCATGTGCTGTGCCCGTGGACAATGTGCCGCCGTGCCCGCCCATCCTCGGCGTCAGCAACATCTGCAACTCCGACAAATCTTGCCAAGAGGTGGAAAAACTGGAGAACCAGTTGCTTTGGGACAACCCCATGAACCTCTGCGAGGAAACGGACGACGTGGTGAGCTATCGGATTTACTACAAGCCGTTCGAAACCAGCGATTTCGAGTTGGTAGGTGAAGTCAATTTTTCAGGGGACACCACTTTTTTTCACGAGCCAGAGCGAGGACTGGCAGGCTGCTACGCTGTGACGGCGCTCGACACTTTCCTCAACGAGAGCGAATTGAGCAACATCATTTGCACCGACAACTGCCCAACCTACAACCTCCCCAATGCCTTCACCCCCAATGGCGATGGTGCCAACGAGCTTTTCATCCCATACCCCTATTGCTTCATTGAGAGCATCGAACTAAAGGTCTTCAACCGTTGGGGCGAACTGGTCTTCAAGACCACCGACCCCAATATCAACTGGGACGGCAACAACTTGAACGGCAAGGCATTGCCGAGCAGCACCTACTACTACACTTGCAAGGTCTTCGAGCAACGGGTGACAGGCACTGTGCCTGCGCCGGAGTTGTTGCGGGGGTATATTGACATAATTCGTTGACAATCAGAATTTTAAA
>CAYTZS010000045.1:0-29315 GCA_964442355.1 uncultured Saprospiraceae bacterium | reverse complement strand
CGTTTCAAGGTTGTTGGCATACCAGTCGCAGGTAATTCGTTGGTTCGGAGGGCAGCTCACCAGAGTTGGATTCAGCTTGTCGTTTACAAAAACCTCGACCATGCACTCATTCCAGTTGTTGTTGCAGTCGTAGGCCCTCATGACTACCATGATTGGGCTATTTGCTACGTCTTCGCAACAGAAAACAACTGAAGGTCCAAAAACCGTATCGTCGTGGTTGTCATTGCACGAGTCTGTCATTCGGCGTACTTGCAGGTTGTTGAAGCAGCAGTTGTCGTAAGAACCATTGTTGAAAGAACTTGCAAATACAGTTGTTGGGCCGCCAGTTGTCAAATTCACATCTGTGTATTCAATGCAAATTACAGTCGGTGCAATATCATCAACAACGGTAACTGGCACGACGAGATTGGTGACATTGCCACAGGCATCGGTTACTTGATAAGTAACGTTGTGAACTCCCAAAGCAAGGCCCGGAGGTGGTATCATGCCACCGTTGGCAGGGTTGCCACCGAGATAAATAGCCTCACCCACTGTGGTTAGGATTTTTATCGTCCAGTCGCTGCAATTGTCACTAACATTAGTAGGTGGTGGCAGGAAGCCCATGGAACGGCAAGGTTGCGGATGCTGACCAGGCACGTTTGCGCTGACGTTGAACGGCGGACGTTCAACAAGTGGTGGTTTATCATCCACTACTTTGATTACTTGCACGTTGTCTTCTCCACCAACCCCAACAGTCACTACCAAGCCTGTACACCAGTTAAGGACTGTCCAAGTGCGCACAATTTTGAAGGTTTGGCCACAAATGTTGAGGACTTGATCGCTTTTTGACTGTTGATAGTTGCAGTGTTGGCCTATGACATTCGCCACATTACCAGAACCTGTCAAAGCAAGAACATCAGCATCATCGAGGCCGTTGCCGGGGCAACCCGTACCACCGTTTTGGACGTTAGTGCTATTGATGGCTGGATTATCTCCAAATGGGTCATTGTTGTCGTTGCAATTGGGGTCAAGGTTTACGTCAATTACTAAGTTAGTTAATGGCTTCGAGTCACCTACGTAGGGATGCTTGGGTGTTGCCAATATGATGTTTTGATAAACATCGTATTGCTCGCAAGTCCAAGTAATATCATTTGGGAAGTCAACAACAGCGGGTCGGTTGACGGTAATTATCCTGCTACAGTTAGCTGAAGTGTTGCCAGAAGCATCAATGGCAACATAGTGACGGGTGATGGTTACATAACCATTTGCACACAGGCCGGTCGTATTGGTTTGCTCACCAGTCAGGTTGATGGTTGGCGAAGGGTCACAGTTATCCACTGCCGTGGGGGGAGCTATTAGGCTAAGGTCATCTGAGCAAAGCACCGAAACATTGGTACAATTGAGCACAGGTGGCAATTTATCCTCAATGTGGATTTGCCCCCAGCAAGAGTTGCCGCCGCCAGTTTGGTCGGTAATCTGCACTGTAAGGTTTGTATTGAAATACTGGCTCGAATTGGTAATTGTTACCTGATTCAGTCCAGACACTACTGGCACCCAGTTATACGTGACTTCAATAAGGTAATCATGGCCAGGGAGTGGGTTCCCCTCAAGTATCTGGTCAGCATTAAGACCTGACTGGCAAATATTGGGCGTGTTGTCGACTGACACCTGCACCAAATTGTTGCAGACCATCACTTGCGCTTGCAATGAAGTGGAACTTCCTAGGAAGATTAGAAGGGAGCAAATGAGCCAAGATAATACAGAAACCTTAGTAGAATTCGTTCTGATCATGGATAATAATTTGTTTGTGCCATCATTGAACACCAGAAGATGAAAGGTTAAAAAATCATCGCCTCGGTGAATCAATGAAAGCGCTGATTGCTAAGCAACCAGAATAATTAACACTTTTCAAAAACACTCTAAACTTAACCTGCGAACTTGACCAAAACAAGAACTGCTTTGAATGACCCTCAAAGACTACTACAGAACATGCTTAAACCCATTGGAAAGGATATGCGAATGCAAAAAGGAAAGGCAAATAAAATGGGAACAGTTTGTAATGCTGTAGTTCATGGGAAATCGATTTAAATCAGTCTTGCCGCAAAATTAAGCACATTAATTGAATTTTGAAAATAGCAGGCAAAATTTGAACCAATGAAATCTTTGTAAAGGAAAGCTGGCAAAGGAAATGCCTAACTTTTTTTAAGCACAGGAGGTAACAACAATAGGCAACCCTTGTGCCAATCTACCCTAAAATCAGTGTTTTAAAATAAATTATTTTCGTAAGCGATCTTTATTAGTCCAGCAGAGCTTGACGCACCCATTTTACGCATGATATTCTTCCGGTGTACACTAACTGTTTGGTCGCTGATGTAAAGTTCACCTGCGATTTCTTTGTTTGTAAGCGCTTGACCGACCAATTTCAGCACTTCTAGCTCACGTTTCGTAAGGTTGAATTTTTTAACAATTCGGTCATCGTAAGAAGGAGCTAGTTTGCCACTTTGCATGAACCGAGAGTTCATGCCATTCTGGTTGGTCAATGAAAGGCCTACGCTCAAGTAGGTGTCGCCCTCCATCACTTTCTCTATGGCGTGGTAAAGCTCTGTGGCTGGGCTGTTTTTTAACACATACCCATCTGCACCAGCTTTGAAAGCAGCTCGAATGACTTTTGGCTCGTCGTACATGCTCAGCACCAATATCCTAAAATCAAAGCCCATGCTTTTGAGATGGCTGATTACTTCGATGCCATCCATATCGGGTAGGCTCAGGTCAAGCAGCAGCAAATCTGGCTGTAAACCACCTATCATTTTCAGGAGGCCGTTGCCCGTTCCTGCCTCACCGATAATGCTGAACTTCCGCTTTTCGCTTCTGTTCAGCACTACTTTAAGTCCTTCAATAAAAATTTGATGGTCATCAGTCACGACCAACTTCAATTCAGTGTGATTCATCATAATATGTTGGGATAGTTCTCTTTATGAGATACGGCTTTCAGGTGAGTGCTATGGAAAATATAGTGCCAGTCCACCCCAAAATGGAAAGAAAGTAAAAAAAATATATTGGTAGGAAAGATTATCTACTAAATAACCGAATCTTCAGTAGTCGGCCAAGCTACTTCACAGCGAAATCTGCATCTTTCACAAAGCTGTCCGTTGCTGTTTTGACGGCGAAGTTGAAACCGGATTGAATGCCATAAGCACCAGTTTGCCCCATTTTATTGACAGCTACGAACCCAACTTGAATGTCTTTGTAATCCTTGTATTTTTTCATGACCCTCAACACTGCCTCCTCGCAAGCTTCTTGTGGACTACGCCCATTGCGCATCAACTCCACCACCAAGAAGCTGCCAACTGCTCTGATGACTGCTTCTCCAAGCCCAGTAGCCGTTGCAGCTCCTATCTCGTTATCTACAAACAATCCCGCACCGATGATGGGCGAATCCCCCACCCTACCCCGCATCTTGTAAGCCAGTCCGCTCGTAGTACAGCAGCCAGCAATGTCTCCTTTTTGGTCAATCGTTATCATCCCAATCGTGTCATGCAATTCCACGTTGATTTTAGGCTCGTATTTGGAGGTCTTTTTCCACTTCTCCCATGCTGCTTTTGACTTTTCGGTCAGCAGGTTTTCTTTCGCAAAGCCCTGTGCCAGCGCAAATTCAAGGGCACCATCACCCACCAGTATTGCATGGGGGGTCTTTTCCATCACGGCACGTGCCACTTGCGCTGGGTGAACGATGTGCTCCAATGCACAAACGGAGCCGCAACTTCCATCCGGCGCCATCACACAAGCGTCGAGCGTTACACGCCCGTCCCTGTCAGGCGCACCGCCGATACCCACCGTCGTATTTTCGGGATCGGCCTCGATGGCACCAACTCCAGCCACTACGGCATCGAGGGCAGACCCACCCGACGACAGTATTTCCCAGGCGGCCTCATTTGCTTTTGCCCCAAAGTCCCAAGTGGATATGGCCAACGGACGCGCAGCAGCAGAAATGCCCGCTTTTTCTTCAACTGGTTCGTTGCAGGAGGCAAGGCCAGCGCCACCCATGGCGGCTGCGACAGAACCTATTGCGGCTTTCTGGATAAATCTTCTTCGAGTATGCATCTTTACTACTTTTGTTCTGGAAAGCACAAACATACCATTTCATTTTGCTCGATAATAATCGGATGCAAAGCACAGCGTCATTTTTCACGAAACTCCTCATCCAGTTCATTGGACTTTTGCCATTTTGGGTGCTTTGGCCGCTGTCAGATTTGGTGGCTTTTATGCTGTGTAAAGTGGTAGGCTACCGCAAAAAAGTGATTTTAACTAACCTCAAAAATTCATTTCCCAACAAAAGCGATGGCGAAATCAGTAGCCTCTCATCCAAGTTTTACAGCCATTTTGCCGACCTTCTTCTCGAAAGTGTGAAGGGACTTACACTCCCCAAAGCCGAATTGCAGCGCCGCTTCGTTTACCGAAACCCCAAAATCTTTCGGCCACTTTTTGAAAATGAACAGAGCGCCATCCTACTCGGCAGCCACTTCGGCAACTGGGAATGGGGCGTACTTTCCTTCCCACTTAGTGTGCAGCACACAGTTGTCGGCGTGTATAAACCCCTAAAAAACAAGCTGTTGGACAAATACCTCAACTCGCTCCGCAAACAGTGGGGACTACACCTGACCGACATGGCACACACTGGGCGAGCCGTAGCACAGTACAGGAGCCAACCAACCATCTTCGTTCTCATCGCCGACCAAACCCCTTCTGACATCCGCAATGCTCACTGGACAGAGTTTCTGCAACAGAACACCCCCTTCCTACATGGCATGGACAAGCTGGCTCGCAAGACGGGCTACCCAGTTTTTTACTTTGAAATTGAGCGAGTGCAACGGGGGTTTTACGAAGTAAGCTTCTCGCCCATTTGCGAAGCGAACGAACCACTCGCAGCGGGAGAAATTACCCGCCGTTACGCTGCCCGACTGGAATCTACCATCCGCAATTCGCCCGCTGAGTGGCTGTGGTCGCATCGGCGATGGAAACGAGCAGGTGCTTTGCAACAACTCAAGAACGGCGCTGCTTGAACTACTCGAAAATGCTGTTCGAAGAATGTTTGTCACTACGGTTTGCCCAATAAACGGAACATGGCCTTTTTGTAAGCCTCCACGCCAGGTTGATCAAACGGATTGACGCCGAGCAAGTAGCCGCTCACCGCACAGGCTTTTTCAAAAAAGAAAAACAGGTAGCCGAGATGGTAGGGCGTTGCCTCCGGGATGTTGATGATGAGATTGGGCACACCGCCCTCGGTGTGCGCGTGCAAGGTACCTTCAGCCGCTTTTTTATTCACATAGTCCATTGTTTTGCCTGCCAAATAATTCAGGCCATCAAGGTCAACGGGCTCTTTTTCCAACGTGATGTCACAGGCGGGCTGGACGATGTTCAGCAGGGTTTCGAAGAGGTGGCGGCGACCATCTTGGATGTACTGCCCAAGCGAGTGCAGGTCGGTGGTGAAGTCGGCACTGGCCGTGAAAATGCCCTTGCCGTCCTTGCCCTCCGATTCGCCGTAAAGTTGTTTCCACCATTCAGCCACGTAGTGCAGTCGTGGCTCGTAGTTGATGAGCATTTCGATGGCCTTGCCTTTGTTGTAGAGAATGTTGCGCAAGGCGGCGTATTGCAAGCAGTCATTTTTGTCAAATGGCAGCTTGCTGTCGGCCTGTGCTTCGGCAGCGCCCCGCATCAGGTCGTCAACGTCGATGCCTGCGACGGCGATGGGCAAAAGGCCCACAGCGGTGAGCACAGAGAAGCGCCCCCCCACATCATCTGGCACGACGAAAGTATCGTAACCTTCTTCGGAGGCCAGTTTTTTTAAAGCCCCCTTGGCCTTGTCGGTAGTAGCATAGATGCGCTTGCGGGCTTCTTCCACACCGTATTTTTCCTCCAATTTTTTCTTAAAAATGCGGAACGCAATGGCCGGCTCAGTAGTGGTGCCGGACTTGGAAATCACATTGACCGAGAAAGGGCGGTCACCAATCAATTCGAGCAAGTGAGTGAGATAAACGGGCGAAATATTGGTGCCTGCGAAGTAGATTTCGGGCGTCTTGCGCAGCTTCTTCGGCAGGTTGTTGTAAAAACTGTGGGACAACATTTCGATGGCTGCCTTTGCCCCAAGGTACGAGCCGCCGATGCCGATGACCACCAGTACCTCCGACTGTTGCTGGATGCGCTTGGCCGCTTGCTTGATGCGTTTGAATTCCGTGCGGTCGTACCGCTTGGGCAGGTCTAGCCAGCCGAGAAAGTCGTTGCCCGGCCCCTTGCGGCTATCTAGCAGTTTTGCGGCAGCTTCCGTGGGTGCGGCCATTTGGCTAACTTCGTGCGGCAGTATGTAAGGCTGCGCAAAGGAGTAATCGAAGGTCAGTTTTTTCATGCTGATAAATCATTGGTCACGGGCCATTGGTCATTCTATTTTTCTCAAGTTCAAAAAATGACCGATAACTAATGACGTGGTAAAAAGCGGCGCAATTTAGAAATTTTCATGGCGAAGCACCTTGATACGGGCAAACATGGGGAAGAAATTGCAGTGGAACACCTGCTACAACTGGGTTTTAAAATCCTTGAAACCAATTGGAGGCATCGGCGCTTGGAAGTGGACATCATCGCACAAGAGGACAATGTGCTGGTGTTTGTGGAAGTAAAAACCCGCAGCTACGACTTTTTCGGGAGGCCGGAATCGTTCGTGTCACCTGCCAAGGAACGCCGCTTAGCCGCTGCTGCCGCTGCCTACATGGAGCAATCCGGGCATGATTGGGCGATGCGTTTTGATGTTGTTTCTGTTTTGAAAAAAAAGGATGGAGACTTTGCCGTGGAGTTGATTCGGGATGCATTTTTTCCCGGTATTGAATAGTGAGCCCATTGGTAAAATCGTTCTATTCCATTTCAATCAACACCTCGCCCTTGTCCACAGGTTTGCCTGTGGCGACGACTACCATTTTCACCCTGCCCTCTCCGGGTGATTTGATTACGTTTTCCATCTTCATGGCTTCGAGAATCAGCATCGGTTCACCATGCACCACTTCTTGTCCAGGCTCAACCAAAATGCTCAGTACAAGTCCCGGCATCGGAGCTTTGATGGCGCTGATTTTATGGATAACATTAGCAGAAAGGCCCATTTTTTTTACCAAAAGGTCGTATTCGTCACTGATTTTGACAGCCTGCAATTTTCCATTCAGCTTCAGCTTCACTTCCTTCGTGGCCGTATCTACCGACAAAACCTCGGCTCGATATGAATGGCCACCGTGGAGAATATGGAATTGGCCATCCCCAGTTTGAATTGCGTCCAGCTTTTGAATCTCGGTGGGCGTCAGCTCAACTTCCTTTTTTTCGTTGACAGTGGCTGTAAATTTTTCAGGCTGCATGTCTAGTAATTAGTTGATTTTCAATAATTTAACAATTCTTACTTCGGCTTTATTTTTCCTAATTTTGACATAAACATCGTTTCAAAGGCCGTAAAGACAATGTAGGTCAAAAAGAAAGGCACCAAAAAGAAACTGTCAGCGGGTTTCAAGAATCGGTGGTAAAGAAAGACCACTACGACAGTCAATATCATTTTTACAAAGGAAAAAATCATGACAAGTCGTGTGAAAGCATTCCTGTCGCTGCTGTTGGCCGCCTTAGCTGCTGGAAAGTAGATGCCAGTAGTCAATGCTGCAAAGAACAAGAGTCCTAAAAAAGAAACCAACTTGTAGGGCAGGAATGGTGGAAACAAGTGAAGCAGGAATAATGCTAACCCAGTTAGGGTGGTTATCAAAAGCAGTTGGGTGAAAAAACGCCGATGGTTCATAGATTGATAAAAGTCGAAAATAGAAAATGCAAAGGTAAAAGCAGGCTGATAGCTTAAAGCGCTATTTGTACTTTTCACTGAAAATTAAATCTTTAATGGCTACATGATGGGGCACAAACAAAAAATGAAGGCGCATATCGATGTACGGTAGGGAACTTTCGTTTGAAAATACCTGTCCAATCACACACCGATATACGCCCAGAAACCTAGCAAGAAAACCACATGGTAGGTGGTTCTGTGTATTTAGTTCTGAATTAATTTGCCTTGGCGAACTCCCCAACTTTCCCGGAGATTGCCTTTGCTTCAGAGTCACCGTTGACTATTTTTTTGGCATCCGGTGAGTTGGTCTTGTAGGAGCCGTTGCCGTTCGAATTGCCATTGTCCCCTACAACTTTGTAAGAGCCGCTGATTATAGCGCCAGACTGTACAATGAGCTTACCGTAGCTGACATCTCCAGTCACTTTGGCTGTTTCACGGATGTTGAGCAACTCCGAAACAGTCAAAATGCCATTGAACTGGCCTTCAATAACTGCATTTTGGCATTTTATTGTGCCCTCAATAACGCCCGAAGGACCAATGATAACTTTAGCATCACAAACCAAATCTCCTTTTATGGTTCCGTCAATTCGAATATCGTTGGTTGCTTTTACCTTGCCTTCAACGACTGTACCTTGAACCAAGCTGTTGAGTGAATGGGTGGAGGCAGATGGGATGATGCTGCCCGGCTTTGCCGTGTCTTTGTTCTTATTTACTCCAAACATAGGACTGAGTTTTAATTAATTCAAATGGAACTTGAGTTTTCAAAAGAGGCTCCTTTTGCCTGAAAATGAGGCAGAAAGAAATTCAAGTAGCGGATATGTGTAGTTTGTGCGCAGTCTCAAATACAGTTCAGAAAGTCGAAGGTAGCATTTTTTTATTTTATGGTTAAAAAATGCAACAAAATTTCTGTCATCCTTTTCGCAAAAAATCGGTCGCACCGCCATTTCGAACTCCTCAAAAACAAAGCTGCCCGCCGGAATGAAATGTTCCGACGGGCAGCTTTGTTCGATTACCTTGGCAGCGCAATAGCAACCAAGAGCTGATTTAGAAATTCGGGCAGTAAACGCCACGGCGTTGGTCGCCACAGAATTTGTAAGCGAGCGCAAATTCAAATGCACCGTTATTGTTGCTGGCAGGCTTCAGGTCCGATACGTTGATGTCATAACTAAAACCAAGCGTGAACTGGTTGTAGTCGAAACGAGTGGACAGGATAAGCGCATCCATCAAGATGCCAGACTCAACCTTGTTGGAGAGCCTTGCCCAAGTTCCAAAGTGCACTGCTTGGTAGTTGCTAAAATTACTGCGGCCACTGCTGAGCGTGAACTTGAAACTGGTACCAGAGTTTACCTGAAATGAGGGGCCTTGCGTCATAACAATGACTCCCGGCACGAGACCAAACTTCGGTGCAACTTCAAACTCACCACCTGCATGAATCGTAAAACGGCTGTACAGATAGTCGTTTTTGTTTTCATCAAATGATTGGTTGGCCCTATTCAAGTGGTGGTATGCACCACCAGCATAAAAATTGTTGTTTTCGTCAAACACTGAAAACCACAACAAGCCCGCAGCAGCATCTGCAAACAGAAACTGGTCTTGCGTGAAATTGTCCTCTAAGGAAGGTGCCGTATTGTCATAGCCACCTTGGCCATCATGTTGTGTTCCCCATTTCAACTTGCTAAACTCAAGGCTTCTCTGCGATAGACCAGCCTCGGCACCAAACACAAGATAATGTGCCTCTTTACGGCTGCCAGCCATACGCTTGCTGTACGAAGCGGAGATTTTGCCCGTAACTGTTGCAAAATTGGCTTCGCCAGCTTGGTCGCCCCAAAATGTGCCACCAATGCCGAAGTTGTCATAACGGCCAACCGGAATTTTCTGGTCGTAACTAACATTGTAAGTGGAGTATGCATTGCTTTTCAGAACGCTGGCCCATTGGTTCCGGTAGTTGGCAGTCAGACGAATATTGCAATTCATCAGACCCGTCATGGCCGGGTTGAGGTTGAGCGGAGAAAGGTAGAACTGGGAAAAGTGAATATCCTGCGCTGATGCAGTTATCCCAGTTCCAAGGAGAAGGATAAGAAGTAAATGTTTGAATTTCATTGTGTAACTGTTTAAAAAATCCTGATTAACGAGGGAATATTTTTCAACCGTCAGGACCTTCGAAATGCAATGATAGTGAATACTTGAAATCTGGGAGGGAAATAGGTAGCAAAATAAAAAAAATTGCCGCTTAGGCAACACAACCTTTTTCCGCTAAACAAAATTAGCTCCAATTTTTTCTAACTTAACTGGTGGCTTGTTAAACGTGGAGCATTTGTCAAATATTTTACATCACAATTTTCAAGTTTAGCACGGGGAAAAGAAATCAAGTCCTCTATTTTTCCACAAAAAATAACCTCAACAGTCGACTCAAATTCTCATGAAAAAAACTCATTGATTTGATTCTGAACTGTCGAAGGCTCATTTCACCATTTTCAAAAACGACTTCACAAACCATTCTGAATCAGCCTTCAGCAAGGTTTCCAGTAGGGCATCTGCCTTGCTCGAAAACAACCTGATTTCCTGAACCATTTTCAGGAACTCTGCAATTTCGGCAGATTCTCCTCGCACGGAAGATACCTCATCTAGCACTTTCAGTACCGGCTCTAGTTCACGGCGCTTCCGGTTGGTGATTATTTTCCGAACGACATCCCACATGTTTTTCTCTGCTACAAAATACTCCTTGCGCTCGCCCGTCTTCAGCTCCTTGTAAACCAAACCCCAGTCCATCAGTGCTCGCAAGTTCATGTTCGTATTGCCAATGGAAATTTGCAACTCGTCCATAATATCCTTGACGCAAAGTGGCTCCGGGGCGATGAGTAGCAGGGCATGTATCTGTGCCATAGTCCGACTGATGCCCCAGTCACTCCCGACAGTACCCCATGCTTGCAAGAATTTTTCTTTTGCTGATTGGTATTCCATTTTACTTGGTGGTTGAAATTGGAGGCCTAAAATCTGACAGTGAAAAAAATTCAAAATTAAACTACTGAATATCAATGCATTGAGTCGAAAAAGAGCATGAATTTCAACCAATGGCTAGCCTAAGTCATCACAAAGAAAACCATTCATACTGAAATATTGCCTTTAATGAAATCTGAAACCTCGAAATGGGAAAACGATCATGTGGCACGACCCTTGTGTTCTTAGTGCGTTCCTACCCTCATTGTCCCCCTTGCATTTTTCTAAATTCACTCATCCGCACATGAAAACATCACGTTTACTAGTTGTACTGCTTTGCAGTTTATTTACCTTTCCACTTTTTGCACAACTCGACCTCAAGCTCCAGCTCATGCCCGATGGCACAAGGTGGGGTGTGTACGTGAAGCCTCAAACTGGCACCAACCCAACAACCAATACCATCACTGGTTCTGGTCAGGTCACACTGGTAGCACCGCTCAATTTTGACGTCATCGACTTTACACCCGTAAGTGGGAACTGGGCCAACAATGCTACTATCAATGGCCCCATTGAAAACCCATCCAAAACCTATATTTCGTTTGGGTTGGTAGCAGATCAGCCCAAAATCGTTTACTCATCAACAGCACCCACGCTTTTGTTCACCTTCAAAAAGCTGAGTAGCGTTTGTCCTGATGAACTGTATTTGATTGAAAATGGCGTCGATCCGCTCGACCAATTACCAAACTCTGTCAATATCAACCCTGGCAACGAGCTCACCGTTTTTGATAGTGGCAACGGTTTCATATACAGTTACGGAGAAAATTACGCCCCCTATGCTTGGGATTGCAACGACTGCGATGCTGACGGCATTCCCAACGCCCACGAAGACACCAACGGTGATGGGCAATGGACGCCTGGCGTTGACGTTTCCGACCTCTGCAACGGCACTGGCGGTGGCTGCATCGAAATCAGTGCAGCACAACTCCAATGCACTGGTGGCGGCACAGCTTGTGGCAACAACCCAACGGGCCAGCTTTCGCTTTTGGTGAACATCACGGGTGGACAAGCCCCATTCACCGTAAAATATTCTGATGGCACCACAGTGGGCACCCTGCAAAACTACCAGAGCGGCACAGCATTCCAAGTTGCAGCAGTCAATGGGGCTGTTTACACTCTGCTGGAGGTGAAGGGCGCCGATGGGTGCATTGCTGATGGCACCAACCTCAGCGGCGAAGTACCCGTGACTATTCCGGGAGCATTGCAGTTTGCAACACAACCAAACAACGCAACGGTTTGCAGCGGCTCTTCAGCCTTCTTCACCACTTGCGCATCAGCAACCAACGCTACTTTCAGCTTTAGCTGGCAATATTCCACGGATGGCGGCGCTACTTGGCAGGCCGTGCCGATGGGCCTCATTTTCAACCAAACAAATACCGCTGCGACCTCGAACGGCTGCGACACGTTGCTGGTGGGTTCAACCATCGGCTTGCAGGGCTACCGTTTCCGGGCATTGGCCTCCGGCAACAACGTCCCGACCGCCTACTCGCAGCCCGCTACGCTATCCATTGAGGGACTGCTTCAAGTGAGCAGCCAACCACAAAACGCCACCGTCTGCACTGGCAACAGTGCTGTTTTCACAGCTAGTTTCACAAACAGCGGAGCTGGAACCGTGAACTACCAGTGGCAAACGAGCACCAATGGTGGCATGACTTGGACCGACATTGCACCATCCGCCAACTTCGAGGGAACTACCACCACCGATTTGACCATCAACAACGCTGCGGGCATGAACAACAGCCGTTTCCGCCTCAAGGCGCAAACTGGCAACTGCCCAGCCGCTTTCACGCAGGCTAGCCAACTGACCGTGGAAGGCCCAGTTGAAATCCTGGCAGTCATCAGCCCGGTGACGGTGTGCCGGGGCGAAGAAGCTTGTTTCGAGGTGCAGGCCAACCTGCTTGGTGCAGGTCAGCTTCGCTACCAGTGGCAAGTACGCCAGAACGGGTCTGCTAACTGGACGGATATCCAAGGCGCTAACGCAACAATCCTTTGCCTCGCCAGCACGGACGGCCTCAACGGCAATTGCTACCGAGTGATGGTCGGCACGGATGCTTGTCAAACAGTCACTTCAGTAGAAGCTTGCCTCGTGGTGGAAGACAAGGCCAATTTCACCCAACAACCTCAGAGCTTGACGAAATGCGCTGGTGAAGCCGCTGAACTGACTGCTTCCGCAGCAATCACCAACGGCTATGCTGGACAACTTTCCTACCGCTGGCAAACCTCCACGGATGGCGGCCAGAACTGGCAAGACCTTGACAATGATGGCAACCACGAGGGTGCCTTCGATGCCATGCTCATCATCAACGACTTGAGCACAGTTGCCAACCGAATCTACCGCCTGAGTGCCAGCACTGGGATCTGTGAAACCACTTACTCCGATGCTGCAGGCATCATACTCGATGGGCCTATCTCAATCAGCGAGCAGCCACAGGGCATGACCATTTGCCCAGGCGAGCAAGCTGTATTTACTGCATCGGCCAGCAACCAAGGTGCTGGTGCGCTCCAGCTCCAGTGGCAAGCCAGCAGCAACGGCTCGGACTGGACGGACATTGCCGAAGGCAGCAACTTCACAGGTACACAGACCACCACGCTGACGGTACTAAATACCATCACCGCTCGCCAATTCCGCCTTGTAGCCTCAACGGCAAATTGCGGGGCCATCTACTCCGAAGCTGCCTTGCTCGACGTGGAAGCGCCCATCGTTTTCAGCGAGCAGCCTGCCAGCACGACAGCTTGCCCAGACGAACCCGTCAGCTTCACGGCAATCGTAAACGGCGCTGGTACCCTGCAACTCCAGTGGCAGTCGAGCCAAGATGGTACGAACTGGTCGGACATTGCCGAAGGCGGAATCTATTCTGGCACCAACAGCACCACGCTGAACATCGCCGAAGCGGCTGGGCTCGACGGAATGCGCTTCCGTTTGGTGGCTGCTTCGCAAACCTGTTCAAACAACTCTGGCGTTGCGGTACTCACCTTGGAAAGCGACGACGTCTGCAACCCAGTTCCAGGAGACAGCGATTGTGTCACACTTTCAGTTAAAAAATTGGACAACAACATTGGCTGGAGCGTGTGGGTAAAAGCCGACAGCAGCTTCACGGAGACGCCATACCAACTACCTACAGGTGGAAAAGTGACGCTCGTTGCGCCACTCGACTTTGCGTTCCAAGGATTGACAAGCCACAACGGCGGCACCTGGAAACCTGGCAAAGTGTACTTCAACCCACCGCAAGACCCCGGCAAAATTTACATCGAATTCAACCTGACACCCAACCAGAACTTCTTGGAGCTGACGCCCGGTGTCGAACGGCTACTGTTCACTTTTGCCGTAGTGGGTGGTTGCCCAACATCACTTTCATTGATGGAAAGTATTGTGCCGCAGGGTTTCTTCCCGAACCAGTTTTCGGGTTATGGCTCCGGTTTAACGCAAGAAAAGATTCCATTCCACTTCTGCGGAAACTACGGCCAAGGAGAATGGGAGTGCCCACCGACAATGAACCTAATGGCTCCGACTGGCGACAACACGGTGGCCGTTGGTCAGCAACTGGCACTTGACCCCAATGCTAAACAGGGCGGATTTGGTCAAAAAGCAACCGAAGCTGCCCAGCCTTCTAGTTACTTCGGCGTGGCACCCAACCCAGCCAGGGATGAGATGACCGTGACCCTCGATGAAGCTATCGTTGAAAAACCAGCCATGCTCCGCCTCTGGAACTTACAGGGACAGTTGCTGTACGCTGAGCGCATCGAAGGAACGACTACCCACCGCCTCGACCTCGGCCAGACGGTGCCGGGCACTTACTTCCTCACGCTGGAAGTGGACGGCAAAGTGGCGCAGCGGGAGAAGATTATCGTTCATTAAACACAATGTATCATCCCAAATTTTCGGTACACACTATACTTCGAAGAGGGCAAATGGATGATTTTCTGAAGAAAATCATCCATTTGCCCTGATAAAACCAACGGCGGCGGCATCTTCGATGCCGCCGCCGTTATTATTTGTGAGGGTTCGGCAGTTTTTCAAAGAAAAACTGCCGAAAACCCACATTTGACATTATAGCTACTCGCTAATTTGGGCTAACTTATAATACCTGCCCTTACACAATCCCGTTCTTTTCTATTTCCAAAATCGCCTCCACATGCGCATCGGCAATCTTCTGGCGCACGCTATCCTTCATCAGTTCCTTCACTTCAAGCTTGTTGTTGTAAAACCCGTTTTCGGTGAGAATCGCGGGCATCACCGTCTTTTCCAGCACGTAGAGCGGCTGCTCGGCGGTGGACTTCAGATTGCGATTTTTCATGCCCGTTTTCAGGATGAGGTGTTTCTGGAAAACAGCCGCAATCTTCTTGCCCCGTGTGCTGTTCTGGGCGTACCAAGTTTCGATGCCTTTCACGTTGTCGCCAATCCACTCGTTCTCGGCGGCGGGGCCAGCGTTGGCGTGAACGGAGATGTAGATTTTTTGTAAATCCGATTTTTTCTTGTTGGCCCTGTCCACCCGTTCGGCAAGGAAGCTGCCCACTTCATTGAAGTCGGGCACTACGTCGTAGTATTTAACCCCATGTTTGTCGAGGGCCTTCATGATTTTTTCCACCACATTCCTGTTGAATTCGTACTCGTAAAATCGGGTTGTGCCGTCGTCGAACAACGGCGAACGCTTGCCCGGCTGCAACTTGCCATGTCCATTGTCGAGGCACCAGAGGAAACGAGGCTCAGGCTTTGGCGGCGCTGGCGTCGTTCCACCGCCAGTCGTGGGGGTGGTTGGCGTTGTCGGGGTAGTTGGCGTGGTGGGGGTAGTCGGTGTAGTGCCACCGCCGGTCGTTGGTGGGGTCGTTGGGGTAGTCGGTGTGGAAGGGCCGGGCACTGTTGGCTCCTCCTCTTCGCTGTCAACGGCGTCCTCTTTGTCTTCGTCTGCAAATGGGCCGGGCGCATCGGGTATCACCTCGATAACGGGCACAGTGCGCACAGTGTCCACTGGCACGTCGGAGCTGTCTTCCACCTCATCCACCTTGCGGTCGTACTGAGTGGTGGGCTTGGTCGGCTGCGGCGCAGGTGCTGGTGCCGATTTTTTACCAAAAAGCGAAGAAAAAAAGTCAGCGATGGCTTTGAAGAAGTTTTTCATGATTGAATGGTAGCTTGTGAACGGTGAACCTTGAACGATAAACGGTTTTCAATATTTTCGAACGCCAAAGCTAACCCATCACCGACAATTTTCCCACAGTTCACCGTTCACCGTTCAAAGTTCAGTGTTCATATTTCTCCTATCGCCTGCTCCAAGTCGGCAATGATGTCTTCCACGTGCTCGATGCCAACGGAAAGCCGGATGAGTCCATCAGTGATGCCATTGGCGAGGCGGATTTCCTTCGGGATGTTGAGGTGCGACATGCTGGCCGGATGCAGGATGAGCGTGTCCACATCGCCAAGCGTGGGAGCAAGGGTGCAGAATTTGATGCGGTTCATGCAGCGGACGCCAGCGTCCAGGCCTCCTGCCAATTCAAAGCTGAGCATTCCGCCAAAGGCGCTCATTTGTTGCTTCGCAATGGCATGGTCGGGGTGCGAGGGCAGCCCGCAGTAGTTGACCCGCTCGACATGCTTGTTTTGCTCCAAATACTGCGCAATCCGCAGGGCATTCTCGCTGTGCCGTTCCATGCGGAGGGCGAGGGTTTTCAGGCCGTTGTGCAAGAGCCATGCTTCGAACGGACTGCAGTTCGTACCCGCCAGTTTCATCGCCTGCCAGATACTTCCGCCCATGCGCATTTGTGCCGTGTGCGTGGTGACGATAGCTCCAGCGATGGAGTTACCGTGGCCATTGAGGTACTTGGTGGTGGAATGGACAATGAAGTCCACCCCGTAGCGCAGCGGCTGCTGGAGGTATGGTGTGGCAAAGGTGTTGTCAACAGCGCTGTACCGGCCTTGCCGCTTGGCGATGGCTGCCAGTGCTGCAATGTCCACACAGGCATGGGTCGGGTTTGCGGGAGTTTCGAAGTAGAGCAACCTGATTTTATCGTCTGTTTTCAGCAGGTCCTCCACGTGATCAAGGTCGTGCAGGTCGGTGAGGATGGTCTCGATGCCGAGTGGTTGGAAGATTTTGACAAAAAGCTCCGTCGTGCCACCGTAGAGGTTTCCCTGCGTGAGGATTTTGTCACCAGACTTCAGCAGGCCCATCACCATCGTGCTGACGGCGGCTTGGCCGCTGGAGAACAGCATCCCGGCAGCCTCAAGGCCAGTGCCAGCAGCTTCGAGTGCAGCAACTTTGCCTGCTACGGCGTCCACCGTGGGGTTACCGTAGCGGCCATAAACATGGCCGGGCTTCTGGTTGGTAAAAATCTCGATGCCCTCGTCAATGCTCTCAAAGGCAAACGATGAAGTGGCGTACAGCGGCAGCACGTGTGGCTTGGTGGTGCGGGGGTCGTGCGGTTCTTTGACGCAGATGGAATTGATATGAGACATTGGATTTTATGATTTCAGATTTACGATTTACAATTGAGGCTGGCAAATTTGCGATAGCTGGCGCAATTTCATACTGGAAAAAGAAAACTACTTCCACGATTGGCGGAAAGTTGCGTTATTTTGCAATCCTTTTTTGAAAATAGCTTGGAACCTCTGGTGGTTTGTTTTAAAAAAGACCAACACCCAACTAATACTTCGATTCCCAAAACCATTAAACCTGAATCTGTAAACCATGCGAGGAGTACCAGATAGATTGATAATTAACGACGATTTCTACGAGACGCACAAATACGTGGCTGACAAGGGCCAAGGTATCGTGCGACTCGACAAGTTCTTGACTGACCGGATTTTCCAGATTTCGAGGAGCCGGGTGCAGACTGCCATCAAGGCCGGTCTGGTAAAAGTGAACGGCGAAGAGGAAAAGTCCAACTACAAAATCAGGCCCAACGACGTCGTGGAACTGCTCATGCCCAAGCCGCTCGACGAGGCGGTGAAAGTGGTTCCCGACAAGATTCCGCTCAACATAATCTACGAAGACGACGACCTGCTGGTGCTGAACAAGCCCGCTGGCATGGTGGTACACCCCGGTGTGGGCGTCTATCGCCGCACCTTGGTGAACGCACTGGCCTACTACTTCCAAGACCTGCCCGTGATGGAGGGCAACCCCGACAACCGCCCCGGCCTCGTACACCGCATCGACAAGGACACCTCCGGCCTGATGGTGGTGGCCAAGTCCGATTATGCGATGATGCACCTCGCCAAACAGTTTCACGACCACACCATCCACCGCCGCTATCAAGCCATCGTTTGGGGAGAGTTCGAAGAGGATGCTGGCACCATCGAAAACTTCTTGGGGCGGCATACCCGCTTCCGCAAAAAAATGGCTGTGATGGAAGACGGCGAGGGCAAATGGGCTTGCACCCACTGGAAAGTGCTGGAACGGCTCTACTACGTCAGCCACATGGAACTCCGCCTCGAAACCGGGCGTACCCACCAGATCCGGGTACACATGTCGAGTCTCGGCCATCCGCTGTTCAACGACGAACGCTACGGCGGCAACCGCATCGTGAAGGGCACGGTCTTCAGCAAATACAAGCAGTTCGTGGAGAATTGCTTTGAGATTCTGCCTCGCCAAGCGCTTCACGCCAAGGAAATCGGCTTCGTCCATCCCCGCACCGGCAAGCACATGATGTTCGACTCCGAGCTGCCCATGCCGATGGTGGACTGCCTCAACCGCTGGCGCACCTACGTCACGGACCGGAAACAGAAGCTGACACTGGAGCAAGAATGATGGGATTTACGATTGGGGATTTACGATTGCAGTGACTGCTATTTCGTTCCATTCGTACCAAGCCCACGGAACCCCAATCGTAAATCGCAAATCGCAAATCGTAAATGACTTTAAAAGAACGCATCACCGCCCTTTCCCGCCTAGGCGAGCACCTGCTCCAGCCCGACGATTACCTCGATGCAGTCATCCACCGCACCGAGTTCAACAACCCGTGGTTTACGAAGGAAAATCAGGCACTGGCGATTCGGGCGATTGCGACGGCGTTTTTGGACAAAGGAAAGTTGGAAAACTGGGCCGCTGCCTACCCTATCAACGACGAACCTCCGATGAAAACCATTGGCATGGTGATGGCTGGCAACCTGCCGTTGGTGGGCTTTCACGACGTGGTTTGCACTTTTGTTTCAGGATACAAATCCAAAATCAAGCTCTCTGACAAAGACCGCTTCCTGCTGCCCTACTTGCTGAAATTGCTGGAAAAATATGCGCCCGGCGCTGGCGACTATTTTGAAATCGTGGAGCAAATGAATGGCTTCGACGCTGTCATCGCCACGGGCAGCAACAACTCGGCCCGGTACTTCGAGGCGTATTTTGGCAAATACCCGCACATCATCCGCAAGAACCGCAACGCCGTGGCAGCACTCGACGGCTCTGAGTCCGACGACGACCTTCGCCAACTCGGCGTGGACGTGTTCCGGTACTTTGGTTTGGGCTGCCGCAATGTTTCCAAACTGTATTTGCCGCAAGGTTACCAGTTCCAGCAACTGATGGAAAGCCTGCACGAGTACCGTGACCTCGCCAACCACTCCAAATACCGCAACAATTTCGACTACAACCTCGCTCTGCTGATGTTGAACCAAGTGCCGTACTCGAACAACGGCTGCATCATACTCGCAGAGAACAAGGCCATTGCCAGCCGAATCGCCACACTGAACTATGAATTTTACGAGGAAAAAACTGCACTGGAAGCGGAGTTGAAGCACCGCAGCGAGGAAATACAGTGCATCGTAGCCAAGCCCAACTGGCTCGATTTGCCTACTGTCGCCTTCGGAAAAACGCAGGAGCCAAGCCTCTCCGACTACCCCGACGGGGTGGATGTGATGGCGTTTATAAATGGTTGAATTGCTGGATTGTTTTCGTGCGAAATAATCAATCCAGCAATTCAACCATTCACCTTACTTTTTCACAAACCGCTTGGTCACCTTCGCCTCGCCTACCGTAAGTTCCATGAAGTAAAGCCCTTGGCTCAAGCTACCGACTTCTACCCGTTTATCGCCAGTCGACAAGCTGCCCTGTGCCACGTACTGACCCAGTGCATTAAAAATGCGGTACTGGCAAGCCAAACTGCCCTCCGCTTGGATGTCCACAAAAAGCACGTCGCCCGTGGGATTGGGGTAAAGCTCGACGCCCAACGTTGGACGGACGTCTTTGGCACCCACCATGCCATCTTTCGTGATGGGCGAACTGAACAGCCCAAGGCCGCCCCGGTGGTTGCCAACTAGGCAGTCGAGGAAGTTGTCGCCGTTGAGGTCACCAAAGGCTGGGCGGGTAATCCGTCCTTCCCGTAAGCCTCCCAACTGCTCATTGATGAGTTCAAACTGGCCACCGAAAACGTCAATACTGTCGGGGTTGATTTCGTAGTATTCCAAATAACCCAACTCAGAGCCCGTCACGACGAACATGGAACCATCAGGCGTTTCGAGCACGACGGGGGCGGAATAGCCGGAGCTGTAGCCCGGCTGCTGGGTGTTGATGGCACCGAAAAACCAGTTGTTGGGTGCTTCGTCCGGGTTGGAGTGGAAAACCGGGTTGCCGGGGGTGCCGATGTTCGGCAGGTAGTTGACCGTGCCCCTGAACTCGCCCACTACGAGGTCGCCGAGGCCGTCCTTGTTGATGTCGTGGACAAACGGCGTGGCAAACTGCCCCACCGAAATGCCTTGCCAGTAGGGCACAATGGGCGCAAAGGCCAGCGGGTTGCCCGGCCCAGCAGTGTTTTCCCCGTAAAAAAAACGGCCATGCCGCTCACCCACCACGAGGTCTTGGTCGCCGTCGCCATCCACATCGCCGAAGGCAGGGGCATAGGCAAAGGGCTGCAAATTGGGGTCGATGAACTGGCTGAAACTGAGCCAGTCGCTGTCCACCAGCTCAAAAGATGGCTCGGTGGGTGTTCCCACGTTTTTGAACAAAAGCAAGCGGGAGTCCTTGACGAGGTCTGCCTTGAAGACGGTCTCGTTGCCCATGACAAAATCAAGCAAACCATCGGCGTTGTAGTCCACCCAGGCAGGGTGCGCACCTGTTCCGTGGTCAATCATGTCGCCCACCATGAAAAAATCTGTTTGGAAATCGAAAACTGGGAACTCGTTGTTCTGCGTGTTTTTGTAAAACCAAACCACGTTTTCGTCTATACCACCAGCGGCCACATTGGGCGAAACCAGTAGGTCATTGTTGCCGTCATTGTCGGCATCGAGGTAAAAAGCTGCGGGAAAATAGGGCATATCCACCGAGAAATCATATTTCGGGAAGGTTGTGTCCTGTTCGCAAACCCAGCCGTTGAGCTCCCATCCACAGTTTTTTCCCCGAATCAAGTGGGGATAGATGAGGTCGCCGTAAAGGATTTCCTTGTCGCCGTCATTGTCCTCATCGAAGGTGCAAATCGTGGCACCACCGTGGACACCATTGCGGTCTTCGAGCACTTCCTGCGGGTCGTCGGGCCCGAAGCACGGCGGAAAAACGCAGCAAGTGGAGTCCATGCTCAGGAGGAAGGACTGCGAAAAAGCAGGCACCCAGAAATGCCCCCAGCAGGTCTCGTTCGTTTGGAAAAGCAGCGTGTCGTCGGTGAAGCCTTGCTCAATCGCCGTATTTTGGTAGTAGTAGCCCGTGGAGCCACCAATGCTCAATGCCAGAATGTCGAGGTCGCCGTCGCCGTCCATGTCGTCAAGCGCAGGGTAGTCCGTGCCGTTGATGGGGAGGTTGGTCGGAGCGCCTGCCACTTCGAGCAGCAGCACATCGAAAATCCACGGGAACTCCTGCCGTTCGAAAACCAACAGATCGTTTTCGTAGCTGCCCTTGTAAACCTTCAGGCCAGCAATGCCCTCGTCGAGGGACGACACAAACAAGTCCATTGCTCCGTCCCTGTTGTAGTCACGCAGCAGGGTGAAGAAGCGGGCGGGCGGGAAAGTCGCTGCAATCTGCGGGGCAAATTCGTATTTGGTTTCCCCAAAACCACCCACGTTGAGGAAGGTAATGTGCTTGTCGCCGTTGCGGTCAAAGGCGTAGAGGTCCTGCTTGCCGTCGTTGTTGAGGTCTACCGCCGACCACTGAGGGGCATTCAGGCCGCCAACCCAAGGGTTCGCCAGCGGCGTGTCATCTTTGGTGACGGGGGCATCCAAGCGGTGGAAAACTTGGGCTTCCAACAGTGTTGCGAAGCAGGCAAGGAGCGTCAGGAGCGATATTTTTTTCATAAATGCAGATTTGCGGTTAGTTTTCGCTGGCGCAAATGTATCGCATTTGGCGGGGGAACTCCGAATGAAAAACATGTGAGTGTTGGGCGGGTTGCAAAGTATTCCTCACGCCAATGCTTCCCACAACAACTCCACCGGATGCAATGCCTTCCGCCCCGTCCCATCCAAAATCTGGTGGCGGCAGCTCGTGCCCGGCGCCGCAACGGTTTCATCCAAGTCAGGCGGTGAGTTGAAGTCACCGCCTGACTTTAGCGCCCGCACCGCCGGGAACAGCACCAACTCCCCCACCTTCATGCTCACTTCGTAATGCTCGGCCTCGTAACCGAACGACCCCGCCATGCCGCAGCAGCCCGACGGGATGACCTCCACCTCGTAATTCTCTGGCAAACCGCAGACCCACGCAGAGGCATCCACACTCGACAACGCCTTTTGGTGGCAATGTCCGTGCAGCAACACCTTCCGTTTTTCTTTGGTGAAAACATCTGGGGTAATCCGCCCCGCCTGTATCTCCCTCGCCAAGAACTCGTCAATCAGCAACGCATTGGTTCCCAGTGCTTTAGCTTGCGCAACATCCGCCCGTTCCACCAACCGGGGATACTCGTCCCGGAAGCTGAGAATGGCAGATGGCTCAATACCAACAAGCGGCGTTTCCGCTGAAACCAACTTGGAAAAAATGCGGACATTCTCCCTCGCCAACTGCTGTGCCTCCGGCAAAAGCCCTTTGGACAGTTGCGCCCGACCGCTTTGCGGATGCCGGGGCATTTCCACCTCGTAGCCCAGCCGGGCCAGTAGTTTCAGCGCCTTCACTCCGATTTCTGCATCGTAATAGTCGGTAAATTCGTCGCAGAACAGATAAACTTTCCCCTTGCTCGCCCCGCTCGGTTTCAGTTCATGTCGGTGCTTGTTGTACCAGTTGCGCAAGGTGGTTGTCGCCAGCGGCGGCAGGCTGCGTTGCTGCGCAACGCCCACCAGTTTTTTAACCAAACTGCTTGACAACGAGTTGTTTGTGAAGAAATTGGCTACCCGTGGAAAGTGCGACAGCACGGCGTTCATCCGACCGATATGTCCGAAGAACTTCGCCCGAAACGGCACGCCATGCCGCTGGTAATATTGGTGCGTGAACTCCGCCTTCATGGTCGTCATGTCCACGTTGGAGGGGCACTCGGAGGTACAGCCCTTGCAGGAGAGGCAGAGGTCGAGTACCTGTTTCACCTCGTTTTCCGTAATTAGTGATTGGTGACTCGAAACTCGAAACCCGAAACTCGAAACTGTCAAAAACTCCCGCAGCGCATTTGCCCTTGCCCTCGTCGTATGCTTTTCATCCCTCGTTGCCCGGTAGCTGGGGCACATCGTTCCGCCGCTGAGGTCGAGGCGGCGGCAGTCGCCGGAACCGTTGCATTTTTCGGCCATGTGCAAGAAGCCACCAGCGTCGGAGAAATCCATCACCGTGGTGATTTCAGGCGGATTCGCTCCTACCTCGTACCGCAGTGAGGCGTCCATCGGCGGGGCATCGGTGATTTTTCCGGGGTTGAAAATGCCGTGGGGGTCCCAAGTCTTTTTGATGCTCCGCAACAGTTGGTAATTGGCATCGCCGAGCATCATCGGCACAAACTCGCCCCGCACCCGGCCATCGCCGTGCTCACCGGAGAGGCTGCCGTTGTATTTTTTCACCAAGCGGGCCGATGCCTCGGCAATCTCCCGAAACTGCCGCACGTCGCCCGCATTTTTTAGGTTCAAAACCGGTTTCGTGTGCAGCTCACCAGCCCCGGCGTGGGCGTAATAAACAGCCTGCTGCCCAAAGTCCGCCATCATTGCTTCGAACTCCCGGATGTAGGCGGGCAGGTCGGCCAGCGACACGGCGGTGTCCTCCACGAAGGAGTAGGGCTTGGCGTCGCCGGGGATGTTGGACATGACGCCGAGGCCCGCATTGCGCAGCGCCCAAACCTGCCCGGTCTGCTTGCCGGTGACGATGGGGAAGGCGTAGCCCATGCCCACGTTTTTGAAGGATTCGATGAGCGATTGCGCAGCGGCTTCGGCCTCGGCCAGGGTGTTCCTGCGAAATTCAATCATCAGCACAGCCGCCGGGTCGCCCTGCACGAAGAAGCGGTTTTTCGATTGTTCGAGGTTGTCCTTGGTGCAGTCGAGCGTGATTTTGTCCACCAACTCGCACTGGTCGGGGCGGTGCTGCATGGCCACGAGGGTAGCCTCCATACTTTCGTCCAAAGTGGAAAAATGGGCGCAAAGCACAGCAGGCACGGGTGGCGGCAATGGCACGACGTTTAGTTTCACCGCTGTCGTGAACGCCAGGGTGCCCTCGCTACCCGTGAGCAGCTTGCAGAAATTGAAATCGGGGCCGTTGGGGCTGAAGGGCCTGTGGTCGAGCAGCACGTCCACGGCGTAGCCCGTATTTCGACGGTGGATGTCTGGCTTGGGGTACTCTCGGCGGATATTTGCTTGATTTTCAGGGACTTGTAGCGTTTCGTAGAACTGCCGATAGATATTGCCTTCCAGCGTTTGTTCTTTAGTTTTTGATAAAAAATCGGCTTCGCCCATGCTCCCGAAAACCACCTCCGACCCATCGCTCAGCACCGCCTCGATTTCCAGCACATGGTCACGGGTGGTGCCATGCACGATGGAGGTTGCTCCGCAAGAATTGTTGCCGACCATGCCGCCTATCATCGCCCGACTGGCGGTGGCGGTCACTGGGCCAAAGAACAGTCCGTGTCTTGCCAAAAACAGGTTCAGTTCATCTCGAATCACGCCAGGTTGCACCCGCACCCACCGCTCGGCGACGTTGATTTCCAATATCTTGTTCCAATGCTTGGACACGTCCACCACGATGCCCGTGCCGACGCACTGCCCGCCGAGCGAGGTGCCAGCCGTACGGGGAATGAGACTGGTGCCGTTTTCGGTGGCAAAGCGGATGAGTTTTTTCACGTCCTCCACCGTGCGGGGATAGGCGACTGCGAGCGGCATTTCCTTGTACACCGACGCATCGGTGGCGTAAAGCGTGCGCATCAGGGCGTCGAAATGGAGTTCGTCGTCGAGGGACTGCTGGAGGTGGCGGAGCTTGGATTGCACGTTGGTAACTGATGATTCGTGACTGGTGATTGGAATCGTAAAATGCAAAATTAAAAATATGGTCAAGAAAGAATTGTAAACGACCTTTGCCTCCCCAGTCACTAATCACAAGTCACAAGTCACCGCCGCCGTGAACCGTGAATTCCTCCTCAACGCCGCCTTCCTCGTCTTGGTGAACCTGCTCATCAAGCCGTTCTACGTGTTCGGCATCGAGCGGACGATACAGGAGCGGGTTGGGCCGGAGCAGTATGGACTGTACGCCACGCTGTTCAGCTTTGCCTTTCTGCTGTTCATGGTGAACGACTTCGGCATCCATTATTTCAACAACCGGATGGTGGCACGGCATCCCAAGCTGGTAGGCAAACTATTTTACAACACCTTGATGCTCAAGGGCTTGCTCACAGTGACTTTCTTTGTGTTGGTTTTTTTGGCTGCGCTGGTGAGAGGGTTTGAGGTGGGCATCTGGCACCTCATTTTCTTCGTGGCCCTGAACCATGTTTTCATATCCCTGACGGCATTCCTGCGCTCCAATATCAGCGGCTTGGGCATGTACCGGACAGACAGCATGGTGTCCACGCTGGACAAATTGTTGCTGATTGGGGTTTGTGCGGTGCTGCTTTGGAGCCCTGTTGGGGAAGGCAAGTTCCGCATTGAGTGGTTCGTACACGCCCAAAACCTGACCTGGGCGCTGACGGCGCTGGTGGCATTTTTGATTGTTAAAAACCGCATCCAACAGCCGCTGCAATTCCGCCCGAACTGGGCATTGATGCTGCTCATCCTGAAAAAAAGCGCCCCCTACGCCCTTGCCGTTTTTTTGATGACGGCCTACACCCGCTTCGACATCGTGATTTTGGAGTGGATGCTGCCCGACGGTCGCCACGAAGCTGGAGTCTATGCCGCCGCCTACCGCATCCTCGATGCGCTGAACATGGCGGGCTACCTGTTCGCTGGGCTGCTGTTGCCGATGTTTTCCAGCCAATTGCGCCAGCAGGAAAAGTTGGTAGTCGGCAGTTGGCAGTCGACAGTTGGCAACGAGGTGAACAGCCCACTGCCCACAATCGTCAATCGTCAATCGTCAATTGTCAGCCTCCTCCGCCTCTCTCTCCAACTCATCTGGGGCGGCACTGTGGCCGTGGCAGTGGCCTGTTTCACCTTCCGCACTGAGCTGATGCTGTGGATTTACCCCGAAAACGGCACGGCCTACTACGGCGACGTGCTGGCCTTCATCATCCTGACACTGGTTCCGTTCAGCGGCATTTTCATCTACTCCACCCTGCTCACCGCCAACGACAGCTTGAAAAAAATGAACTGGCTGTTCCTCACGGGCATCGTGGTGAACTTGGGGCTGAACTTGGCGCTCATCCCGCATTTCAAGGCCATCGGGGCGGGCATGTCGGCGTTTTTCACCCAAACAATCGTGCTGGTGGGCATGATGTTGCTCGCAAAACGGGAGCTGAACCTACCGTTCGAGTTGCGTCAATTCCTGAAAATAGCGGCCTTCGGCGTACTGGTTTGCTGCTCAAATTGGACACTGTACCGAATGCCCGGCTTCGATTGGTTGCTAAAATTCGGGGCTGCCATAGCTGTCGGGTTGTTGTTGGCGTTTGTGCTGCGCATGATCAACCTGAAAACGGTGCTGACGATAATGAAAAAATAGGCGAGGGGTGGAAGCACTGGGTTTCTCGTTACTTTTGCGCCAGCTTTATGTGCTTTTGCATTTAGGTGTTTACGTGTTTGAGGTAAACGCTCCTCACCCAAAAACACATGAATACGCAAACACACAAACACAGAACAACTATTCATGGACAATAAAGAAAACCTACTCGGCGTCATTTCGACCATCTTCAAGTGGAAAAAAATAATCATCGCCACCTGTGCGGTCACGGCCATTGGAGCAGCGATTGTGTCGCTGGTGCTGCCGGTTTACTACAAATCCACCACGATTTTTTATGCTGCCAGCCCCGATTTGGCAGTGCCAGCTTCTATCTTCGGCATCTCGGCAGAGGCACCTGACTACTACGGCACGGAAAACGACATTGATCGAGTACTCAGCATCGCCAATTCTGGGCAGTTGGTGGCGTTCATGGTGGACAGCTTCGACCTGTACAAGCGCTACGACATTGACCCGAAAAGCCTCCGGGGACCGTACTACGTGGCGTTGGAGTTCGAGAGCCACTTCGACGTGGTGAAGACGAAGTACGACGCCATTGAACTGAGCATCGAGGACGAGGACAAGGAAATGGCAGCCAAGATGGCCAATGCCGCTCGCAATTTCATCAACGAAATGGCGCAAAAAATCGTGAAGGAAGGCCAAGCGAAGACGGTGCGCACATTCGAAGAAAACATTGCGCAAAAAGAGGCGGACATGAAAATGATGAACGACTCGATGCAGCGAATCCGACTAAAATATGGGGTTTACAACACCAAGGCGCAATCCGAAAACCTATCTGAACTCATTGCCACAGGTGAAGCCAAGCTGAACCAATCAAGGGCAAGGATGGAGTCGCTTCGCAATGCAGGCTTCAAACAACGTGACACGCTGACCTTGTTACAGGCAAATATCACGGGTTACGAGAGCCAGCTCCAACAGCTTTACGTACGCCTTGATACATTCAACCGAGGCATGGCCTTGATGGACTATCTGGTGGAATCGCAGCTCCAAGCGAGCGAGCAACTGGCTGAGGACAAGGAGCATTACAAGATGTCGAAAGCTGCCTACGCTTCCGAGTTTCCTGCGATTTTCCTTCTCGAAGAAGGCCAAGTACCGGTCATCAAGGAGCGGCCCAAACGGGCATTGATGGTCATCGCTGCAACGGCGGTGGCGTTCATTTTCAGCATCATCGGGGTGTTGATTTTCGACACCTACCGAGATGTAAATTGGCGTGAAATCTTGAGCATCAAGCCCGCATGACCCTCGCCGACCACCAAACCCGCAACCTGCTCATCGGCTACTCCACCATTGTGGTAGCAAGCCTGCTTGTCGGCCTCGCTGGCAACTGGTGGTTTTTGGCAGGCATCCCGGCTTTGGCATTGTACGGCTACCTCGCCATCGTTGACTTCCGCAAGCTGTTTTTCCTGCTCTTCTTTTTCATCCCGCTCACGGTGGAGGTCTGGCTGCCCAACGGCACCGTTACCGACATGCCGACCGAGCTGATGATGGTTACGATGATGGGCGTTTACTTTCTTTACACGCTTCGCAATGGGCGAAATCTTCGCTCCGACTTCCTGCGGCACCCCATCACCTTGGCACTGCTGCTGCACCTTGGCTGGTTCTTTTTTACCTCCATCACCTCGCAAGACTGGCTGATTTCGCTGAAATACTCCCTCGCAAAAATCTGGTACGTCACCTCGTTTTTCTTCCTAGCGGGCAGCATTTTGAAGGAAGAAAAAGACCTGAAAACACTCACTTGGGTCGTGCTCGTGCCGCTGGTGGGCACCATTTTTTACGTGCTCCGCAAACATGCCGCCATTGGGTTTAGCTTCGCGGAAATCCACACCATCGTGCAGCCGTTTTACCGCAACAAAGTGGCCTACGCCTGTATGATGACCATTTTCTTTCCCTTCGTATGGTTCACCCGGCAGATGTACCGCACTTGGTCGTGGCAGTGGTGGGTGCTGGCTGGCGCAACAGGGCTGCTGCTCATCGGCATCCAATACTCCTTCACGAGGGCGGCTTATGGGGCATTGGCTATTGCCGTCGGCGCTTATTTTGTGATAAAATGGCGACTAATGAAGCCCACACTGGTTGTGGCAAGCATCTTGGCGCTGCTATACATCGCTGGCATGGTGCGCCACAACAACTACCTCGACCACAAGCCGACCTACGAAAAGACCATTACCCACGAGGACTTCGGCGACCTGCTCTCTGCCACCACCAAAGGCCAGGATGTGAGCACGATGGAACGGGTCTATCGCTGGGTGGCGGGCGGCCACATGATTGGCGAGCGGCCTTGGCTCGGATTTGGGCCGGGCACGTTCACGGCGTTTTACAAAACCTACACGCTGCACGGCTTCCGCACCTACGTCAGCGAAAACGAAGAAGGCTCCGGCATCCACTGTTACTACTTGATGGTGGCAGTGGAACAGGGCTACATTGGTGCGCTGCTGTTCGTGGCATTGGTTTTCATTGTACTTTTGATGGGAGAGCGCATTTACCACCAAACATCTGACCCTGACCGCCGTAGATTGGTGATGATGGTGCTGATGACCACCGTGACC